>JBOGDE010000054.1:0-22295 GCA_050701695.1 Micromonosporaceae bacterium
TCCTCCCACCGCTGCCGCAGGTCCTTGGTGAACCGGGGAATCGCCCGGGGCAGCGCCGTCATCGGCCCCCACAGCTGGCACAGCGCCACGTGGTCGTACCCCGCGAACCAGGCCCACAGCTCCAGCCGGTCGGACTGCTTCTCGCGCAGCGGGGTGACCAGGAACTCGTACAGCTCCTCGCGGATCCGCTCCCGGCTGCGCCAGCTGGGGTCGCCGGGGGACGGCAGCTTGTCCAGCACGTTGCGGCGTACCCACCGGATCGCCTTGCTGTCGTCGAACTCGGTGGAGATCGCGTAGAACTCGCGGCCGTGCTCGTCCACCACGCCGATCGACACCAGATCGATCGTGGTGCCGTCCTCGATGAACTCGCAGTCGTAGAAGTAGCGGTAGGGCATCCCCGACATCCTCCCGGATAGGGACCCGCGCCCACCGCCCACTCCCCCTTTCGGAGGTTCGGCAAACGATTTTCGGCGCTTACTGTCGCCGTCATGACGTTCTCCATCGTGGCCCGTTCCGCCGACGGCCAGCAGTACGGCGTGGCGGTCGCCAGCAAGTTCCTCGCCGCCGGCTCGGCGGTACCCGCGGCCGAGGCGGAGGTCGGTGCGCTCGCCACCCAGGCGTACGCCAACCTCACGTACCGGCAGACCGGCCTGGCGATGCTGCGGGCCGGGATCGCGGCGGCCGACGTGGTCGCCGGACTGACCGCCGCCGACCCGGACCGGGGCCACCGCCAGCTCGGCGTGGTCGCCACCACGGGCGAGGGCGCGACGTACACCGGGGAGGAATGCCACGACTGGGCCGGTGGGCTGACCGGCGACGGGTACGCCGTGCAGGGCAACATCCTGACCGGCCCCGAGGTGGTCGAAGCGATGCGCCAGGCATGGCTGACCGGCGAGCCGACCGGATTCGCCGACCGGCTGGTCGCGGCGTTGGCCGCGGGCGAGGCGGCCGGCGGCGACAGCCGGGGCCGGCAGAGCGCGGCGCTACTGGTGGTGCGGAAGGGCGGCGGGTACGGCGGATTCTCCGACGTCGCGGTCGACCTGCGGGTCGACGACGACCCCGACCCGGTGGCGAAGCTGCGCTCGATGCTGCGGCTGCACCAGCTCTACTTCACCGAACCGGACCCGGCCACCGCGCTGCCGTTGACCGCCGGGCTCGCCGCCGAGGTACGCAAGCGGCTCGCCGCGCTCGGGTACACCGGCCCCGACACCGCCGAGGGCCTCGACACCGCGCTCGGCAACTGGGCGGGCCGGGAGAACTTTGAAGAGCGGCTGATTCCAGGCAAGATCGACCCCGACGTACTCACAGTGCTTCGGGAGGCGGCAGCCTCATAGAGGGGCGACAGCCTCATAGAGCTGCAGCCTCATAGATCTTTGGGAGGCGACAGCCGGATGACTGTGCTCGCCATCGATGCCGGCACCACCGGCGTGACCGGGTTGGTGGTGACCGCCGACGGCGCGATCGCCGCCCGCGGCTACCAGGAATTCCCGCAGCACTTCCCCGAGCCCGGATGGGTCGAGCACGAACCCGAGGAGATCTGGGTCGCCACCCTCGCCGCCTGCCGGCAGGCGCTGATGAACGCCGAGGCCGCCGGCGCCGAGCCACCGACCGCGATCGGCATCACCAACCAGCGCGAGACCGTCGTGGTGTGGGAGGCGGAGACGCTGCGCGCGCCACGCCGCGCGATCGTGTGGCAGGACCGGCGTACCGCCGCGCTCTGTGCCGAGCTGGAGCAGGCCGGTCACGGTGCCCGGGTCAGCGAGCTGACCGGGCTGCGGCTGGACCCCTACTTCTCGGGTACGAAGCTGGGCTGGCTGTCCCGGCACGACGCCGCGACGGCGGCGGGGCTGTCCGACGGCACGCTGGTGTGGGGCACCGTCGACGCGTACCTGATCGCCCGGCTCACCCGCGGCGCCCGGCACGTCACCGACCCGTCCAACGCCAGCCGCACTCTGCTGTACGACACCTTTGCCGGCCAGTGGTCGGACGAGCTGGCCTCGCTGCTGGACGCGCCGGGCAGGCCGCCGGAGCTGGTGCCCTCCTCGGGGGTGGTCGGACAGACCGAGCCGAGCGAGTTCCTCGGACTGCGACTGCCGATCGCCGGGATCGCCGGCGACCAGCAGGCCGCGCTGTTCGGCCAGGTGTGCTTCGCCGAGGGCCAGACCAAGTGCACGTACGGCACCGGCTCGTTCATCCTCACCAACACCGGCGGGGTGCCGGTGCGGTCGCACGCCGGCCTGCTGACCACGGTCGCCTGGGACCTCGGCGACGGCCCGAGATACGCCCTGGAGGGCGCCATCTTCGTCACCGGCGCCGCGGTGCAGTGGCTGCGCGACGGGCTGGGCATCATCGGCAACGCCGCCGAGATCGAGGGGCTGGCGAACACCGTGCCGGACTCGGGCGGCGTGGTGTTCGTACCGGCGTTGACCGGGCTGGGGGCGCCGCACTGGGACCCCGCCGCCCGGGGCGCGATCCTCGGCATCACCCGCGGCACCACCCGCGCCCACCTGGCCCGCGCCACCCTGGAGGCGATCGCGTACGAGGTACGCGACGTGGTCGACGTGATGGTCTCCGAGGCCTCGGTGGACCTGCCGGAGCTGTCGGTGGACGGCGGCGCGGCCGCCAACGGGCTGCTCTGCCAGATCCAGGCCGACCAGCTCGGGGTACCGGTACGCCGGCCCACCGTCACCGAGACCACCGGGCTGGGCGCGGCGTTCCTGGCCGGGCTCGCCACGGGCGTGTGGTCCTCCACCGACGAGCTGGCACGTACCTGGCAGCTCGACGCCCGCTTCACCCCCACCCCGGGGGTACGTGAGGACGGCGGCCACGCGATCTGGCGGCGCGGTGTCAAGCGCGCCGGCGGCTGGGCCGTCGACTGAGCCGCCGGCGGGCCGCCCGCCCTCGGGTGAGCCTGGCCGATGTCGAAGGGGCCCGTACCGGGCGGTCACGCCGCTCCGGCCGGACCCCTTCTTACCCCATCCCACAGCGACGGGAGTGGGCACTACTCCGCGAACTGAACTCCTACCCACCTCACCGCGCCGGCCGCTCCGCTGAGCCCCCTCGGGTGCGGCCGTACCCACCCTCGCAGCCGGGGACGCCACTGAGCTGTCGTGCAGCCGATACGACAGGTGTAGATGGTCCGACACCGGCCGGTATCGGTACGTGTGCCCGCCCTGTGGCTGAGAGGGGTCATCGAGAGACGTGGCCGTGCGTGCAAGTGCCTCCGGACGTGGCATGATCTGGAGTGCTGATCCTGATACGGACGGCGCATTGCCCCGTTTGCCGGAAACCGTTGTCCGGTGGCACCACACGGGGTGGACATAGACGACGCCGGTTACACCGGCTGACCTCGTTGACGAGGTCCGACACTCGGGGAGGGGTGGCGGCCGTGGATGCACGTGGAATCGACACGGGCGATCCGCTAGCCGATGTCGAGCTGTTCAGCGGGTTGGAGCCCGACGTACGGCAGCGTGTGATGGCGGCGGCGGTGCCGCGTACCTACCGCAAGCGACAGCTGCTGTTCGTGGAGAACGACCCCGGAGAGTCGTTGATCATGCTGCGCCGCGGGGCGGTCGCGGTGTTCCGTACCGCCCCCAGCGGGGAACGCGCGATCCTCACGGTGCTGCGCTCCCCCGAGGTGCTCGGCGAGGTCTCGCTGCTGGACGGCTCACCCCGCTCGGCCTCGGCGGAGGCGATCGAGGACTGCACCGCGCTCGCGCTCTCGCGCAACGCGTTCCTGGAGCTGGTGCACGTCAACCCGCGGATCCTGGACGCGGTGATGCGTTCCCTGGGCGGGCTGATCCGGCGCCTGACCGAGCAGAACGCCGACCACATCTTCCTGGACCTGCCCGGCCGGGTCGCCAAGGCGCTGGTACGCCTCGCCGGCACCAACCCAGCGTCGATGGTCACCATCGAGCTCAACCAGAGCCAGCTCGCCGAGCTCGCCGGCGGCTCCCGGCAGTCGGTCAACCAGGCGCTCAACTCCTTCGCCGGCCGGGGCTGGCTGCGTACCGAGGGCCGCCGTACGGTCGTCACCGACCTGATGGCGCTGCGCCGCCGCGCCGGCATGAACGACTGACGGGCATCCCACGCCACTTCACTGGGGTGGCTGCCCGGGGCGCGATCGCCCAGGTGGTTTCACCTCGGCGCGCCCCACCACTGGGCCGGCGATCGTCCGAGCGAGCGTACGGACGAAATGGGCCCGACGGCGGACGATGCTGATGGCCGCGGAACACGGCACAACCCTGCCGCAAGCGCACAGCGGGCCCTGTACGTGGTGAGACCCGAGAAGGACGTCGGCGGTACGGACCTGCCCACGAGCGTACGCGGCGAACTGGGCAGAGGAGAGCCCGCGCATCAGGCGTCCCGCTTGAGCGCGTCCATGCGACCGGTGCCGCGGTCAAAGCTGAGTGTCAGAGTCGGCCCGTCAGAGCGCAGGGAGCGCCGCTCGTAGACCGCCTCCTGAATCACGATCCACAGCGCGCGAGCCATCACCACATCGAGCCTGATCGTCCAGCCATCGGTGGCTGCGACCGTCAGCGTGCCCGACTGCCGGTCGACAGTCACTGACAACACCGGCGGCCCACCGATCGAGGGTCGTACCTGGTAGACGTGGGTGCGCAAGTGGGATTTGCCCGGCTCGGCTTGGTTCATAGCGTGCTCCGTCCATACGACTAGGTCAGCATGTGTGACGGAAACGCTACGAACGGCAACGGCAGCACAACAGAAGCGGAGCGCGACCTCTTTCCTCGAAGCCCCCTAATTCGGTCGCGAGATTGGCCGGTCCGTCACGCCGCAACGCCAAGATGCGCCGCTAGTGCGGCCATTTCCTCTGTGGGCTTCTTCGGACGTGTCCTCAAGATCTCTCGTACGGTCTCATATGCAGACCGTTGCCGACGCAACCATTCGGGCGCACGCCGAAGGACCCTGCTCAGAGTCGCGGTGGCCTTGTGCGGGTCCCCCGTTAGCAGGAACGCCTGCGCGACGTCGAGCATGTGCCGGTGCCGGTTGAGCGGGGTGACGTCACCGACCGCCCGTGCGTCCGGAAGTCGCTGTGCCGCCGCCAGGGTGAGGTCAGGCTTGCCGAGGATCAGTTCGTACTCCGCCGACTTCAGTGCGATCGTCATCGGTCCGAAGGTCGCCCAGCTGTCGTGCTCGCGGCCCAGCGCCGAGGCGGCTGCCGATGCGACACGGAGCAGTTCCCCGGCCCGATCGTGCCGGTTATTGCGGACCGCGGCTGCGCTCGCGCGGAGCACGAGATTGCCCCACGCGGCCAGCTCATCTGGACCAGCAGTGGACAATCGCGGCTCGATCTCGTCGGCCGTGGTGGTGCACAGCTGCTCGCACTCGGCCAGCCGTCCCTGCCGGGTCAGCGCCCAGCCCTGACCGTTGACGGCGACAGCGGCGAGCGTCCGGTCTCCCACCTGTGCGGCATCCCTGATCGACGCGCGGAGCGCGGTCAAGGCGAGATCGAGCTGTCGCACCTGGGTCAGGTACCGGCCCGCCATCTGCAGCGCACGCGCGCGGGCACGATATGCGTCGCCATGATCCAGTTCCGCGACCGCGCGATGCGCGGCAGCCAGCACGCCCGGCAGGGCCTCGGCCACGTCGTCATACCGGTCGTCTCGATACGCCATCTCGATGTTCACGACGGCCGCGTCGATCGATGTCAGGTCTACCGGCCCCCGCAGGATCCCCTCGATCGGGCCGCCGTCGATTCCGATCGGAGGCGCGACCGCCTGCCGGAGCCTCGCCAAGGCCTGATGGTCCGGTTCCGCGCCGAGCACCGGAACGTACGCACGGTCCACATACAACTCGTTGGTCGTCGTGCCGAGAGCGCGAGCGATCGCATGCAGCGTCGCAGTGGTCACCTCGCCCCGGCCGGACTCCACCTTCTTGATAGTGGTCACCGACATCCCGGCTTCCTCAGCGAGACGCTCCTGACTCCAGCGCAGCTGCCGTCGCAGACCGCGTACCCGTCCCGCCCTCAGGGCAGCCTCATCCATTGTCGACCGCCTTACCCTCGACCTGTTGCAAGAATAGAGCCCGACCATAACCCGGCCGGTACGCCGCATCCGTCGCCGGCCAGCCCCGCGTAGCGGCCGGCCTCCAACGCCAGCCGCGCCACCCCAGTCTTGCCGCGGTAGAGCTTGCCGTCCCTCGGGGCCGGGGAGTTCCGTTACGCGGCCTCCCACCGTTCGGCCGAGGCCCACATCCGCAGGTACGCCTCCGCGCCCTTGGACATGTCGTCCACGATCTCCGGCCCCGCGACCAGCCGCAGGTCCTCGATCCAGTCCGGCCGCAGCCCGTAGTGGGCGACGCCGTCGCGGTTGATGTCGTACACCCGCTCGCCGGTGCGCTGCCGGTCCAGCGTGGTGCCGCCGTCGAAGGACCGGAACGGGTACTGCACCGGGTGGTTGTGGGCGGCGTCGGGGCGCGCCACCGGCTGGGTGGCGATGCCGTTGGCGTCGGAGCCGAACCCGAACCCGAAGTAGTGGTCCGCGTCGTGCATCGCCTTCGTCTTCGCCCACTCCTGGGCGAAGTGCGGGCTCTGGAAGCCGTACAGGGTGACCAGGCCGCCGGCCTGGTAGATCCGGGAGTAGAAGTGCGGGTCGAGCCAGCTGTGCCCGGAGACCACGCCCGGGTAGCGCAGCGACTCGATCACGTCGAGCGCCCCGTCGGTCGCCTTCACGCTCAGGTGGTCAAGGTCGACCACGATGCCCCGCGCCGCCATGGCGCGGATCGCGTACCCACCGAGCTCTGTCAGGCCGAGCTTGTTGCAGTGCGGGGCGGGCGGGTACACCGGCAGAGTGCCGGGCAGCAGGTCCTGCAGCGGGGTGCCGATCAGGCCGGACGGGTCGGGGTTGGCGATCTCGTTGTCGTGTTCGCGGGTGGTGCAGGTCTCCGCCTGCCAGAACTTCCCGGTGGTCAGGAAGTTAGCGCCGTTCACCGCGATCCCGGCGGTCCCGGAGTCGAACCGTACGCCGCCCAGCGCGTTGTCGAACTTGTTGATCAGCTGCATGTGGCGGATCCCCAGCGCCCACATCTCCTCCAGCCCGGAGTCGATGTCGTCGCGGGTGCACTGCGGCGCGCCGTTCCAGGTCGTACACCCGAAGATCTCCGAGGTCTCGATGCCGAGCACGACGGCGAGCTTGCCCTCTCGACCACCCGGCGGGCCTCGTACGGGTCTCGTACGATCCGCAGCCAGCCTTTGCCGCGTCCCTTCGACTGGGCGTCGACGTAGTCCTGCAACTGGTACATCTTGGCGGCCTGCAGCCGGATAGTGTCCATCTCGTCGCACGGGTTGCGCTTGACCGGGTACACCTGGCACAGCGCCCGGTTGGAGCCGAGCAGCACCGTCACCACCCGCAGCCCGCCCCGCCAGGCCCGTTCGATCCACTTGTAGTACGTCTGCTGGTGGGTCACCGAGTTGGCCTTGGGGAAGTCGGCGAACGTCGGCCCAGCCGCGGGTGTCGTGGGCGCCGGTCGGCCCGTACGCCCCGGTTACGACGTTCTCGAACCAACCGCCCAGCCCGGCGGGCTCGTGGTCGGGACAGTCCACCACAGCCTTGGTGATCCCCTGCGGGTGGAACGGTGCGCCGCAGATCACGCCGCCGCCCAGCGCCTCGCTGTGCATCGCGTGCAGGTGCATGTCGAGCAGGCCGCGTACCTCGCCGGTGGCGGTACCCCCGGACAACGGCGCACCGGTGGCGTTCACCTCCGCCTCCGGGAAGACCGCGCAGCCGGTGGTCTTCTCGAACCGGAACGACCCGGCCCGGTTCACGTCGGTGACCCGCAGCAGCCCGGTCCACGGCGCCACCGCCAGGGCCTTGCCGACCTGGGTGGAAGTGAGGGTGTACGCGTCGCCGGAGACGTCGACCTGCCAGTCCCCCGAGGCGTCGATCCGGGGCAGCGCGACCACGCTGTCGAACAGTCCGGCGGCGAGCAGCTTCATGCCGCGGTCGTACAGCAGGTAGCGGCCGAGTGCGGAGGCC
Organism: Micromonosporaceae bacterium; assembly: GCA_050701695.1. GTDB lineage: Bacteria > Actinomycetota > Actinomycetes > Mycobacteriales > Micromonosporaceae > WHSM01. Next base: position 7,995 of record JBOGDE010000054.1, read on the forward strand.
TGCATCCGGAACCGCTCGGCGCGGTCGGCGCCGGTGACGGCGCTGTAGCCGCCGATGCCGTTGCGGGCGACGTACCGGCCGTCGGCGGTACGCAGCGCGTAGCAGTCACCGGCGAACGCGTGCGACGCGTCCGCGGCCAGTGCCGCGTCGGCCTGCGGCCGCCTGCACCGCCGCGGAGCTGAGTGTCGCCAACGCCAGCGCGATGATCAGGGTCCGTCTCACGGTCGCCATCCGCGGCTCCTGCCGATCGGGGCGTGGGGTCGCCGTCGACGTGGGTCACCCACCACACGTGTGCCGATGGTGGCGGAACGCTAGCACCAGTACTGGATACCGCAGAAACACCCGTTTCGGCGCTGATTCACAATCAGGCTGTTGTGAAAGCCGGGTGCTCGATGGCGTGTACGGTCTCGGTCTCGCGGTCCCGTACGGTGCGGGCGACCTCGACGAACCGGTCCACCACGGCGGTACGCCGGCCGCGCCGCCACGCCACCGCCAGGGTGGAGCCGGCGACGTCGGTCAACGCCAGGTACCGCACCGACGGATGGGGTGTGTAGCGCACCGCGGCGGCGGCGGTCACCATGCACGCCACCCCGGCGGCGACCAGCGCCAACTCCTCGGTGTGCGACGTGGTGTCGATGACCTTCCGGGGCGGCCGGCCATCGCGGTGCGCGTCGAGCCGCCAGAAGGTACGCCACACCTCGTCGGTCGCGCCGGCCACCACCACCGGCTCGTCGAGCAGGTCGCGTACCGGCACGTCGTTACCGGTCGCCAGCGGGTGGGTGCTGGACAGTCCCACCACCAGCGGCTCGGTGAACAGCGGCTCGTGGTCGTACGCCCCGTCGGAGAGCGGCAGCCGCACCAGCGCCACGTCGGACTCGTCCTCGGCGAGCCCGCCGGACGGGTCGGTGAACGCGGACTCGTGCAGCTCCAGCGTGATGTCCGGGTGCCGGGCACCGAACTCCGCCAGCAGCGGCGGGGTCAGCTCCAGCGCCCCACCGGTGACGAACCCGACCCGCAGCACCCCGGCCTCGCCGCGGGCGCAGCGCAGCGCGGCGTCCACCCCGGTGTCGAGCGCCGCCAGCGCGGTGCGGGCGGCGTCCAGGAACACCTCACCGGCCGGGGTCAGCTCCACGCTCCGGGTGGTACGCGCCAGCAGCCGGGTGCCGACCGCGTCCTCCAGCTCGCGGATCTGCCTGCTCAGCGCCTGCTGCGCGATGAACAGCCGAGCGGCGGCACGGCTGAAGTGCAGCTCCTCGGCGACGACCACGAAGTAGCGAAGCTTCCGGGTATGGGCATCCACAACCGGATCAGCCTTACGCGGCGACGGACTCGCGTACCGGGGTCTCTGACTTGGCCTGGCCGGCTTTGACCTTGGCGGCGTACTGGTCGATGTACTCGCGGCCGGAGAGGTCCATCATCTCGTACATGATCTCGTCGGTGACGGAACGCTCGATGAACCGGTCGCCGGCCAGCCCCGCGTACCGGCCGAAATCCAGAGGTTTTCCGATCTTGATGTGGACCCGCATGATCCGGGGCAGCACCTTGCCGACCGGCTGGATCTCGTCGGTGTTCATCATCAGGCACGGGATCACCGGCACCCCGGCCTCCAGCGCCAGCCGTGCCACCCCGGTCTTGCCGCGATAGAGCTTGCCGTCCGGGGACCGGGTGCCCTCCGGGTAGATCCCGAACAGGTTGCCCTCCGAGAGCACCCGTTTCGCGGTGTCCAGCGCCGCCTGCGCGGCCCGGCCACCGGTGCGATCCACCGGGATCGTGCCGACGCCTTCGAAGAAGAAGCGGTTGAACCAGCCCTTGAAGCCGCGGCCGGTGAAGTACTCGCTCTTGCCGACGAACACGACCTTCCGCTTCAACACCAGCGGCAGGAAGATCGAGTCGGAGAACGACAGGTGGTTGCTGGCGAGGATCGCGGCACCCTCGTCAGGGATGTGCTCGAGCCCCTCCACCTTCGGCCGCCAGATCAGCTTGAGCCACGGGCCAAGCACAATGAACTTCAGCACCCAGTACAGCAACTCGCATCCTCCCAGTGCGTCAGCTCTGAGCCTACGGAGCCAGAGGTCCCGGGGACAACGGACTCACGGATCATCTTTGCGTCGTGTCAGGATTCACCGGCGTACCGGAGACGGATCGGAGGAGGCCGGTACCGGGCGGTCCGGAGTAATCTGGGCCGACAGGCGTACCCGCGTCCCACCATTGCGTACCCGCGCCCATCCACGTCGAGAGGTGACCATGACCGACAGACCGCTCCGACGTGGCCGACGGGACAACGGCCTGGAAGCCGGCGAGTACGCTCCGGCGGCCGATGTCGACCCGCGGATCGGCGAACACCTGCTCGAGGTGCTCGGCGTGGCCGGGATCGCCGCGTATCTGCAGCCCAGCTCGGACCTGGACCCGGTCACCCGCTCCACGTACGTGCCGGCCCGCCCCACCGACCGGCTGTACGTCGACCGCGACCACCTCGATGAGGCGCGCGAGTACGCCAGCCGTCTGGAGAGCGGGGACTCGCTGCAGGACGACACGGCCGAGCAGGGCGGCGGGCTGGACGACTTCGACTCCCGTTGGCGGGAGCTGGTCACCCAGCTGGAGGCCGATCGCGGTACCGCCGGCGGCGATGCCACCACCGACGACACCAACACCGACGACGAGGTGGCCCGACTGCGGCTGCCGCGGCTGCGCAGCGCGATGCCCGGCAATGGTGACGAACCCACCCTGCTCGACGCGCTCGACGCGGACTTCGGCGACGATGACGACGAGGGTTTCGTGCCGCCCCCGCCGCCACCGTTGCCCAGGCTCAGCCAGCACGCCGTGATCTCGCTGGCGCTGATCGGCGCCGGGATCCTGGTACTGGTCTGGCCGGACCTGCTCGGCTATCTCAGCATCAGCGACACCGACACAGTGCTGGTGATCTCCACTGTGCTGCTGATCGCGGGCGGCATCGGCCTGATCCTGCGGCTGCGCCCGGCGCCCGACCCGGACGGCGATCCGGACGACGGCGCCAAGGTCTGACCGCGCCCCGAGGCTCGTCCGGGCGCGTCAGCGTAGCCCCGCGGCGACCCTCAGTCGACGGTCTCGCTCAACCAGTCCAGCACCGCGTCCAGCGGCTCGGCCCAGCGCGCGTCCAGCATCAGGTGGTGCGCCATCCCGGGGAACATCAGCGGCTCGGTGCCGTAGCTGGCCGCGACCTTGCGCAGCGCGCCCTGGCTCACCAGCCGGTCCTGCGGACTGCCCACCACCAGCACCGGCGTACCGGGGACCACCGGCTCGGTACGGCGGCGCATCAGCAGCTGGTACTGCACCCGGGGAGCCGAACGGTCCAGCCGGGAACGGTAGTGGCGGGCGACGCCCTTCGGCAGCCCACGCCCGTACAGCTGTCGGGGCCGCAGCCCCACCGAGAACCCGAACAACCCCGGTACGGTGCCGAGCGGGTGCCGCAGCAGCGCCGCGCCGAGGGTGCGCCAGCCGCGTACCACCGGGGCCAGCAGCACACCCGCGTGCGCCGGGTAGCGGGCCAGCGCCTGCGCCACCACCAGGCCGCCCACCCCGTGCCCGATCAGCACCGCGCGGCGTGGCAACGAGGCGGCCACCTGCATCACGTCGTGCACGTAGTCGGTCAGGGTGGTACGCCGGCGCAGCTGGGCGCCGCCGCTGCCGCCGTGGCCGCGCAGGCTCATCGCGTACGCCGGGAAGCCCCGTTCGGCGGCGTGGCCGAGCCAGTGCTCGGAGAAGCACCAGGCACCGTGCCGCAGCCCCGGCACGAACAGCAGCGGCGGCTTGCCGGTGTCCTCGGACGGCAGCTCACTGATCACCTCACGGTGCACCGGCACCGGCGGGGAGGCCCACTCCTTGCGCCGCATCACCCGTACCGGGCCGCTCGCCGCGGCCACCTCTGGCGCGGCGGGCCGGTCGGACTCGGTGCGACGCCGGGCGAGCAGGTCGGCCGGCAGCCGACCCGACCCGGGCTCCGGGCTGACGAGCATCGGGCTCTCGGGTGACTCCAGTCGCCTGCTCATCGCTCAGCCGCCAACTCGTTGATGGTGCGCTCCAGCGCCTTCAGATACCGGTGGTGCCCCACCTCGAACCAGTGCCGGCTGGTGTCGACGGTCTTCGTCGCGCTCCACCGCCGCCCGGCGCCGGCCGCCACCGTCGACCAGTACGCCCGCGCCCGCTCCGGCGCCGACCGGCAGGACCGCAGCCACTCCGCGATCGCCACCGTCTGCCAGTGCACCAGTGGGAACTGGCCGGAGTCGGACTGGATCAGCCCGGCCACGAACAGCCCCATGTGCTGCGGGGCGAACATCTGCAGATGCAGCCGGGGCCGGCCTTCCGGGTCGGCGTTGAGGTGCTCGGAGTCCAGGAATTCGAACCGGGGCCGGTAGCCGGTGGCGAAGACCACCAGCTCGGGGTTGGCGTGCGTACCGTCGGAGAAGACCACCCGGTCGTGGTCGAAGTGCGCCACGTCCGGCTTCGGGGTGACCTGGCCGTGGCCCAGGTAGTAGAGCAGCTGGCTGTTGACGATCGGGTGGGTCTCGAAGATCCGGTGGTCCGGCTTCGGTAGCCCGAAGCGCTCCAACCGCCCCACGGTGGTACGCAGCGTCAGCTGGGCGAGCCACTGCCGTACCCGCAGCGGTAGCCGCAGCCGCGCGATCGCGTCCCCCACCTGGTCCGCCGGGCGGCCCAGCGCGTACTTGGGCGCCAGCCAGTAGCCACGCCGGGTGGAGTGCCAGGTCTTCGTCGCCTGCTGGGCACCCTCGACCGCGATGTCGCAGCCGGTGTTGCCACCGCCCACCACGAGTACCCGGCGGCCCCGCAGCACCGACGGATCCTTGTACTCCGAGGCGTGCATGACCCGGCCGGTGAAACCGTCCTGCCCCTGGTACGAGGGCAGCTTCGGATCCCAGTTGTGCCCGTTGGCGATCACCACGGCGGTGTAGCGCAGGATCCGGAGCGTCCTGGACCCGCGCGGCCGGACCATCACGTGCCAGCGGCCGTCGCCGACCGGCTCCAGCCGGTGCACCTCGGTGCCGAACCAGATGTGCTCGCGCAGCCCGAAGTGATCGGCGTACCGGCGGAAATACGACAACAGCTGATGGTGGCTGATGTAGTCGGGCCAGTCGTCCGGCATCGGGAAGTCGGGGAACTGGGTGAGCGGCTTGGAGGAGATCAGGTGGGTGCTGGCGTACATCGGACTGCGGTCGTGGCGCCAGTTCCAGGCGCCGCCGATGTCGGTCTCGCGCTCGTAGCAGTCCACGTCGAAGCCGCGTTGCCGCAGGTTCTTGATGGCCGCCAGCCCGCTGGAGCCGGCGCCGATCACGCAGATCGCTTCGCCCCGGTCGTACACGGACGATTCGGAGGGGCCCGGCTCCGGCACCGCTGTGGGCTCGCCCGAACCGCCCGACGCCAGATCCGACACCGCCTGCGCCACCACGCCACCTCCCCAGATTCGTCCCCGCCGAATCCTCGACCTGTTCCGGCGCGTTGTCCAGACCGTACCCATCGATGGGAACCTCAACGGCGCGGGGCACCGGCGCGCAATCGGGACACGAGGGTGTATGAGTCTGTCCTGTGGATCTTGGCCGAGCGAGACGGGTGCCAGGGGGCGATCCGGCAAGGCGGAGGTTTGTCCGAATACCGGTGTTGTATTCGGGCGAAGCTCCAACGCCGCCGGTCGGCCCCTGGTGCTCGTCGCAGTCGGCTGAAGATCCACAGGACAGGCTCGTAGCCGCCCGGGCGGTACGGTGCCCAGATGGCACAGCTGTGGCCGGTGGTGCTCGCGGGATCGGTGCTGGCCGCCGTGATCGGAGTGTGGTGGCTGGTACGGCACCGCGCCGACCTGGGCACGCCCGCCGACCGCGCCACGTTCAGCACCCTGCACACCGCCTCGCTCGCCTCTCCCCCGCTGCGTGGCGGGCTCACCCAGGCCAGCGCCGAGAAGGCGGTGCGGTATCTGCGTACGCTGCTCGGCGCCCCGGCCACGGCGTTGTCCGGAGCGGACCGGCTGCTGGCCTGGGACGGTCTTGGCGACCACCACGCGACCGGCGTGGCGGCGCTGGCCGCACCGGCGGTCGCCGACGGGCGTACCACCGTGTCCGGGGTCGCCTGCGAGCACCTCGACTGTCCGCTCCGGCAGGCGATCGTGGCGCCGCTGACCGTCGAGGAACGCGTCATCGGCACGCTGCAGGTCTACACCGCCTCGGCGAACGCCGGGCTGGTACGCGCCACCAACGAGGTGGCCCGCTGGGTCTCCGGACAGCTGGAGCTCGCCGAACTGGACCGCTCCCGTACCCGGATGATCGAAGCGGAGGTACGCGCACTGCGTGCCCAGATCTCTCCGCACTTCGTCTACAACTCGTTGACCGCGATCGCCTCGTTCGTCCGCACCGACCCGGAGCGGGCCCGGGAGCTGCTGATCGAGTTCGCCGACTTCACCCGGTACTCGTTCCGCCGGCACGGCGAGTTCACCACGCTCGCCGAGGAGCTGCGCTCGATCAACCGCTACCTGCTGCTGGAGAAGGCCCGGTTCGGTGACCGGCTGCAGGTCACGCTGCGGGTGGCGCCGGAGGTGCTGCCGGCGGTGGTGCCGTTCCTCTGCCTGCAGCCTCTGGTGGAGAACGCGGTACGGCACGGCCTGGAGTCCAAGCCCGGCTCCGGCACGGTGACCATCGTCGGCGAGGACCACGGCAACGAGTGCCTGATCTCGGTGGAGGACGACGGGGTCGGCGAGGAGCCGGAGCGGATCCGCGCCATGCTGGCCGGCGAGGACGGCTCCGACTCGATCGGCCTCGGCAACGTCGACGAGCGGCTGCGTACCGTCTTCGGCGACGAGTACGGCCTGGTGGTCGAGACCGCGCCCGGCGCCGGCACCAAGGTCAGCATCCGGGTGCCGAAGTACCACCCCGGCGTACGCCCCTGAAACGCCGGCCCGGTTAACGCCGATCGCAACGCGTTAGTCTCTGCGCATGCCCGTACCGGCGCTCACCGCGCTCGTCGTCGACGACGAGCAGCCGGCGCTGGAAGAGTTGGCGTACCTGCTGCGCGACGACGAGCGGATCGGCGACGTGCTCGCGGCCGGCTCCGGCGCGGAGGCGCTGCGGCTGCTGGAGCGCGAGCCGGTCGACGTGATCTTCCTCGACATCCGGATGCCGGGGCTGTCCGGGCTGGACCTGGCGCGGGTGCTGGCCCGGTTCCGGCAGCCACCGCCGGTGGTGTTCGTGAGCGCGTACGAGGATCACGCGGTCGCCGCGTTCGAGCTCAATGCCGTGGACTACCTGCTCAAGCCGGTACGCCGGGACCGGCTCACCGAGGCGATCCGCCGGGCCATCGACGCGATCGGCACCGCACGGGCCCCCGAACCGGCCGACGACGAGACCATCCCGGTGGAGCTGGCCGGCATCACCCGGTTCATCCACCGCAGCGCGGTGCGATTCGTGGAGGCGCACGGCGACTACGCGCGGCTGCACACCGACACCGGCAGCCACCTGATCCGGGTGCCGCTGTCCACCCTCGAGGAGCGCTGGGCCGACGCCGGGTTCGTACGGATCCACCGGCGGCTGCTGGTCGCGCTGCGGCACGTCACGGAGGTGCACGTCGACGCCGGGCGCTGCACCGTGCTGGTGGGCGGGACCCGGCTGACGGTCAGCCGGCGCCACACCCGCGCGCTGCGGGATCTGCTGGTACGCCAGCGTGCCCCCGGGTCCGCCCCGTGAACGCCCCGCGACGGGTACGGGTGACCAGTCCGCGCGCCGTGGCGGCGCGGCGGCGGCGTACCACCATCAGGTCCGAGATCGACGCCCAGACCCAGATCGGCGAGGTGTACATGCGCTCGCTGCTGCGTACCCAGCTGCGGCTCGCGCTCGGGGTGCTGGCGGTGATCGGGCTGCTGCTGGGTGGGCTGCCGGCGCTGTTCGCGGTGGCGCCGGCGCTGCGGGAGGTGACCGTACTCGGGTTGCCGCTGCCCTGGCTGCTGCTCGGGGCGCTGGTGCACCCGGTGCTGCTGGCCACGGCGTGGTTCTACTGCCGGCAGGCCGAACGCATCGAACGCGACTTCGCCGAGCTGGTCGACCGCTCATGAACCCGGCGTACGGCGTCGCGGCCGTCGCCCTGGTCGCCGTGGCGACGGTGGCGATCGGGGCGTTCGGGCTCCGGATCAGCCGTACCACCAGCGACTTCTACGTCGCGTCGCGGACGGTGAGCCCGTGGTGGAACGCCTCCGCGATCGGCGGCGAGTACCTCTCCGCCGCGTCGTTCCTGGGTGCTGCCGGTCTGATCCTCGCCTTCGGCGCCGACATGCTGTGGTACCCGGTGGGGTGGACCGCCGGGTACCTGGTGCTGCTGGTGCTGGTGGCGGCGCCGCTGCGGCGCTCCGGGGCGTACACCCTGCCGGATTTCGCCGAAGCCCGGCTGGAGTCGGCGACGGTGCGCCGGGTGGCGAGCGTGCTGGTGGTGCTGATCGGGTGGCTCTACCTGCTGCCGCAGTTCCAGGGCGCCGGGCTGACGCTGCGCACCATCGTCGGGGTGCCGGCCTGGGTGGGTGGGCTGGTGGTCGCGGCGGTGGTGCTGGTCAGTGTGCTGTCCGGGGGGATGCGCAGCATCACGTTCGTGCAGACCTTCCAGTACTGGCTGAAGCTGACCGCGCTGGCGATCCCGGTGATCTTCCTGGTGCTGGTGTGGCGGGCCGACGGCACACCCCGGCCGGGCGAGACCGCACTGACCGAGTTCCGGGAGCCGACCACGGTCACCATGAGCACCTCGGCCACGCTGCGGGTGCCGGCGCCGGTGACCGTCACCGTGACCGGGACCGTGGACGGGCAGCGGTACCGCGGCGAGCCGGTCCGCTGGGCACCCGGCGAGCACCGGGTCGACGACGGCACCCGGCTGCGGTTCCCCGCCGGCGCCGCCGTCCCGGTCGCCGGGCAGCTGCCGGCGCTGGACAGCCAGCAGTGGGCCACCCCGCTCGGCTCCGGCCAGGAACACCCGCTGTACGCCACGTACTCGCTGATCCTGGCGACGTTCCTCGGCACCATGGGGCTGCCACACGTACTGGTGCGCTTCTACACCAACCCGGACGGGCGGGCCGCGCGGCGTACCACTCTGGCGGTGCTGGTGCTGCTCGGTGCGTTCTACCTGTTCCCGGCGGTGTACGGGGCGCTGGGCCGGCTGTACACCCCGGACCTGCTGATCACCGGGCGGACCGACGCGGTGGTGCTGGAGCTGCCGGGACGGATGATCGGGGGCACCGCCGGGGAGCTGCTGTCCGCGCTGGTCACCGCCGGCGCGTTCGCGGCATTCCTGTCCACCTCCTCGGGGCTGTCGGTGTCGGTGGCCGGGGTGCTGAGCCAGGACATCATGTCCCGGCGCTGGCGCGGGGTGCCGGCGTTCCGGGCAGCGACCGTGCTGGCGGTGGCGGTGCCGTTCGGGCTGGCGGTGGCGGGTCAGCGGCTGCCGGTGGCGAACACCGTGGGGCTGGCGTTCGCGGTGGCGGCCTCGACGTTCTGCCCGCTGCTGCTGCTCGGCATCTGGTGGCGCCGGCTCACCGACGCCGGCGCGGTGGCCGGCATGGTCGCCGGCGGGCTCGCCTCCGGTACGGCGGTGGTGGTCACCATCATCGGGGCCGCCGACACCGGGTGGACCCGGGCGCTGCTCGCCCAGCCGGCGGCGTGGACGGTACCGGTGGCGTTCGGCGTGATGGTCGCGGTCTCGCTCGCGACGCCACGGCGGGTGGCGCCGAACCTGGCCCGCACCATGGTGCGCCTGCACACCCCCGAACAGCTCGACCTCGACCGCGGCAGCCACACCGGCCCGGCGGCATCAGGTCAGCACAGCTCAGGTCAGCACAGCTCAGGTCAGCGCGAACCCTGAAACCAGCGCCAGCGGCAGATACAGCGCTCGTCGCGCCGTACCGCTCGTCGTGCCGTACCGACCGCTCGCCGGACCTGTCGTCACCGCACGTCGCGGAGTCCGCCCGCTCGGCGCAGCGCCAGCGGCGCACTCTCCCATACCCCCGTGGAGCGTTCCTACGGTGACCTGAATCACCGGGAAGTTCCCCTGCTCTGGAGGTAGCGGCAGTGGTCGAGAAGACGACGCCCCAGCAACACGACGTGTACGAACGGATACATGCGACCAGTGAGTTCGCCGACCTGCGCAAGCGCTACCGGGGCTTCGCGTTCCCCGCGACCGTCGCGTTCATGGTCTGGTACCTGCTGTTCGTGTTCAGCGCCTACTGGGCGCCCGGATTCATGACCATCACGCTCGCCGGGAACATCAACGTGGCGTTCGTGTTCGGGATTGCGCAGTTCGCGTCGACGTTCCTGATCGCCTGGCTCTACGCCCGCCACGCCGACCGGCAGCTGGACCCGATCGCCGACAAGCTCAACGCCGGCTACAACCAGGAGGTCGGCCGGTGAACTATCTCCTCGATCTCGCGCAGGGCGAGCAGGGCAACCGCAACCTGACGGTCTCACTGTTCCTGGTGGTCGTCGCGATCACGCTCTGGATCACCTGGTGGGCCAGCAGGCAGAACAAGACCGCCGCGGACTACTACGCCGCCGGGCGGTCGTTCTCCGGCGTACAGAACGGACTGGCGATCTCCGGCGACTACATGTCCGCCGCGTCGTTCCTCGGCATCTCCGGCCTGATCGCGCTGTACGGCTACGACGGCTTCCTCTACTCGATCGGCTTCCTGGTGGCATGGCTGGTGGCGTTGCTGCTGGTCGCGGAGCTGCTGCGGAACTCGGGCCGGTTCACCATGGCCGACCAGCTGGCGTACCGGATGCGGCAGCGCCCGGTACGTACCGCCGCCGCCAGCTCCACCGTGGTGGTCTCGATCTTCTACCTGCTGGCCCAGATGGTCGGCGCCGGTACGCTGGTCGGCTTCCTGCTCGGCGCGGACTCCCCCGCGGTGCAGAACGGCGTGATCGTCCTGGTTGGCTTCCTGATGATCATCTACGTCACGATCGGCGGGATGCGCGGCACCACCTGGGTGCAGATCGTCAAGGCCGTGCTGCTGATGAGCGGCACCGTGCTGGTGACATTCCTGGTGCTGCTGCAGTTCGACTTCAACCTCTCCAGCCTGCTCGGCGCCGCCGCCGAGAACACCGGCAAGGGTGCCGCGTTCCTGGAGCCCGGCCTGCTGTACGGCGCCAAGGGCCTGCTCGGGCAGGTCGACTTCGTCTCGCTCGCCCTGGCGCTGGTGCTGGGCACCGCGGGGCTGCCGCACATCCTGATCCGCTTCTACACGGTGCCGACCGCCAAGGCGGCGCGTACCTCCGTGCTCTGGGCGATCGGACTGATCGGCAGCTTCTACCTGATGACGATCGCGCTCGGGTTCGGCGCCGCGGCGCTGCTGCCCACCGACAAGGAGTCGCAGATCGGCAAGTCCGGCGGCAACCTGGCCTCTCCGCTGCTCGCCGAGGGGGTCGGCGGTGGCGCCGGCTCGCTGGGCGGTTCGATCCTGCTGGCGCTGATCGCGGCGGTGGCGTTCGCGACCATCCTCGCGGTGGTCGCCGGGCTCACCCTCACCTCGGCGTCCTCGTTCGCCCACGACGTGTACGCCAACGTGATCAAGCGCGGCAAGGTCACCGAGCAGGCCGAGGTGCGGGTGGCGCGGATCGCCGCGATCGGCATCGGTGCGGTGGCGATCCTGCTGTCGATCCTGGCGCAGCGGCTCAACATCGCGTTCCTGGTCGCACTGGCGTTCGCGGTCGCCGCCTCGGCGAACCTGCCGGCGCTGCTCTACAACCTGTTCTGGCGCCGGTTCAACACCCACGGCGCGACCTGGAGCATCTACGGCGGCCTGGTCGCCGCGGTCGGGCTGGTGTTCTTCTCGCCAGTGGTCAGCGGCACCGAGAAGTCGCTGCTGCCGAACCTGGACTTCGCCTGGTTCCCACTGAACAACCCGGGCATCGTGTCGATCCCGATCGGTTTCCTGTTCGGCTACCTCGGCACGGTGCTGTTCCGCGACGGCGCCGCCGCCGCCAAGTACGACGAACTGGAGGTCCGTTCACTCACCGGCGCCGGTGCCGAACAGGCCACCACGCACTGACCTTCCTCCTCCCCACCGCCCGCCCGGTCATGTCCCCCACGACGTGGCCGGGCGGTGCTGTGTCGGCCGTCACCCATCGTGACGGCCACTTTTTGCCGTACCGCAACCTCGGTGTCGACGGCTGGTTCGGCGTACCGCTGAAGGTAGGTGGTGTCGACTACCGGAGGTGTCGCGATGCCCACCACCGTCACCCGTCCACCCGCGCACCAGGCGTCCCCGCGGCGGGTACGCGAGGTCTTCGGACTCTGGTGCGAGCTGACCGGCGGCGACCCGGCCGATTTCGACGCCGCCGACCTCGCCGCGTTCGCGTGCCGTCCCGAGGTCCCGGCGCTCGCCGAGATCCCCGACGCGGTGCTGCGTGACGCGGCCGATGCTGCCCGCCGGGGTCGCTCGCTACCGCCGGAGCGGTGGCTGGTCGCGGTGCGGATCGTACGGCCAGCCGCTCGAAGGTAGCCCCCACGGACGTGGTGTGACACGCCGCGCCGACCCCGACGTGTCACACCACCTCGCCTGACGGCTCAGCTCTGGTACGCGGGCTCAGCTCTGGTACGCGACGGTGGTCATCATCCCGGCGGTCATGTGGTACTCGTTGTGGCAGTGGGTGACCCACTCCCCCGGGTTGTCGGCCACGAAGTAGGTGTCCAGGGCGCTCATCGCGGGGACGATCGCGGTGTCCTTGCGCGGGCCGAAGCCGCCGTCGCCGCGTACCACCTGGAAGGTGTGGCCGTGCAGGTGCATCGGGTGCGGCATCATCGTGCGGTTCTCGAACCTCAGCCGCACCCCTTCGCCCTCGGCGACCGGCAGCGGTACGTGGTCGCCGTACACCCGGTCGTTGATCTTCCAGGTGTAGCTCATCATGTCGCCGGTCAGCACGGCGGTGTGGCCGCGGTCGGTCGGGCCGTCCAGCAGCACGTCGTCGGTGGCGACGAAGTCGGTCGCGACCTTGGGGCAGGTGTCCAACTCGGTGGGGTGCACGTCCGCCGGCGGGGCCTGGCCGCCTCCGGTGCGTACCAGCGCCAGCCCGCCACCGTGCTTGCCCTCGGCCTTCGCCACCAGCGGGAACACCCCGGAGTCCAGCTCCACGATGGCGTCGAACCGCTCCCCCATCGCCAGCAGCAGGCTCTGCGCCGGCTGCGACCGTACCGGGAAGCCGTCGGTGTGGGTGACCCGCAGGGTGTGACCGCCGAGCGCGACCCGGTAGAACGTGTCGGCGGCGGCGTTGATGATCCGCAGCCGCACCCGCTGCCGTGGCTTGGCCCAGAACACCGCCGGCGCCTCCCGTACCCGGCCGTTGATCAGGTGGTGCGGGTAGTCGTGGACGTCGCCGACATGGCGGCCCAGGTAGCCCAGGCACGGGTCGTCGTAGTCGCCGCCGTGGTGCCCCCCGTGCTTGAGGTGGTGGTAGACGTCGTGCGGGGTACGGCCGGTGCCGTCCACCCAGTCGTCCAGCACGATCACCCACTCGTCGTCGTACCCGCCCGGCTCCCGGGGGTCCTCGACGATCAGCGGCGCGTACAGCCCGCGGTCCAGCTGCAGGTGGTGGTGGGCGTGCAGCCAGTACGTGCCGGGGTCCGGCGGCGTCAGCCGGTACGTGAACTCGCCGCCGGGCGCGATCGGGGGCTGGGTCACGCCGGGCACCCCGTCCATCGCGTTGGCGATCCGGAGCCCGTGCCAGTGGGTGGCGGTCATCTCCGGGAGCTGGTTCTTCACCCGTACGGCCACCGTCTCACCGGCGCGCACCCGCAGCTCTCTACCGGGCAGCTTGCCGCCGTACGTCCAGGTGCTGACGGTCGGGCCGCCGAGGTCGACCTCACCGCGTACCGCCTCGTAGACTCACCACGTCGGCGCGGCCCGGTGCGCCCGGCCGAGTCTCGGCCCGCGCGCTCAGGCTGGCACCGGCGGTGAGCCCCGCCCCGGCCACGCCGATCGCACCGCCGATCAGCGCTCGCCGGCTCAAGGTACGTCTGTCCGCCACTGCGTCCTCCCCAGGCTCACCCGTGCACGTCGCCGCGGCAGATCTTGGCACGCGGCATCCCCACCGGCAAGACCCCGCACGCCCGATCGGGTGCTCAGAGGCTGTCGTGATACCTCGGGTCGAGCGAGGCGGAGTACAGGCGGCTGCGAGGGTGCCGACTCCCTCGATGCCTCACGCCCGGGACTCGGCACCCTCGCCGGCAAGGCGGAGGTTTGCCCGGATACCGGTGTTGTATCCGGGTGAACCGACAACGCCGCCGGGCGTCGTCTGGGCC
>JBOGDE010000055.1:0-21907 GCA_050701695.1 Micromonosporaceae bacterium
GTCCAGGTGGTGGCTCGCAAGGCGGAGGAGGAGTCGATCCCGGTGTTGGATCGGCGACGACGACAACGCCGCGAGCCGCCGGCTGGGCGCCGGAATTCGCAAGCGAATCTCTGGCGCAGGACACTAAGACGCGGCCCGGGTGAGCTGGCCGAGCCACGCCCAGACGCAGCGTCCGCGGTCGTCGGGCGCGACTCCCCACTGCGCGGCGAGGGTGGCGACGATGGCCAGGCCGCGCCCGCTGATCGACTCCGGCGGCACCCGGCGCATCAGCGGTGTCTTCGGCGAACCGCCGTCGGTAACTCGGATCTCCAGCCCTCCGAGCTGGGCCCGCCAGTCGACGGTGAGCACCCCGCCGGGCAGCGGGCGGGCGTGGCGTACCGCGTTGCCGACCAGCTCCGTGGCCACGGCGGCGGCGTCAGCGGCGAACTCCGGGTCCCCGTCGGTGCCGGCGAGGTCAGCCAGCAACTGCCGGCGGATCAGCGAGGCACTGCTCGGGTGGTGGAGCACGGTCACGCTCCGGGCTGGGACCTGCCGGCGGGCACGCCGACGGCGGTCCGTGACCCACTCTCCCCGTGCCGTCCGCACTGCCCCTCCTGGAACCTCTACCTACCTACGAAAGCCTCAAATCAGACCGTACCGCCCCACGGGCGGACACGCAGCCTGGTGCCCGACACGTAGCACGTCAGATCACCCGCGGCGGCGCGTCGCTGTCGTTGACCATGGGACGGCCCCGAGCTGCCCACGCCTGCATCCCGCCCTCCAGGTTGAGCGCGTTGTCCCGGCCCTGGGCGCGCAGGAAGTTGACCACCTGCGCCGAGCGGCCGCCCATCCGGCACACCACCACGACCTCCCCCTCGGCCGGTACGTCGTCCAGCCGCGCCGGGACCTGCTGCATCGGTACGTGGTGGGCGCCCGGCGCCCGGCCCGCCGCCCACTCGTCCGGCTCCCGTACGTCGAGCAGGTACGCCCCCTCGGGCACCTGGTCGACAGTCACACTCGGCACTTGCGGCTGAAACACGCGGCGCTCCTGTTCCCTGACGCGGTCCTACGGCGCCCCACGATATCCCGCCCGGCGCCCACCCACCGGCCACGCCGGCGGCCTGCAGCGCCACCGCACTGGCTATGTCAGGGGATTGACATACTCGGGATGGTCAATCACCCACCGGTCGAGCGTGTCGCTGCGCACCGCCTCGAACAGGCTGGGCGCGGGGTCGACCAGCTCGGCGTAATAGCCTCTGCCCTGCCGGCCCTCGGTGGGCACTCCGATCGCGGTCAGGTCCTGCGGCCGGATGTCGCGCAGCGTGAACGCCAGGTCGGCCATCGGCAGACTCCGGTCGAGGGTCAGCGACTCCCCGCCCGCCCGGATCAGGCTGTCCAGCTTGCCGAGATCCCGGTGAACGCCCTGCTTGCGCGCCTCTGCCAGCAGCGCCTTGATGAACTGCTGCTGGTGTCGCATCCGGGCGTAGTCGCCGTCGGCGAACTGCTTGCGCTGCCGTACGTAATCCAGTGCCTGGTACCCGTCCAGCCGCTGGCAGCCCTCCTTGAACTTCCGGTACGGCGGGTGGATCGAGGTGAACTCGTCGGTGCCTTCCGGGGTCTCGACGCACATCTCGACGCCGCCGAGCACCCGTACCACCTTGATGAAGCCGGAGAAGTCGATCACCGCGCCGCTGTCGAACCGCAGGTCCATCAACTGCGAGAGGGTGGCCGCGAGCAGCCGGTAGCCGCCGGCTCCGTTGCCACCGTGGACGAACGCCGCGTTCAGCTTGTCCTGACCGCCCTGCCACTTCCCGTCGGCGGACGGCGGGATATCCACCCAGAGGTCCCGGGAGAACGAGATCAGGTACGCCCGGGCATGGTTGGCCGGCACGTGCACCATCATCACGGTGTCCGCCCGCCACAGCGCGCCCTTCTGGTTCGGGTCGCGCCGGTCGTCGGTGCCCACCAGCAGGATGTTGAGCGGGCCGTCGATCGAGGCCCGGCCTTCGTTGTCCTTGCGGCTGTCGCCCAGCAGGTCGTCGGTGGCCACGTCGCCGGTGTAGCGGTCGACCAGGACGTTCACCCCGGCCAGCGCGCCACCGGAGGCCGCCACCAGCATCACCCCGACCACCAGGCTCAGCCACGCCCACCACGGCCCACGCCGCCGCCGCACGGTGGCGGCAACGGCTTGACCGTCATCGATGGCCGGCACCGTTCAACGATACGAGCGGTTTCCCGCAGAGGCGAGTCGGGAGGCTCAGAGCGGGTTGACGTACTGGGGGTTGTTGGCGACCCAGGCGTCGATCTTCTCGTCCCGGATCGCCGTGAACAGGTCGTCGGCCGTACCGTCGACCAGCTTCTGGTACGAGATGCCGTTCTCGTTGAACGCCTCGACCGGCACCTTGATCCCGGTCAGGTTCTCCGGGGTCAGCTTCCGCAGCGCGAACGCGAGATCCGGGATCGGGATGTTCTCGTCCATCAGCAGGGACTCACCGGCCGCCTTGGTCAGCGCCGGGATCTTGCTCGGATCGTTGAATCCCCTGGCGAGCGCCTGGCTCAGGATCGCCTTGATCACCTGCTGCTGGTGCCGCATCCGGGCGAAGTCGCCGCCGCCGGGCTCGTCGTCGAACTGCTTGCGCTGCCGGCTGTAGTCCAGCGCCGATTCGGCGTTGTACATCCGGCAGCCCTTCTTGAACAGGCGGTACGGCTTGTGGATCGACTTGAAGCTGTCCTGACCCTTCGGGGTCTCGATGCACAGCCTGACGCCGCCGAGCACCCGGACCACTCTGATGAAGCCCCGGAAGTCGATGGTGGCGCCGGTGTCGAACTCCACGTTGGTGAGCTGGTTCAGGGTGAGCGCCATCTGCTGGAAGCCGTTGGCGACGCTGAACTTCTCCTTGCCCTTGCCGGAGCGCCCGCCGTACGAGAAGGCCGAGTTGAGTTTGTCCCTCGCGCCCTCGAAGCCGGTCTTCTCGTTGGCGGGGATGTCGACCAGGGTGTCGCGCTGGAAGGAGATCAGGTACGCCCGGTCCTTCTCCTTCGGCACGTGCACCATGATGATCGTGTCCGACTGCCAGGACGACCAGTCCTCACGCTTGTCGGTGCCGAGCATCAGGATGTTCAGCGGCCCCTCGAGGGTGACCCGGCCGGCGTTCGCCTTGCGGGCCGTGCCGAGCAGGTTGTCGGTCTCGACATTGCCGGCGAGATTGCCCAGCAGTAGGTTGCCGCCGACCAGCACGCCCCCGGAGCCGAGCATCAGGATGGCGCCGAACCAGACACACAGTCGCGCCCACCACGGACTGTGGGCACGGTTGGATGGTCGGTGTCTGCCGGCCAACAGTTCTCCTCTGACGGGGGTTGCGTGAGGGGCTGCCGAACCACTGTACGGATCCGAACCGCCTCGCGCGACACCCCCTGACACGTGCCGCTACTGCGAGGAGTGGACCAGTAGCGGCGGGTTAGATTCGCCGGGCGAATCGGGTGGATGTCACTTTTTCTCTGGGTTTTTCTTGAGCCACTCGGCGACCTGGTCGTTGTTCACAGCCTGGTACAGCGACGCGGCCTTCTCCTTGTCGGAGACCACCACGCTCTGCCCGTCGATGTTGTCCGTACCCAGGTGCGGGCTGGTCATGAAGGTCAGGTCCTCGCCACGCAGGCTGCGGAACTGGATCGCCATATCCATCAACGAGAAGTCCTGGTCGACGGTGACTGCCTTGGTGACCGTACGCATGAACGCGTTCATGCGCGACGGGCTGGTGAGCACCCCCTGCGACGTCGCCTTGTCCAACAACGCCTTGAGGAACTGCTGCTGGTGCCGCATCCGCGCGAAGTCGCCCTCCGGGAACTGCTTGCGCTGCCGGATGTAGTCCAGCGCACGCGCGCCGTCCAGCGAGTAGCAGCCCTTCTTGTACGTCCGGTACGGCGGGTGGATCGACTTGAAACTGTCCGTGCCCTTCGGGGTCTCCACGCACATGTCCACCCCGCCCACGGCGTTCACCACGTCCTTGAAGCCGGCGAAGTCGACAATCGCCACGTGGTCGATGTGCACGCCGGTGTAGCCCTCCACGGTCTGCACCGTCAGCGGCGCACCGCCCCAGGCGTACGCCGCGTTCAGCTTCGCCATCTGGCCGCCGTGCTGGCCGTCCGGGCTCTCCGGCACCTTCACCCACAGGTCACGGGGCAACGAGATCAGGTACGCCTTCTCGTGATTGGCCGGTACGTGCAGCAGGATCGTGGTGTCCGGGCGGTTCGACCCCGCCTTGGGGGTGTGCGAGTCGACCCCCAGCATCAGGATGTTGAGGGTCCCGTCAACGGTCTTGGGCGGCCGGTCCCCGGTGAGCCCGGCGAACGCGTCGGTGCGCTTCATGTCGCCGTCGATCGAGCTCACGTACGCCCACGCGCCCAGTGTCGCGACCAGCGCCAGCGCCGCGACCACGCCGGTGAACACCAGCAGGATCCGGCCCCAGCGCGGCCTCATCTTGCGACCGCCGCCATAGCTGCCCCCGCCGTTACCGCCGGGACCGCGGCCGCCTGGTCCCCGCCCGCCGGGACCGCGCCCGCCGCCGCGCGGGCCGTACCCGGGTGGCGGCTGGTTGTGGTAGCCGGGGCGGGCAGTACCGCGGGCGCTGCCGGAGACTGATGCCCGACCGGAGATCCGGGAGGTAGCCATAGCACCCAGGGTAGGGGTGCTCCGCGAGGTCACTGCGACACGGTCGCCTTTTAGGCAATCGTGTCGGGAAAATCCGGCTATCTGGTACGTCGACGCCGACTCCGCCGGGGCGCGTCGTCACCCGACTCACCGTCCGACCCGGTGGCCGACCGGCCGCCCGCCGCGTCGCCGGCCGCTGCGTCGTCGCTCGGCGGACCGCCCTCCTCGCCCGGGCGCAGCACCCACGGCTCCAGCCGGGTGTAGCCGTGCACCGCCGCCCGCGGCGTACGCCGTAGCCGGTACCCCGGTACGTCGGTGAGCGCCTCCCGCAGCGCCCGGTCGATCAGCACCGTGCCGGGGCGGGCCAGCGAGGTGAGCCGGGCGGCGATGTTTACCACCGGGCCGTACACGTCGCCGAGCCGGCTCAGCACCGGGCCGTACGCCATCCCGACCCGCAGCCGGGGAAACTCCTCGTCGGTGTCGATCCGGTGTGCCAGCTCGACCGCGATGGCGGCCGCGTCGGTGGTGAGGTCGGCGACGAACAGCACTTCGTCACCGATCGTCTTGATCACCCGGCCGCGCCGCTCGGCGATGATCGTGGCCGCCGTACCCTCGAAATGCTCGATGAACTCAGCCAGCTCGGCGTCGCTGATGGAACGGCTGAGCCGGGTGAAGCTGACGATGTCGGCGAAGCCCACCACCAGGGTGGCCGAGTCCGGATCGTCGGTGGGCGAGGCCAGCATCCGGACGGCGGCGGCGAGCAGATGCCGGCGCCACACGTGGGACTGCAGCCGTTCGATCACCGGCACCAGGGCGGCCACCGCCTCCGCGGTCCCCTCGCGCGGGGCACCCTCCGGGTCGGCCAGCACGTCGCGTACCAGCTGGGTCTGCCACTCGGCGAGCCGCGACATGCTCTGCCCCAGCGAACGGGACAGGGCCAGCTCGGTACGCGGCTGCACCACCCCGAGCTGCACCAGCGAGCTGATCAGCCGCACCGCCTCCACGTCGTAGTCGTTGAAGACCACGTCGTCGTCACCCACCGCGGCGAACCCCAGCGCCCGCCACAGCGCCTCGGCGCGTTCCAGCGGTACGCCCGCCAGCTCGGCGACCTGGTGCCGGGTGTAGCAGGGCTCGCCGCTGAGCAGCACCGTCTCCAGCTCAGCGAGCAGGGCGCGCTGCTCTTCCACGCGTCAACCCTGGTCGGGAGGCTGGTACGCGGCGGTCCGCTCGGCGACCGCCGCGTCCACCGCGTTCCGGAAACTGGGGACCCGCTGGTACAGATCTCCGAACGCCTCGCCGGTCAGGTGCAGCAGCCGCAGCGGGGTCGTGGCCGACACCGTGGCGGTACGCAGCTTGCGGTCGCGCAGCGCCATCTCGCCGACCAGGTCGCCGGGGCCCAGCTCCGCGATCGTGGTCCCGCCCTGCTGCACCGCCGCGGAACCTTCCAGGATCAGGTACGCCTTGTCCGCCGGCGTCTTCTCCCAGATCAGCGACCAGCCGTCCGGGACGGTCACCTCGCGCCCGGCGCGGCACACCTCGCGCATCTCACCCTCGGCGAGGTCGCAGAACCGGGGTACGTCCTTCAGCGGCTTCGGATCCTGCAGGAGTCCCATAGCGCGCCCCTCTTCACAAGCTCTGCCCCGCAGCGTGTAGATCATCGGCTCCGCCGAAACGGACGGATGTTACTGGAGCGTACTAAGAAAGACCGAGGTGGCGCGCGAAGAACTCGATGGTGCGGCGCAGACCCACCTCGGGGGACACCTGGGGCTCGTACCCGAGCTCGGTCCGGGCCAGGGTGAGGTCGGGGCGCCGGACGCTCGGGTCGTCGGCGGGGCGCGGCACGTACGTCAGGTGCGACATCGAGCCGGTGAGCTTCACGATGGTCTCGGCCAGCTCCCGCATCGTCAGCTCGTGCTCGGTGCCGACGTTCACCGGCTCGGAGAGCGGGGAGTCGAGCACCAGCAGGATGCCGCGCACCAGGTCGTCGACGTAGCAGATGGAACGGGTCTGGGAGCCGTCCCCGGCCACGGTCACCGGCTCCCCGCGCAGCGCCTGGGTGACGAACGTCGGGATCGCCCGCCCGTCGTCCGGCCTCATACGCGGACCGTAGCTATTAAAAATGCGTACGATCCCGACATCGAGAGCGTGGAGTCGGTGGTACGCGCTGGTGGCGGCCTCGGAGAAGCGCTTCGCCTCGTCGTACACGCTGCGGTGCCCGATCGGGTTGACGTTGCCCCAGTAGGACTCCGGCTGCGGATGCACCAGCGGGTCGCCGTACACCTCGGAGGTGGAGGCGAGCAGGAAGCGGGCACCGTCGGCGAGCGCCCGGTCCAGGCAGGCGAAGGTGCCCAACGAGTCGACCTTGAGGATCTCGATCGGCAGCTTGGCGAAGTCGGTGGGGCTGGCGGGGCAGGCGAAGTGCAGCACCGCGTCAAACCGGTCGGCCAGCGCCGGTACGTCCGGCAGCCCCTCGGAGATGTCGGCCTCCACCAGCGCGAACCGGGACTCGCCGGAGAGGTGGCCGACGTTCTCCTTCCCGCCGGTGACCAGGTTGTCGAGCGCGACCACGTCACAGCCGCGCGCGATCAGCGCGTCGACCAGGTGGGAGCCGACGAAACCGGCGCCACCGGTCACCAGGACCCGGTGGCCCTCGCCGTACCGCTGCGGGATCTTCGCCATAATCCGCCAGCCTACTGACCTGATGGTCCGCTTACCGCCGCGGTGCGTCAGGGGCGGTTCCGGTTGCGACGCCACTACGCTCAGTGCATGTCGGTGCGCTGGGCTCGTGGGTGGCATGCGGCGACGTGCGTGCTCGCCGTACTCGGACTGGGGTTGCAGCTGTGGCTGGCGGTGGACCGGCCGCTGTTCCCCGGGCGGTACACCACGCCGGTCGTGGTGTGGAACATCCTGAGCTACTTCACGATCTGGTCGAACATCGTGGTCGCGGTGGTCACCTACCTGCTGGCCCGCGACCCGGCCCGGCGCGGTGGCTGGTTCGACGCCGTCCGGCTGTCCGGCCTGGTCATGATCACCGTTACCGGACTGGTGTACGCCTTCGTGCTCGCCGCGATCTGGCAGCCGGTCGGCTGGTACAAGGTCGCCGACCAGACGCTGCACTACACGGTGCCGCTGCTGGCGGTGCTGGGCTACCTGCTGTTCGGCCCACGCCCGTCGCTGACCCGCGCGGCGCTCGGCGGGTCACTGCTGATCCCGGTGGTGTGGCTGGCGTACACCCTGGTACGTGGCCCGTTCGTGCCGTTCACCGAAGCCAGCCGGGAGCGGCACTTCTACCCGTACCACTTCATCGACATCGACCTGATCGGCTACGGGCCGGCGTTGGTCAACATCGTCGGGGTGATGCTGCTCCTGCTCGCCGTCAGCGCCGGGTACTGGCTGCTGGACCGCAAGCTCCCCGCCCGCCCCGGCAGCTGACGGGGCCGGGGCTAGCTTGGTCGGACGCCCGGCCCGCAGGGGCGGCCGGCCCGCGGCGCGGTCACTCCGGTAGCTCCAGGCGGCGGTAGTGGCCGCGGTGGTGCAGCAGCGGCGGGTCGTCGCCGAGCGTGACGTGCGCGATGGTGCCTTCGACCAGTCTGCTCCAGCCCGCGTCCCGGGTGGTGTCGAGCCGGCAGCCCGCCCAGGTGGTGACGCCGGCGAGCACCGGACCCCACTCGGTGTCCCGCCAGTCGTCCTGCCGGAACAGTCCGCCCGGTGCCGGGTCGATGCCGCCGAACCGGTCGGCAACCCGCTGCTGCCCCGGCGTCAGCAGCTGCACGGTGAAGGCCCCGTCGTCGGTGAGCGCCTCGTACAGGTCGGAGTCGGGGTCGAGCAGCCCGTACACCCGGCCCGGCTCGCCGTCCGCGACCAGCGTGGACGCCACCGTCAGCCCCGCCGGCCCCGGCGCCGTCCACAGCGTGACGGCGGCGGGTATCCGCCCCCGCAGCCGCCGCACCGGGCCCCGCGCCTGCTCGGGATCGGCAAACGGGTGTACGTCGTGGATCTCCCCACCGGGCTGCACGCTCACCACTCGATGGTGCCCCGTTGTGCGCACCTGGTGTTCCTTCACGTCGCGTGTCGAGGGCAGAAACCGCGCGGCTCACCCCAGCGCGACGTGGTGCGGGGGCACCCGGGACCACCACGGGACGGCGGCTTCGAGCTGGGCGGCGACCCGGATCAACAGGTCTTCCCGGCCGTACGGGGCGACCAGCTGGATCCCGATCGGCAGCCCCTCGGTGCTCTGCGCCAGCGGCAGGCTGATCGCGGGGTTGCCGGAGATGTTGAACGGCGCGGTGAACGGGCCGTACTCGAAGAGCCGGCGCAGCCAGGAGCGGGCGGTGTGGTCCGGGTTGTCGTAGTCGAGGGTGCCGTGCGGCGCGGGGAGCTGACCGAGGGTCGGCGTTAGGCGGCACCACCGGATTAGCGAGCCGGCGGGAGGGTACGGGAGAGCAGCGCCACGACGCCGGCCATCACGATCTGGATCGTCAGCACCAGGACGAACGCCGTACCCAGGTTGCTTCCGGGGCGGTCCGCGAACGCCAGGAACAGGTTGCCGACGGTCGCCACGCCGAGCGCGAACGAGATCTGCTGGGCGGTGTTCAGTACGCCGCTGCCGGCACCCGCCGCCGCGGCGGGCACCCGCGAGATGATCACCCCGAACAGCGGGCTGACCAGCATCCCCTGCCCCACGCCGGCCACGGCCAGGGTGAGACCCAGCGCCGGCAGCGACACCTCCGGCCACTGCACGGCCACCAGCCACGCGGTCAGCCCCAACCCGAGCGCCTGGATCGCGGCGCCGACGGTGATCACGCCGCGGCCCAGCCGTACCACGAGTCGGGCCGAGGCGGCTGATGCGACCAGGAACGTCGCTCCCAGCGGGACGAGCACCAGACCGGTCTGCACCGGCTCCAGCCGCAGCCCTACCTGGGCCATCACGGTGTAGCAGAACATGAATCCGGAGAAGCCGACGAAGAACGGCACCTGGATCAGCAGCCCCCGGTACATGCTCGGCATCGCCACCAGCGACAGCGGCAGCAGCGGCGTCTCGCCCCGCCGCTCCAGCCGGTGCTCCACCGCCAGGAACCCGGCGAACGCCACCGGCGCGACCGCCAGCGACACCCAGCACCATGCCGGCCAGCCCAGCACCCTGCCCTCCATCAGCGGTACCAGCAGCGCCACCAGCGCGACGCCGAGCAGCGCGGTGCCGAGCCAGTCGTGACGCGCCGGGTCGTCCGACCGGGTGTCCGGCACCATCCGCCCCGCCAGCACCAGACCGGCCAGCCCCAGCGGTACGTTGACCAGGAAGATCAGGCGCCAGCCGGTGCCGGCGATGTCGGCCGACACCAGGAAGCCGCCGAGCAGTTGACCTACCACCATGGACAGCCCCGCGGCGGCACCGAACCAGCCGAGGGCCCGCAGCCGGGACGGCCCGGTGAGCACCGCCTGGATGGTGGCCATCACCTGCGGCACCATCAGCGCGGCGGCGGCACCCTGCGCGATCCGGGTGGCGACCAGCAGCTCGCCGGTGGGCGCCAGGCCGCACGCCAGCGACGCCACGGTGAACGCCGCCATCCCGGCCAGGTAGAGCCGCTTGCGGCCGTACGCGTCGCCGAGCCGTCCCCCGGCCACCAGCAGCAGGGCGTACGCCACGGCGTACCCGGAGACCACCATCTCCAACGTGGCGGTGCTGGTACGCAGGTCGGACTGGATGTCGGTGAGCGCGACGTTGACGATGAAGAAGTCGGTGATCGACAGGAACGGGCCGAGCAGGAGAGTGAGCAGGGCCAGGTCGGACAGCCGTGTCGGCGCGGCGGCCGGGGCTCGGGTGGGTAGAGCGGTGGTCGTCATGGCTCCCGAGCCTGCGGCAGCCGCCAGAGTGGTGCCAGGAGGGCGATTATCCTGGTATTACGAGTACCTGGTACCAGGCTCGGCGGTCGGTCATGATGGCGGTCATGACGGTCGCCATACAGGCCCCCACGCCGGACGCGCTACGCCGCAAGGAGCTGGCGGCGTTCCTGCGCAGCCGCCGGGAACGGCTCTCCCCCGAGCAGGTCGGGCTCCCCGCGTACGGGCGGCGGCGTACCCCGGGGCTGCGCCGCGAGGAGGTGGCGCAGCTCGCCGGGATCGGGGTCACCTGGTACACCTGGCTGGAGCAGGGCCGCCGGATCAAGGCCTCGGTGCAGGTGCTGGACGCGGTGGCCCGCACCCTGATGCTGGACGCCGGCGAGCGTTCCCACCTGTTCACCCTGGCCGGTACGCCGATCGCCGACGCCGGCTCCCCCTGCCACGCGGTACGCGACTCGATCCGGCTGCTGCTGCGCGCACTGCCGTACCCCTCCGCGGTCTCCAACGCCCGCCGCGACATCCTCGCCTGGAACCAGATGTTCGAGGCGATCTGGGGACCGATCGGCGCGCTGCCGGTCGAGGAGCGCAACGTGCTGTGGCAGCTGTTCACCAACCCGGCGTGGCGCGCCCAGATGCCGGACTGGGAGGAGAGCGCCGCCCGTCTGGTGGCGCAGTTCCGGTGCGCCATGGCCGACCACGTCGGCGAACCGTCGTGGATCGCACTGGTGGGCCGGCTCAAGGCGGCATCACCGGAGTTCACCCAGCTCTGGGCGCGACACGACGTGGAGAGCCCGGAGAGCCAGGTCAAGCAGATCGTGCACGCCGAGGTCGGGCTGCTCCGGTTGGACCACACCCACCTGTGGTTCGGCCCGGCAGGCAGCGGTACGAAGCTCACCACGTACACCCCGGCTGATCCCGACACCGCGGAGAAGCTGCGACTGCTCGATAAATCGGTGGCGCGCCCCCACTGAGGTACGGCAGACTGCGCGGCGAGGACGTCAGGTGGCCCGCGTCGAGGGCCCGAGCGGAGGAGGGATAACCGTGCGTACACCCGTTGTCGGGTTGGTTTCCGCCGACCCCTTCCGCGCCTTCACCGGCTGAGCCGCTTCCCGTAGCGCCGCCCTGGTGGGGGCCCACTCTCAAGGAGAACCCACCAGTGCGTGACTTCGCACCCATCCGCCGTAAGAAGCGGCGATTCGACGACGACGAGACCTACGAACGCTTCCACCCACCGACCCATCAGGAGCAGCTCGACGAGGCCACCGACGGATTGCCCGAGGGCGACCGCTGGTCCACCTGGGACGTTTCCGCCGCCGGGGAACACGGCCCGAAGCCGTACCCGTCGTGGCTCGTCACGGACCTGGCGGCGGTCGACACCGACCTGGGCGTACTGAAGACCGGCAAGGAGGCCGACGTACACCTGCTGCGGCGGGCGCTCCCGCAGACCGAGGGCTGTCTGCTGGCGAGCAAGCGGTACCGCGGCTCGGAGCACCGGATGTTCCACCGCGACGCCGGGTACCTGGAGGGCCGGCGGGTACGCCGCTCCCGCGAGAACCGGGCGATGGCGCGGCGTACCGAGTTCGGCCGGCAGGTGATCGCCGCACAGTGGGCACAGGCCGAGTTCGGCGCGCTGTACAGGCTGTACGAGGCCGGGGTGCCGGTGCCGTACCCGGTGCAGATCCTCGGCACCGAGCTGTTGATGGAATTCCTGGGTACGCCGGACGGCGTGGCCGCGCCCCGGCTGGCGGCGGTCCGCGACGGCCTGGCCGCGCTCTGGGAGCAGCTGGTCGAGGCGCTGGTCGGGCTGGCCCGGCTGGGGCTGGCGCACGGTGACCTCTCGCCGTACAACCTGCTGGTCCACAACGGACAGATCGTGTTGATCGACCTGCCGCAGATCGTGGACGTGGTCGCCAACCCGCAGGGACCCTCGTTCCTGGAACGGGACGCGAGCGTGGTGGCGACCTGGTTCGCAGCGCGCGGCGTACCAGAGACGGAAGGTCTTGCGGAGCTGCTGCGCCGCGAGGCCGGACTGCGGTGAGCCTGCAGGGGCCCTGCCACCCCCGTGGCGGCAGGGGCCCACGGCATTACTTGATCGCGCCCAGATCCAGGATCCAGATCGTCTTGCCGCCGTCGAGTGACCAGTGGATGAAGCGGGCGTCCAGTGTCAGCACTCCGACGCTATCGGCGGTCCAGCCACCCGCACCGTCGTCCACCGGCTTGATGCCGAAGTCTCCGTGCTTGCCGGTCTGCAGGTCGTGGATGCTCTGCGACCCCCTGTTCGCGAAGTCGTCCAACACCACGAACCGGTCGTACGCGATCCATTCGGTCGGTACCGAGGACATCCCAGGCAGTGTGCGCTGGTGCGAACCGTCGCGGTGCCGGGCCAGGGTGTAGTCGTCACGGCCGTTGACGCACCACACGACGGCGCAGCTCCACAGCTCACCCTTCGCCGCCGGGACCGCGTCGCGGACTTCGTCGGTCATGATGTTGCGCAGCCTCTGGTACGCCACGAACCCCGGGTCGTCGGGACCGTCGACCACGAAACCGTCTCCACTGTGGTCGATCGCGGGGCTGCCGATCCACGGCCAGTTGACCAGGTGGTAGCCGTCCGAACCGGCCACCTTCCGCGGCTCCCCGCCGGTCAGCGGCAGCTTCCACACCGCCGGCTTGACGCTGCGGTTGCCCAGCCCGGCCGACCAGTAGACGTTGCGGTCACTGCCGATCTGCAGCCGGTCACCGGACTGACCGCCGGAGCCGTACATCCCGGGCACCGTACCCACCAGGCTCGGCTCGCCACCGCTTACCGGCACCTTCCAGATCCGGGTGTACGGCTTGCCGCCCCCGACGTACGCGTCCCACCACGCCACGTGGCCGGCGCCGACGGTGAAACTCGACGCGAACAATTCTCGCCCTTCGTGCGGCTCCGGCAGCCTCGTGATCCGGGTCGCCCGCAGCGTGTCGAGATCCATCACCCACAGCTCGTTGGCGTTCTCGAAACTCGCTTCGGTGGTCACCAGCAGCCGGTGGTCGTCGAGCATCACCTCGGGGCGGTACTTCCGACCGTCCGCCAGCTTCCCCGACACCTGCCGTACGGCGTCGGGCCAGACGCTCGCTATCGGCGCGGTGGCCCCGCCGCTCGCCGCCGGAATCCCCACCGTGCTGGGCCCCGGCCGGGGGATGGTGATCACACCCGTGGCGAGCGCGGAGCCGCCGATCACGGCGAACGCCGCGACCCCCGCGACCGCGGCGTACCTGCGACGCCGCCGGCCCCGGAACCGTACGTCCACCGCGTGTGCCAGACCCGGCGGCCGTTCCGGCGCCGCCTCGGCGGCGGCAGAGAAGGTACGGCTCAGGGCTTCTTCCAACTGGTCAGGCATCAGACTCTCCCTTGGACCGGTGTCATCTCGTCGTCGGAGAGCTGCCAGCCGGCGCGCAGCTTTCCCAGAGCACGGGAGGCCTGGCTGCGTACGGTCCCGGTGGAGATCCCGAGGTGCGTGGCGATCTCGGCATCGGAGAGGCCCTCGTAGTAGCGCAGGACCAGTACCGCACGTTGCCGCCGGGGCAGGGTGGCCAACGCCTGCCACAGCCCGGCGTCGCCGTGTGCGGCCTCGAACCGCTGGTCGGTGTAGCCCCGGTCGGGGACCGCATCGACCAGCCGCTCGCGCCGGCGGCGGCGCCAGATGCTGACGTGAAGACGTGCCATGGTGACCCGTACGTAGCCTTCGGGGTCCTTTGTTCTGCACCCGCGACCACGCGCCGCGCAGCCGTACCAGCCCCTCCTGGAGCAGGTCGGCGGCACTGTGCGGATCGCCGGTGAGCACGTAGCCGTAGCGCAGCAGCGCATCTGACCTCGTGTTCACGAAGTCCACGAAGCTCGCCGGATCGTCCATCGCACCTCCCGTGACATCCCAAGGACGCGCGAGCTGCCCATACTGTTGCACGACCGCGGATTCAAGCCGCCGAACAGTGTTCTGTGGAAAAGTAAGGTGGTTGTGGGCGAGCGTGCATCAGAGCGGTCCGGCCGGGAGGATAGGGGCGTGACCATGACCAAGGAACCGGCACTGCATCCTGCGGGTGAGGCCTGGACGGTCGAGGACCTGATCCAGCTTCCCGACGACGGCAACCGGTACGAGATCGCCCACGGGAGCCTGCTCGTGACACCACCCGCAGCGGTACGCCACGGCCGTGCCGCGCACCGGCTCTGCCAACGTCTCATCGCGCTGGCGCCCGACGAACTGACCGCTACCACGGTCGGTATCGGCATCGACTTCAGCGATATTTCGGGCGGTCGGAGCTTCTACATCCCGGACATCATGGTGGTGCCACGCACCGCACTGGATGCCGACGTCGACGCCCTCCAACCCGCCGACATCGTGCTGGCCGTCGAGGTGCTCTCGCCGAGCAACGCCGGCAACGATCTGATCCTGAAGCGGCACGACTACGCCGCCGCCGGCATACCGAACTACTGGATTGTGGACCCCCGCGCCCACACACTGACGGTCCTGGAGCACGACGGGAAGAGCGGCTACGACGAGGTGGCCACGGTGAAGGCTGGCGAGCCGTGGCGCTCGGACCGGCCGTTTCCGCTGGAGATCGACCCCGCCGACGTCACCTGACGCGCACCGGTTGCCGCCCGTTCAGCGCAGCAGCCGGGCCTTCAGAGCGGCGCGGCGCTCTTCGAAGCGGCGGGCCTGCCGGTCGAGCCCTTCCAGGAACGCGTCCAGCTCGTCGCGGGCCTGCTCGCCCTCGGGGCCGAGACCGGTGACGTCCCAGACCTTCCAGTGCCGCAGCACCGGCAGCAGCACCTCGTCGCGGTGCTGGCGCGTGTCGTAGATGCCGGCCACCGCGATCTCGATCGCCTTGCGGCCGAAGCCGGGAATGTCGTGGCCGGGCATCTGGAACGTGGTGACCACGTCGGTGATGGCCCGCATCGTCTGGTCCGGCGCCAACTCCAGCGCGGCCGCGAGCAGGTTGCGGTAGAAGACCATGTGCAGGTTCTCGTCCTGCGCGATCCGGGCGAGCAGCCGGTCGGCGTTCGGGTCACCGGTCGCCTTGCCGGTGTTGCGGTGCGAGATCCGGGTGGCCAGCTCCTGGAACGACACGTACGCCAGCGAGCGCAGCACCCCGTCGTACGCCGAGGCGTACCCGGTCTCCATGTGTGTCATCCGGGCCCGTTCCAGCGCCACCGGATCAACCGCCCGGGTGACCGTGAGGTAGTCCCGGATCGCGATCCCGTGCCGGCCCTCCTCGGCGGTCCACCGGTGCACCCAGGTGCCCCAGGCGCCGTCCCGTCCGAACAGCGTGGCGATCTCGAAGTGGTAACTGGGGAGGTTGTCCTCGGTGAGCAGGTTGACGATCAGCGCGGTACGCGCCACGTCCGACAGCGGCGAGTCCTCCGGCGACCACGCCTCGCCGCCCAGGACGCCGTCGAAGGTACGGCCCTCGCTCCACGGCACGTACTCGTGGGGGAACCATTCCTTGGCGATGCCGAGGTGGCGGTTGAGGTTGGTCTCGACCACCTGCTCCAGCTCGATGAGCAGCTCTGTCTGGGTCAGTGGACGCACGGACGCGGTCACGGGGGCTCCCTCCGAACGCCAGGCTACGTACCCGTAAGTTACGCAACCGTAGGGAGCTACGGGTCAGTACGTGGCACGGATCACCGCGCCGAAGCCTGCCCGGCGGGCGCGGTCAGTAGGCGCCGGCGCTGCGGACCACGGCGCTGATGGTACGCCAGAGGATCACCAGGTCGAACGCGAGCGACCAGTTGTCCACGTAGTACAGGTCGAGCCGTACCGCGTCGTCCCATGACAGGTCGGAGCGCCCGGAGACCTGCCAGAGGCCGGTGATGCCGGGGCGTACCAGCAGCCGGCGGCGTACGTCGCCCAGGAAGTCGCCGTCCTCGGCGGGCAGCGGACGCGGCCCGACCAGCGACATCTCCCCCCGCAGTACGTTGATCAGCTGCGGCAGCTCGTCGATCGAGGTGCGCCGCAACCACCGCCCCAGCGGGGTGATCCGCGGGTCCTGCTTGATCTTGAAGAGCAGCCCGTCGGTCTCGTTCTGGTCGACCAGGTGGGCGAGCCGGTCCTCGGCGTCGGTGTACATGGTGCGGAACTTCCACACCCGGAACTGCTTGCCCTCGCGCCCGACCCGCGCCTGCCGGAAGAACACGGGCCCAGGGCTGGTCACCTTGATCAGGATCGCGGTCGCCACCAGCAGCGGCGAGAGCGCCAGCAGCCCCAGCCCGGCGCCGATCCGGTCCATGAAGTACTTGGCGAGCCAGCCGACACCCGACAGGGTCGGCTCCTCCACGTGCAGCAGCGGCAGCCCCTCCACCGGGCGTACGTGCACCCGGGGGCCGGCGATGTCGGTGAGCTGCGGCGCCACCACCAGGTCGATGCCGGTGCCCTCCAGCTGCCAGGCCAGCCGGCGCAGGTCGGTGGAGTTGGAGCCGGCGGAGCCGCAGACGGCGATGGTGTCGGCGCCGAGATCGCCGACCAGCTCGACGGGGTCGCGGTCGCGGCCGGTGTAGAGCGGCAGCGGGGTCTGGGCGCCACGGGCGGCGGCGCGGCCCTGGGTGAGGTAGATCCCGACCGGAGTGAGCCCGGCGAACGGGTTGCGGGCCACCACGGCGTTGACTTCGAGCGCGTCCTGCAGCGACCCGACGAGCAGCATCCGGTGGATGCCGAGGCCGCGCTTGCGGAACACATGCAGCACCCGGCGGGCGGCGTACCGCATGATCAACAGGAAGAACAGGGTGGCCAGCAGCGACGTGGCGACCGCGAGCCGGGAGGCGTCGAACTTCAGGGTCAACGTCAGGAACGACACGATCGCGACCACGGTCAGCGAGGCGCGCAGCACCCGCTTGAACTCGTCCGTGCCGAGCCCGAGGTAGCGCCGGTCGTACGCGCCGTGGCCCCACAGCACGATCACCCAGCCGAGCGGCAGCAGCACCAGGCCGATCAGGTACATCTGCGCGGTGCTGGCGAAACCGGCCACGGCCTGGTCCCACTGCCAGATCGCGAGCCGGCTGGCCGCCACCGCGGAGAGGAAGTCGAGGACCACCAGTAGCGCGGCGTACGGCCGGTGCCAGCGGTTGATCCGGTGGTTACGGAACCAGAGCGACCGGGTGACACCGTTGGCGGCCGGGGGCCCACCGATGCTGACTCCGGCGGTACGGGAGCGACCCCGGGAGGGGGCGGATGCGGTCGGCGCCGCGGGTGGGCGTCGCAGACTCGTCGTCACAACGGTAGGTCCTCCACCGGTTCGGCGCGCTGGCATCCGCACCGTCCGCCCGACCGGCGCGTCGTCCCGCTCGCCCTGCTGTTGCTGATCGTCCATGTCTCGGGACCGCCGCCTGGGGCTGCTGATCGTGCGTGCGTACGTACTTCGCTCACAGCCCCATCAGTGTGACATGTGAGCCTGAATACCCAACGGCGACCGGCCGACACTAATCGTTGCCGTCGTACCGTGTCGAGTCCGCTCCGGGATGCGACACCGGCCGCCACCTCAGCAGCGACACCGGCGGTCACCTCAGCAGGCGGGACATCCGGCGGTCGGCGAGGGTACGTCCACCGGTCTGGCAGCCCGGGCAGTACTGCAGGCTGGAACCACTGAACGAGACCTCGCGTACGGTGTCGCCGCACACCGGACACGGCAGCCCAGCCCGGGCATGCACCTTGAGCCCGGAGCGCTTCTCGGACTTCAGGCTCGCCGATTTCTGGCCGACCGAGCGTTCCACCGCGTCGCGCAGCACCGCGCTGGTGGCCTGATGCAGCCGGCCAAGCGCCTCGTCGTCGAGCCGGTTGGCGATCGCGAACGGGGAGAGCTTCGCCGCGTGCAGGATCTCGTCGCTGTACGCGTTGCCGATCCCCGCCAACACCTTCTGGTCGGTGAGTACGCCCTTGAGCTGCGCCCGGTGTGCCCGGACCACGGCGGCGAACCCCGCCTCGTCCAGGGTGAGCGGGTCGGGGCCGAGCCGGGCGATACCGGGCACCTGCCGCGGGTCGGTCACCACGTACACCGCGAGTCTTTTCTGGGTGCCGGCCTCGGTGAGTTCGAAGCCGGAGCCGTCGTCGAGCCGTACCCGCAGCGCCAGCGGCCCCTTGCCGGGCCGGACCGGGCGAGGGTTCAGCTGCTCCCGGTACGTCAGCCACCCCGCCCGCGCCAGGTGCACCACCAGATGCAGCTCCCCGACCTGCAGGTCCAGGAACTTGCCGTGCCGGCCCGCGCCGGTGACCGTGGCACCGACCAGCGCGGTCGGCGCGGGATCGTAGGTCTTGAGCACGCTGATCGCCGCCACCTCGACGCCGCGTACCTCGTGCCCGACCGCCCGCTCACGCAGGTGCGCGGCGAGCGCCTCCACCTCCGGCAACTCCGGCATCCCGCAAGGCTACCCAGTATCGAACACCTAACGACCTGGTGCCGGGGGCAGTACGGTGGTGCGGGCAGATTCGTACAGCGCTGGGCAAGGGTGGGATGAAGGTCGTCATCGCGCACAACCGGTACGTTTCGGCCCAGCCCTCGGGCGAGAACACCGTGGTCGACAACGAGATCGAGTTGCTGGGAAGCGCCGGCGTGACGGTGCTGCCGTTCCAACGCAGCTCCGACGAGATCGCCGAGATGCCGGCGGCTCAGAAGGCACTGCTGCCGGTCTCCCCGCTTTACGCCGCACCGGCCCAGCGGGCGCTGCGGGAGCTGCTCGCCGCCGAGCGACCGGACGTGCTGCACCTGCACAACCCGTACCCGCTGCTGTCGCCCTGGGTGGTACGCACCGCGCACGCGGCCGGGGTGCCGGTGGTGCACACCGTGCACAACTTCCGCCAGGTGTGCGTGGCGGGCACGTACTTCCGCGACGGCCACCCCTGCTACGACTGCCGCGGCAGGGCGTACGGGCTGCCCGCGATCCAGCACGGCTGCTACCGCGGCTCCCGCGCCCAGAGCGTGATCATGGCGACGGCGCTGGCCGCACACCGCGGCACCTGGCGCTCGGTGGACCGGTTCATCGCGCTCACCTCCGCCATGGCAGAACACCTACGGGGGTACGGCATCCGCGACGAACAGATCGTGGTGAAGCCGAACTCCGTACCGGATCCGGGGCGGCACGACGTGGCCGGCTCAGGGTTCCTCTATGTCGGGCGGCTGTCGGAGGAGAAGGGGCTGGGGCTACTGCTCGATGCCTGGTCCCGGCATCCGGTCGATGCGCTGGGCACGCTCACCATCGTCGGCGACGGCCCGCTGCGGGACACCGTTGCGGCCGCCGCCGATGGCCGGCCCGACATCAGCTTCCTCGGCGCCCAGCCGAAGCCGGCGGTGTTCGACGCGATGCGGGCGGGCGCGGTGCTCGTCGTACCGTCCACCTGGGACGAGGTGTGCCCGATGGTGGTGGTCGAGGCGCTCGCCAACGCGCGCCCCGTGCTGGTCACCGCGAAGGGCGGCCTGCCGTACCTGATCGGCGCAGGGGAGTCGGAGACCGCCGGCTGGGTCAGCGAGCCCACCGTTGACGCACTGGCGGCCACCCTCCCGGTCGCGGCCCGTGACGCCGCCGGGCTCACCGGCACCGCACGCCGCCGCTACGAAACCACGTTCTCCCCCGGCGTGGTCACCGACCAGCTGCTGAAGATCTACGCCGACGTCTCCCGTTGAGCGGTTGCCCGCTGAGCCGTCTCCCGGTAGGCGGTGCGGGCGGAGTGGGCGATGCTGGCGAGCAGGAAGCCGCCGTTGACCAGCGACACCGCCACCACCAGCCAGTGCGTCAGCTGCGGCACCAGCATCAGCACCAGGCCGCAGGCGAACACCACGGCGCCGTAGTCGCGGATCAGCTTGCCCAGGCGTACCGGGAGGCTGGCGCTGGTGATCATGCTGGAGGCGTTCGCGCCGGACTGCAACACCGAGGCGACCAGGTTGACCATCCAGGTGCCGGTGAACACCGCGACCAGCCACACCGGCGTCTCCGGCTCGTACGCCACCGCCACCGCCGCGATCGCCGCGACCAGCGCGATCTGGGCGGCGACGTCGACCAGGATGTCGACCCGCGCCCCGGCGGAGCTGGTCTGTCCGGTGACCCGGGCCAGCTGC
This sequence comes from Micromonosporaceae bacterium, assembly GCA_050701695.1. Taxonomy (GTDB): domain Bacteria; phylum Actinomycetota; class Actinomycetes; order Mycobacteriales; family Micromonosporaceae; genus WHSM01. Next base: position 20,540 of record JBOGDE010000055.1, read on the forward strand.
CCGTCGGCGCAGTCGATGGCGTACGCGAGCTGCCAACCGACCAGGGCACCGAGCCCGAGCGCCCACATCGGCAGCTCGCCGGCCGCGGCGCGGGGGGCCCACCACACCACCGCGGCGGAGATCGCCAGCCCGAGCACCAGGTTGAGCAGCGTCAGCGTGGTGGGACGTACGCCTGTGCGGGCAGCCACCAACGCCACCACCGCGCCGAGCCGTTGACTGACCGCCTCGCTGAACAGGCCGCCGCCCCGGTTGGTGCGGTAGAAGTCGTGGTAGCCGGGCGTGTCAGGTGACGGCATCGACGTACTCCTTGATGCGGGCGCGGACCTGGTCGGGGGTGAGCGCGAGGTGTTCCAGGATGGTGTAGCGGTCCGGTCGGGTGCCGGGTGCGGCCACCACGGCGGCGACCAGCTGCTCCTCGGTCAACCCCAACTCGTCGGGGGTACGCGGCAGCCCGTGCCGTGCCAGGCAGGCCGACAGGTGGTCGAAGCGGGCGGCGTCGCCGCGCAGGAACGTACACAGCAAGGCACCGAAACCCACCTGCTCACCGTGAGTGGCGACGTCACGCGCGATCGCGTCCAGTGCATGCGAAATCTCGTGACAACCGCCGCTGCAGGGCCGGCTGGAGCCGCACACCGCCATCGCGATGCCGCCCAGGATCAGCGCCTCGGCTAGCGCTGTGGTGAAGCTGTCGTCGCCGACCGTGCCGGGGTGGTGCAGCAGCGCCTCGGCGCTACCCCGGGACAACGCCACCGCGAGCCCGTCGATCGGCTCGCCGCGCTCGGCGTGGGCCAGCTCCCAGTCGGCGACCGCGTTCAGGTTGCTCAGCGCGTCCCCGATCCCGGACCGGGTCTGCCGGACCGGTCCGGCCGCGACGTGCTCCAGGTCGACGACAACCGCCAGCGGCATGTGTACGCCGTAGGAGTGCCGCCCCCCGTCGTGGTCGAGTGAGGCCACCGGCGACGCGATCCCGTCGTGCGCCAAGCTGGTGGGAACCGACACCATCGGCAGCGCGCGCCGGGACGCCGCGTACTTGGCGGTGTCGAGGGTCTTGCCGCCACCGATGCCGACCACCGCGTCGAAGTGGTTCGCCCCGAGCTGATGGCTCAGCTCCAGCGCCGCATCCAGGGTGCCGCCGCTGACTCCGAACACCTCGGCGCGCTCCAGGCTGGGCCGGATCAGCTCGACGATCCGTTCACCCTGGCCGGGGCCCACCACCACGGCGACGTCGCCGCCGGCGGAGATCCGCTGGTCGGCGAGCACCGCGCCGAGGTCGGCGATGGCACCGCGGCGTACCTCGATCGCCAGCGGCGTACTGATCATCCGGGCTAGCAGCGGCACCGGTTAACCTCCGCCGCGTCGGCCGCCGCC
>JBOGDE010000056.1:0-21294 GCA_050701695.1 Micromonosporaceae bacterium
GGGCTGGCGGTGGCCAGCGCCAGGGGAGCGGCGGCCACCAGACCGAGCCGGGTCAGATGTGCGCGTCGGGTAGTCATCGGGCACTCCTCTCGGGGCGCGGTGGCCGGTCCGGCCGACCCGCCGCGCCGGGTCAGGGGAATTCGGCGAATCGGTCGCGGATGGTGGCGAACGCGTCCGGTCCCACGCCGGTGGGTCCGTCGAACGGTTGGCTCATCTCCCACGTCAGCCAGAGCAGGAACACCGTCAGCAGGGTCATCGCGCTGACCATCAGGAAGTGCGGGACGTACCGGGTGTAGTCGTAGACGAACGTGATGCCGACGGTGAGCGCGGCACCGACGATCAGCCCGGCCCACATGATGGGCGGGATCTTGGACTCGACCGCGTCGGTACGTGCTCGGCGGGCCTCCACCAGCTCGTTGATCGCGGTCAGGGTCTGGTCCATCAGGATCTCGTCATGCGCGCTGGCGGGCCGCAGATCGTGCGCGGTGGTGCGCATCTTGCCCACCAGGGCACGGGCCTTGGCGCTGGTCTCGCCCTGCGCCATCAGCGGCCACTCTTCGTCGACCACGGTCGTGGCGTACTGCTTGGCGAGTCCGGTGAGCTGGCCGCGCTGCGGTTCGGGCAGGTCCCGGGCGGTGAAGTAGATCTGGGAGACCTTGTTCGCCTCGACCTGGGAGTCGTCGTCGGCTTTGCTCGCGGTTTCCCAGACGATGATCACCACGAACGCCAGCAGGATCGCGTAGAGCATGCCGACCATCTGGTGTACGGCGATGATCACGTCGTGGTGGTCCTGCTTGGTGTCGCCGGGGATCAGGCGCCGTGCCACCCAGAGCAGTACCCCGGTCACCAGGATGGTCACGACCGTGACCAGCAGTCCCATGATCATCGGCAGGCACCCCTGCCGGCATGCCAGCAGCGGCGCTGCGGGTGATCAGAGACCCTCTGCCCCATGACGGCCACCCCCCGATGGTCATCCGCAGCGCCGGCTACTGTGCGTGTGTTCCTACGCACAAAGGGTACTGACAACGAATGAGCGCGGAGGTTAGCTACGTATATGTGGCTTACGTCACGAGATTGATGATCTCGGATCACATGACCGACACGGCGACGGCTGCCCTCACCTCGGTGATCGCGGTCTGGGGAACGGTTCTGCTTGTCGGCGAGCGCATCTGTTCCCGAAATCGTGATCTTGAGGAGGGGCCGGGCCTGGGTGGTGGGCACCGGGCGGCCGGGCCGGGGTGCCCGGGTTACGGTGCGGCGGTGATGGTGGCGAACGGTCCGGGGTACTGCGGGCGGTGTGGGGCGCTGCTGGCTGTGGCACCGCCCACCCGCTGTGCCGACTGTGGGTACGCCAGCTACGTCAACGCCCGTCCGTGTGCCGGTGTGGTGGTGGTGCGCGACGACGACCAATTCCTTGCCGGCCGCCGCGCCCACGAGCCCAGCCTCGGGATGTGGGACCTGCCCGGTGGTTTCTGCGATGGCTGGGAACACCCCGCCGACGCCGCCGTACGGGAAGCCCGCGAAGAGGTCGATCGAGGTCCGGCTCGGTCCGCTGATCGGGCTCTACATCGGCGACTACCGACACCAGGGCGAGACCATCCCGGTGCTCGACGCGTACTACCTGGCGGTGCTCGGTGGCGGCGAACCCACCCCGGACCCGGCCGAGATGTCCGAGGTCGGCTGGTTCCCGCTCGCCGCGCCACCTCCGCTGGCGTTCCCCACCATGGATGCCGTGGTACGTGACGCGCGCCGCCTGATCGCCGCCGGTGCGCTCGGGAAAGCCGGTGGCAGCCCCGGATAGGGTCGGCTCATGGAGTCAGCACGGGTGGTCTCGGTCAACCTGGCGGTGGTGCGCACCGGTTCCTGGACCGGTGACAAAGGGCGTACTGGCATCGACAAGCGTCCGACCGGCGACCGGGTGAAGGCCGGCCGGCTCGGGCTCGACGGCGACACCATCTGCGACACCCGCCACCACGGCGGCGTAGACCAGGCCGTCTACGCGTACGCCACCGAGGACGCCGCCTGGTGGGCGCGCGAGCTGGACCGCGCGGTGCGTCCCGGCCAGTTCGGCGAGAACCTCACCACCGAGGGCATCGACCTCACCAACACCGTGATCGGCGAACGCTGGCGGGTCGGCGACGCCGAGCTGGAGGTGGCGAGCGTGCGGATCCCGTGCCGGGTCTTCGCCGGCTTCTGGGATGTGAAGGACCTGATCAAGCGGTTCACCGCGCGGGCGCATTCCGGCGCGTACCTCCGGGTGCTGACCGAGGGTGAGTTGGGCGCCGGCGACCGGATCGAGCTGCTGCACCGACCCGACCACGGGGTGACGGTCAGCGAGGTGTTCCGCGCCCTGACCACCGCACCCGACCTGCTGCCCCGCCTGCTGGAAGCCCCCAAGCTGCCCGACGAGGCCCACGAAACCGCCCGCCGCCGCCTCACCGCCCCCTGACGTCGCGTGGTTTCTGGGGTTGTTGTCGTATCGGATGACATCGATGCGACCACAACCCCAGAAACCACGGTCAGCCTTCGGTGGTGCCGGCGAACTCGGCGATTACGGCGTTGCCGGCGGTGCTGGTGGTGCGCCATTTTCCGTCGGAGGCCGACCACTGGTGGCCGCCGTAGCTGATCCGGGAGACGCCGTGTTCTGCGGCGTGGGAGACCAGCCAGTGGGCGAGTCGCCAGCCGGTCTTCGCGTCGCGTACCGGGAGGGTGACGCCGGAGCCGGCCGACTCGTCGGTCGACACTGTGCCCCAGTCCAGGTTGAGCGCCTCGCGCAGCGCCACCGGGCTGGTCGCGGTGATGTCGTCGGGGACCGTACAGGTGACCGCGGTCGGGGCCTGGCCGGAGAGTCCGAGCGCCAGCACGTCGGCCTCCGCCGCCCACTTCTGGTACGCCTCCGGGTGGGCGCTCTTCTGCACCGCCTGGGCCGCCTCGGTGACCCGCATCTGCTCCCAGCCTGGGATCCGCCGCAGTTTGTCGTAGAACTTGGCGGCGGCGTACCGCGGGTCGTTGAGCTGCTCCGGATCGCCCCACCCCTGGCTGGGGCGCTGCTGGAACAGCCCGACGGAGTCGCGGTCGCCGCCGGCGAGGTTGCGCAGCTTGGATTCCTGCAGCGCGGTGGCCAGTGCCACGGTGACCGCCCGTACCGGCAGCTCCCGGCGCAGCCCGACCGCGGCGATGGTGGCGGCGTGCCCCATCTGCTCGGTGTCCAGGTGGACGGTCTCGGCGCCGGAGACCACACATTCGGAAGCGAGCGGGAAGGCGGTACGGCCGTCCATCACCTGGCTCAGCGCGTACCCGCCGCCGGCCAGCAGCCCGATTGCTACCAACCCGGACAACACGGACTTCACGCCCACCCCGCTACTCCTCTCACCGGCACCCCTGTCAGGGTACGTGCGGCAGTCACCCCGTCCCGCGAGTCACACTGGACGGGTGCCCTCAGCCCTGCCCGACGGCGAGCCCGTACCGATCGACGGCTCCCTGCCTGACGCCGCCCTCGCCCGCCTCGGTGAGCGCGGCTTCGGGGTGTACGTCCACGTCCCGTTCTGCGCCAGCCGGTGCGGCTACTGCGATTTCAACACCTACACCGCCGACGAGCTCGGACCCGGGGTGCGGCGGTCCGACTACGCCGACGCCGTACTGGCCGAGCTCCGGCTCGCCTCGGCGGTGCTGGGGTCCCACGGCGCGGCACCGCCGGTGGACACGGTCTTCTTCGGCGGCGGTACGCCCACCCTGCTGCCGCCGGACGACCTGGCCCGGATCCTGCACGCCGTCGACGAGACCTTCGGGCTGGCCGCCGGCGCGGAGGTGACCACCGAGGCGAACCCGGAGTCGGTCGACCCGGTCGTGCTGGGAAAGCTGCGGGCCGCCGGCTTCACCCGGATCTCGCTGGGGATGCAGTCCGCGTCCCGGCACGTACTGGCGGTGCTGGAGCGCCGGCACACGCCAGGTCGTGCGGTGGCCGCGGCACGGGAGGCCGCCGACGCCGGGTTCGCGCACGTCAACCTGGATCTGATCTACGGCACGCCGGGGGAGCGGCCCGAGGACTGGGAGCGTGGCCTGGCCGAGGTCGCCGCGCTGGTCGGCGATGGCGTGGTCGACCACGTCTCGGCGTACTCGCTGATCGTGGAGGACGGGACCCGGCTGGCGGGCCGGATCCGGCGCGGGCTGCTGCCGGCGCCCGACCCGGACGTGGCCGCCGACCGCTACCTGGCCGCCGAACGGGCGTTCACCGCGGCCGGCCTGTCCTGGTACGAGGTGTCCAACTGGGCCACCGGCGCCGCCGCCCGATGCCGGCACAACCTGCTCTACTGGCGCAACGCCGACTGGTGGGGCTTCGGCCCCGGCGCGCACAGCCACGTCAGCGGGGTGCGCTGGTGGAACGTGAAGCACCCCGCCCGGTACGCCGAAGCGGTCACCGCCGGACGCTCGCCCGGCCATGCCCGGGAGCGGCTCACTCCCGGCGAACAGCACACCGAGGACGTCATGCTGCGGCTCCGGCTCGCTTCGGGGCTTCCCCTGGCCAGCCTCGATCCGGCCGGCCTGCGGGGCGCGGACGCGGCGGCGAGCCGGGGCCTGCTGGACACCGACCGGCTCGCCGCCGGCGATGCCGTCCTCACCCTCGACGGGCGGCTGCTCGCCGACGCGGTGGTACGCGACCTGCTCCCCTGACGGACCGGCGTCACACCCAGCCCGGTGGTACAGCCAGCCCGGTGTTACAGCCAGCCCTGCCGGGTCGCGTGCATCGCCAGCTGGAACCGGGTGGTAGCCCCGGCGCGGCTCATCAGTTTCTCCAGGTAGCGGAAGAACGTACGCCGGCTCACCCCCAGGGTGCGGGCAATCGTCTCGTCGCCGGCGCCCGCGGCGAGCAGCGCCAGCAGGCGGCGTTCCAACGGAGAGACCGCGCGGGCGGCGCCACCCGGCTCGGGCTGCAGCGGGCAGGGCGGCGCGCCAGGCGTACTCGAAGAGGCCGACGACCGCGGAGAACAGGCTGCAGGGGCGCACGATCAACAGTGACCGGTTGACTTCCGCCTCCTCGATGGTCAGCGACACGAGCGCGAGCGACTGGTCCACCACGGTCAGCTTCACCGGCACCTCGGACAGCACCCGGGCCTGCTCGCCGGCGCGTACCGACGGCAGGATGTTCGCCGTCAGGTAGCCGGGGATGTCCAGCGCAGCCTGGGCGTACACCACGCGGTAGCCGATGCCGCGGGACAGGTGCGCCAGCTCCACCGGGTTGGCGGTGCCGCCGTGGTAGTACGGCGGTGAGTCCAGGCGCCGGATCTCGCGCTGCACGCCCGCCTCCACCTGCTGGATCCGGTCGATGATCGCGCCGCCGGTCACCACCTCCACCAGGTCGTCGGTGGACTGGGCGTACACGGTGCGGCGGAACACCTCGTACGCGTGCAGCGCCGCCACCCGGGCCTGCTGCAGCTCCGAGGCGCGGCGCAGGCTCAGCACCTCCAGGCCGGTCTGTGGTGACACCGGCAGGTACCGGGTGCCGTTCGGGCCGGCGGTGGCGGCCAGGCCGACCTCCACCAACTGTTCGAGCGCGCCGCGCAGCGCCTGCTCGCCGCGGCCGGTCGCCGCGTGCAGCTCCGGCAGCGACGCCGGTCCGTTTCGCAGCAGCTCCTGGTACGCGGCCCGCTCGTCGTCGCCGAGCCCGAGCACCCGGAGTTGTTCAGAGAGCTTCATGGGTGATCCCGTCGGTGATGCGTGTGCGCCCCTGCCGGGGGTGCGGGGCGCCCGGCAGCATTCTGGTGCCATCCGGACCGGGTGTCACCTCCATCCAGACCATGACCGGACAGTCCGCATCGATGCGGACTGTCCGTGTTTGCGTTACACGGATCCGTGGCTCGGCTATTGGCCCGGCGGCGCGTAGACTGGCACTCCGGTCGCCGGAGTGCCAGCGGTGGCGGCCCGGTGTGACGACGAGATGTGGGGGAGGTGGCAGGTGGCCCTTGACGACCGCAAGTTGGACGTGCTGCGTGCCATCGTCGAGGACTATGTCGCCACCCACGAGCCGGTAGGCAGCAAGTCGCTCGTCGAGCGGCACCACCTGCACGTCTCGCCCGCCACGGTCCGCAACGACATGGCGTTCCTGGAGGACGAGGGCTACATCACCCAGCCCCACACCAGCGCCGGCCGGGTGCCGACCGACAAGGGCTACCGGCTCTTCGTCGACCGGCTGGGCCGGATCAAGCCGCTCACCGCGGCCGAACGGCGCGCCATCCAGCGTTTCCTGGAGGGCGCGGTCGACCTCGACGACGTGGTGCACCGTACGGTGCGGCTGCTCGCGCAGCTGACCCGCCAGGTAGCGGTGGTGCAGTATCCGAGCCTGTCCCGCAGCGCCGTACGGCATCTGGAGCTGGTGCCGCTCACCGACAACCGGCTGATGGTGGTGATGATCACCGACACCGGGCGGGTGGAGCAGCGGGTGGTGGAGCTGCCGGCCCCGGTCGCCGAGGACGACGTACTCGGGTTGCGCGCTCTGATCAACGAGAAGCTGGTCGGATGCCGGCTGACCGACACGCCGACCGTGATCGAGGCGATGCTCGACGACGTACGGCACGAGCTGCGCCCGACCATGAACACACTGTCCACGGTGCTGCTGGAGGCCGTCGTGGAGCGGCCGGAGGAGCGGGTGGCGTTCGCCGGCACCGCCAACCTGACCCGTACCGCGCTGGACCTCACCGGCACCATGCGCAGCATCCTCGAAGCGCTCGAGGAGGAGGTCGTGCTGCTCAAGCTGGTGGGGCAGGTGGACGCGCCGAGTACGCTGCGGGTGCGCATCGGCGACGAGAACGAGTTCGAGAATCTGCGCGCCACCTCGGTGGTCAGCGCGGGGTACGGGCCGGGCGTCACCGTGGTCGGCGGGCTGGGCGTGCTCGGGCCGACCCGGATGGACTATCCGGGTGCGATCGCGGCGGTGCGCGCCGTGGCGCGGTACGTGGGGGACGTGTTGTCGCAGGGCTGAGCACCCCGCTGGGCTGAGCACCCACAGGGCCCCGCGGATTGAACGAGAAATCAAGGACCGGGACAGATCGAGACCTAGGACTATCAAGGGATATGCGAGCAAACGTGGCAAAGGACTACTACGCCATTCTCGGGGTACCCCGTGACGCCTCCGCGGAGGACATCAAGCGGGCGTACCGCCGTCTCGCCCGGAAGTTCCACCCCGACGTGAACGGCGACACCGAGGCGCATGACCGGTTCCAGGACATCAACGCCGCGTACGAGGTGCTCTCCGACCCCGCGAAGCGGGAGATCGTCGACCTGGGTGGCGATCCGCTGGCGCCCGACGGTGGTGGCCACGGCGCGGGCGGGCCGTTCGTCGGATTCCAGGACATCATGGACGCGTTCTTCGGTGGGGCGAGCACGCGCGGCCCGCGGCCGCGTACCCGGGCCGGCGCCGACGCGATCATCCGGCTCGACCTGGATCTGGAGGAGACCGCGTTCGGGGTGGAGACCCCGCTGACGGTCGACACCGCCACCCGCTGCGGCACCTGCGAGGGCGCCGGCACCGCCGCCGGCACCCACCCCAGCACCTGTGACACCTGCAACGGCCGGGGCGAGGTGCAGTCGGTGCAGCGCACCCTGCTCGGCCAGGTGGTCACCAGCCGCCCCTGCGCGGCCTGTCAGGGGTACGGCACCGTGATCGAGCACGCCTGCCCGAAGTGCGCCGGCGACGGGCGGGTGCGTTCCCGCCGTACCATCACCGTCAAGATCCCCGCCGGCGTCGACGACGGGATGCGGATCCGGCTCGCCGGCCAGGGCGAAGTCGGCCCCGGTGGCGGCCCCTCCGGCGACCTGTACGTCGAGATCCACGAGCGGCCGCACGACGTGTTCAGCCGCAAGGGCGATGACCTGCACTGCCGGGTCGTGCTCCCGATGACCTCGGCGGCGCTCGGCACCCAGATGACGATCAAGACCCTGGACGGCGAGGAGGCCGCGGAGGTACGCCCCGGCACCCAGCCCGGCTCCACACTGCGGATCCGGGGGCGTGGCGTGCCACGGCTGCGCGGCAACGGGCGCGGCGACCTGTACGTACACCTCGACATCCGTACCCCCACCAAACTGGATGCCGAGCAGGAGCGGTTGCTGCGCGAGCTGTCCCGGATGCGCGGGGAAGAGGTGATCGAGCCCGCCCGTCACCCGGGCGGGTTCTTCGCCCGGATGCGCGACGCCTTCAACGGCCACGCGTGAGCGAACCGCTCTTTCTGGTCGACGCGCTGCCCGACGGCGACACCGTCCGGCTGGACGGGCCGGAGGGGCACCACGCGGCCGATGTGCAGCGGCTGCGGGTAGGTAAGCGGTTGCTGCTCGGCGACGGTCGCGGCGGGGTCGCGGTCTGCGAGGTGCTCACCGCCGTTCGCGGTGCCCTTGATCTGGTGGTACGCGAGCGGCGCGCCGAGCCGCTACCGCGGCCCCGGGTGACGGTGGTGCAGGCGATCCCGAAGGGCGACCGCGGTGAGCTGGCCGTACAGGTGATGACCGAGGTCGGGGTCGACGTGATCGTGCCCTGGGCGGCGGCGCGTTCTGTGGTGCGGTGGAAGGCCGAGCGGGGCGAGAAGGCGCTGTCCCGGTGGCGTGCCACTGCCCGGGAGGCGGCCAAGCAGTCCCGCCGGGCATGGTTCCCCGAGGTGGGGCCCGCGGCTGACCTGCCCGCGGTGTGCGACCGGTTCCCCGGTGCGACGGTGCTGGTGCTGCACGAGGAGGCGACGACACCGCTGACCGGTGTGCCGCTGCCCGGCGACGGCGAGGTGATTCTGGTGGTCGGCCCCGAGGGCGGGGTGGCGCCCGAAGAGCTGGACGCGTTCGTCGCCGCGGGGGCAGTGCCGGTACGGCTCGGCCGGGAGGTGCTGCGTACCTCCACCGCCGGCGCCGCCGCGCTCGCGACAGTCAACACCCGCACCGCCCGCTGGTAACCCCTCTGCACCACCGGCTGCACTCTCGGCACCTCCGGGGCGGCTTGATGATCGCCGTTTCCGGAACGGAACCGTCACCAGAGCAGCACATCCGTTCCCGAAACCGCGATCATGAGACGGCGCGGGGCGGGGAGGTGGCGGGGACCGGCGGCGGGAGGGGGACGGCCTAGGATCTCTGGGGTGACCGCTGACTGCCTGTTCTGCCGGATCGTCGCCGGCGAGATCCCCGCCAAGACCGTGTACGAGTCGGACACCACGCTGGCGTTCCGCGACATCAGCCCGAAGGCGCCGACGCACGTGCTGGTGATCCCGAAGCAGCACTTCGCCGACGTCGCCGCGCTCGCCACCGCGCCGCCCCAGGTGATCCGGGACGTGTTCGCCACCGCGGCGGCGGTCGCCGAGTCGGAGGGGGTAACCGAGACCGGGTGGCGGTTCCTGTTCAACAACGGGCGCCACGCCGGGCAGGAGGTCTTCCACGTGCACGGCCACGTGCTGGGTGGCCGCCCGCTCGGCCCGATGATCGCCCGTTGACCGGTAGCTGTCAGGACCCGTTCGGCCGGTAGGTCAGGATCACGATTCCGGAGCGCAGCGGCTCGACGGCCGCGAGGCCGAACGTGGTCTCGGCGGTGCCGTCGGGGAACAGCCGGCGGCCGCCGCCGAGCGTGAGCGGGAAGACCGAGACCTGGTACGTGTCGACCAGGCCGTGCCGCAGCAGCGTGTCGAACAGGGTGGCGCTGCCGTACACCATGATGTCCCCGCCGGGCTGGCGCTTCAGCGCGGCGATCCGGCCGGCCACGTCGCCGTCGATCAGGGTGGCGTTCCAGTCCAGCGGCGCGCGCAGGGTGGTGGACGCGACCGGCTTCGGCATCCGGTTGATGGCCTCGGCGTACTCGCCGGAGTTGCCGGACCAGGCTTTCGACAGCAGCTGGTACGTCACCCTGCCGCACAGGAACACCTCGACCGTGGCGAGCTTGTCGACGGCGTGCCGTACCGCCTCGGCGTCGAAGTGCCGACCGGCCCAGCCACCCTGCGCGGTCTCGCCGAATCCACCCGGGTCCTGCGTCACGCCGTCGAGCGTGACCAGGGTGGCGACGTGCAGCTTCCTCATCGGGCTCCTCCATGCGGCTCGGGCCGGGTCGGTGGGTGTTCGGGCAGGGTTGGCGGGCAGCCGAAGACGCCGACCAGCGCCGGGTCCCCGAACGCGACGACCCGCGCGATGCCGGACGGCGTGGTGGTGAGTACCGCGACCCCGAACGCCCGGTGTACGCCCTGCTCGTCGCGCCGGTACGACACCGCGGCGGGCTGCCCGTTCGCGGTGCTGGGCAGCATCCGCCAGTCGGCGGGCTCGCCGACCACGGAGGTGAGCAGCGGTACGCAGCTCGCCCGACCCGAGAACCAGGTGGCCGCCGGCGGAAACTCCAGCGTCGCGTCGGTGCGCAGTAGCCGTGCGAACGCGGCGCCGTCCGCGTTCTCGAACGCCGCCACGTACGCCTCCAGCAGTTCCCGGTCCACCGGCTCGGCCGTCGCCACGGCGGCTTCGGATGCCGAGGAGAGACTGTCGAGCCGAGCCCGGGCGCGTTGCAGCGTGCTCTTCACCGCGGCGACACTGGTGCCGAGCAGCTCCGCCACCTCGGCGGCCGGGAAACTCAGCACCTCACGCAGCACGAACACCGCGCGTTGCCGCGGCGTGAGGTGCTGCAGGCACGCGATCAGCGCCAACCGCAGGCTCTCCCGCAGCTCCGCGACCACCGCCGGGTCCTCAGACTCCGGGGTGACCAGCGCGTCCGGCATCGGCTGCAGCCAGGTGACATCCGCCGCGGCCGCCACCGGTGCGTGGGACGGGTCCTCGCCCGGGGCGCCGAGTCCCGAGGGCAACACCCGCCGGGAGCTGTGCCGCAGTGTGGACAGACAGGTGTTGGTGGCGATCCGGTAGAGCCAGGTACTCAGCGACGCGCGTCCGTCGAAGCCGGCGTACCCCCGCCACGCCTTGAGGTACGTCTCCTGCACCACGTCCTCGGCGTCCTGCACCGAGCCGAGCATCCGGTAGCAGTGCGCCAGCAGCTCACGCCGCATCGGCTCGGCCCGCTCGGCGAACTCGCCGGCGGGGATCTGCGCCCGCGTCATCGGACTCCCTCGGTTGGCTACCTGACACACAGGTAGACGCGCCGCCCGACCGAAAGGAATCCGCGCTAGCTCCAGTCGCGTTCGTCCACGATGGCCGGGCCGTCGGGTAGCGCACTGACCGGGACCACGTCGGCCGACAGTCGCAGGGTGGCGCGTACCTGCTCGCGGACCGCTTCGGTGACCGCGGTGGCGTCTGCGGCGGCGTCGGGGACGATCTCGCAGCGCAGGGTGTCCCGGTGCTCGGCGCGGGCGACCACGAAGCGGTAACCGGCCAGCCCGGGCAGCGTACCCAGCGCCTGAGCCGCCTGGCGGGGGTGCAGGAACATGCCGCGCACCTTCACCGCCTCGCCCACCCGGCCCAGTACGCCGGCCAGCCGCAGGTCTCCGCCGGGGCCGACCTGCCAGGCGGAGAGGTCGCCGGTGCCGAACCGGGTCAGCGGATACTCCGGCCGCAGCAGCGTCACCACCGCCTGGCCGGGTTGGTCGTCGGCCAGGGGTTGGCCGGTGTCCAGGTCGCAGATCTGCACCAGCACGCCGGCGGGGACCTTCAAGCCGGAGGCCGGGGCGTCCTCGTACCCGAGGAGCCCGGTTTCGGCGGTGCCGTACGCCATCCGGACCACCTCGACGTGGGTGGACAATGCGGCGCGCAGCGAGTCGGGGAGCGGCTCCGCGGTGACGATGGCGCGCCGCACCGGCCACGGCAGCCCCGCTTCGGCGGCGGCCTCGATCAGCGCGAGCAGGTAACTCGGCATCCCGGTGTACGTGGTCGCGCCCACTACCGCCGCGACCTGCACCTGCAGGTCCTTGTTGCCCACCCCGGCCGGGATCACGGTGGCGCCGTACGCCGCGGCGGCCTCGTCGAACATCGCGCCGGCGGGGGAGAGGTGGTAGTTGAAGCAGTTGAGCAGTACGTCGTCGGGGCCGAACCCGATCGCGTGCAGCGCCTCGTGCCACCGCCACGGGTCGGCCCCGGCGAGCTGCGGCTCGTACAGCGGGCCGGGGGAGCAGAACACCCGCCGCACCGGCGCGTCCCACGCCACCCAACCGCCGTACGGGGGCCGCTGCGCCTGTGCGCTCACCATCTCGTCCTTGGTGAGCACGGGCAGCGCCGAGAGGTCTTCGCAGCCGCGTACCGCCGAGGGGTCGATCCCGGCCGCGGCCAGGCGCTCGGCGAAGACCGGGACCCGGGTGGCGCCCTCGGCGACCGCGGCGGCGACCGGAGCGTCCAGGCCCGCGGTGTACGAAGCGATCAGATCGGTGAGCACGGCGTCCCCCTACAGCCAGCGCTTACGGCGTTTGTAGTGCTTGACGTCGCGGTAGCTCTTCCTGCCGCCCGCCTCGCCCAGCCCCAGGTAGAACTCCTTGACGTCAGGGTTCTCCGACAGCTCCGCCGCGCTGCCCTCCAGCACGATCCGGCCCTGCTCCATGATGTAGCCGCGGTGGGCCACCTCCAGGGCGCGGGTGGCGTTCTGCTCCACCACCAGCGCGGTCAGCCCGAGTTCGGTGTTGAGCCGGCGGATGATCCCGAACACCTCCTCCACCAGCAGCGGCGCCAGCCCGAGCGACGGCTCGTCGAGCATCAGCAGCCGCGGCTGAGACATCAGCGCACGCCCGATCGCGAGCATCTGCTGCTCGCCGCCGGACAGGTAGCCGGCGGTACGGTCACGCAGCGCCGCCAGCCGGGGGAGGAACTCGTACACCTGGTCGAAGTCGGCGTGCCGGCCGCGGCTGTAGCCGCCGGCGACCAGGTTCTCGTGCACGGTGAGGTGCTCGAAGACGCGCCGGCCCTCCATCACCATGGCGATGCCGCGGCGTACCCGGGTGGCGGCCGGTAGCCGGGTGATGTCGGTGCCGTCGAAGACCAGGTTGCCGTCGGTCACCTCGCCGTGTTCGGTGGGCAGCAGCCCGGAGATCGCCTTCAGCGTGGTCGACTTGCCCGCCCCGTTGGAGCCGAGCAGCGCCACGATCTGGCCCTCCGGGACCGACAGCGACAGCCCGCGCAGCACCAGGATCACTTCGTCGTAGATGACCTCGAGGTTGTTCACGGCGAGCAGGTCGCCGCGCTCAGCTTCCGGCTGGCGGCGTTCTCCGCGCCTCGCGTGACCTCCGGCCACGCCACGGCTTGTGCGGCCTTGCCAGCCGAAACCTGAGCGCGGCGACGTGGTGGTCATGACTTCGGCGTCACGTTCGCCGCCAGCTCGGACATCGCACCGTCCTTCACCTCGTACAGGCCGGAGGTGGTCGAGCCGCGGTGGCTGTCGGCGGAGAACTTGACCGGCCCCATCACGCCGCCGGTGTCGACTTCGCCGAGCCCTTCCAGAGCCTTGCGAATGTTCGGCCCGGTCAGGTCGTCGCCGTCCTTGAGCACCTTGCGGATGCCCTCGGCCATCACGTGCATCGTGTACCAGCCCTGCACGAAGTGCAGACCCTTGGCGTTCAGGTCGATGCCCTTCGAGGTGCAGTAGTCCTGCACCGTCTTGTGGCCCGCCTTCTGCGCGGTCGGCGGCGCGAACGGTTGCACCATCAGGTGACCGTCGGCGGCGTCGCCGGCGGTGCTGATGAACAGCTCGTCCGAGCACCAGTTGAGGCAGATGATCTTCATGTCGTGCTTCTGCGCGGCGAGGTCCTTCGCCACCGTCGCGGCCGGGCTCGACACGTTCTGGATCACGATGTACTTGGCGCCCTGCGACTTCGCCTGCTGCAGCAGCCCGACGTAGTCGGTGGCTCCGGTCTTCATGGCGTACGACTTGTAGCCGAGCTGGTAGCCCTTGTCGCCGATCCACGCCTTGCCGTCGGCGACCGGCGCCGTACCGAACGGCGAGTCGTGGTGGAAGACCGCGACCTGCGCCTTCGCGTCCTGCTCGGCGACGTAGTCCAGCGCCACCCGCATCTGGTCGGAGTACGTCGGCGCCACGACGAAGTTGTACGGCGACTCCTGCGGGTCGGTCAGCGGCTCGGCGTACGAGGCGGACATGAACGGCAGCTCGTCGTCGGCGACCTTCTTGCGCAGCGCCTCGGAGTCGCCGGTGCCCCAGCCCTGGATCGCCACCACGTTCTCGGAGACGTACTTCTTGTACTTCTCCTCGGCGGCGGGCACCTCGTACGCGTAGTCCTCGGAGAGTGCCTTGATCTTGCGCCCCTCGATGCCGTCCTTGGCGTTGAGGCTGTCGACGTAGGCGAGCATCCCCTCGTTGTACGGCTTGCCCACGTCGGCGGTGGCGCCGGTCAGGTCGGCGATGATCCCGATCGAGATCTCTTCGTCCTCTCCGCCCCCCGCGCCAGGCCCACCACAGGCGGTCAGCCCGAGCAGCCCCACGGCGAGGCAGGCGGTCAGTGTCCTGAGTTTCATGTGGTGCCTCCGGTCGATAGCGTCGGTGCTTCAGTAGCGGAAGGGCCAGAACCGTACGTAGTCCTTGACCCGTTGCCAGATGCGGTTGAGCCCCCTCGGCTCGAAGAGCAGGAACAGCACGATCACCAGGCCGAACGCCGCCACCTGGAGCGCCGGCAGCTGGTCGGCGACCCACGGCACGTACGGTCTGATCAGCTCGGCGAGTTCGGCCAGCAGCGGGCGCAGCAGCACGATGAACGCGGCGCCGTACACGGCCCCGGCCACGCTGCCGAGCCCGCCGACGATGATCATCGCGAGGTACTGGATCGAGACCACCAGCGTGAAGCGTTCCCAGGTGACGGTCTCGGTGTAGTGCGCGGTCAGCGCGCCGGCCAGGCCGACGTACCCGGAGGAGACGGCGAAGGCCATCAGCTTGGTACGGGTCAGGTCGACCCCGATCGCGGAGGCGGCGATGTCCTGGTCGCGTACCGCCATGAAGGAGCGGCCCAGCGCGGTACGGAACAGGTTTCGTGCGGCAAGCACAGCCAGCACCGCGATAGCAGCGATGATCCAGTACCAGGTGAACTCGAAATTCAGCCGCTGCACTTTGAAGCCGAACAGCGAGAGCCGGTCCACGTCGAGGAAGCCCTGGCCGCCGGTGAGCCAGCCCCAGCGGCGTACCACGAAAAGAATGATCTCCTGGCTGGCGAGCGTGGCGATCGCCAGGTAGAGCCCCTTCAGCCGCAGCGCGGGCAGCCCGAAGAACGCCCCGATTCCGGCGGTGACCAGCACCGCGGCGAGGATCGACAGCGGCACCGGCATCCCGGCCCGGGTCGACAGCAGCGCCGAGGCGAACGCGCCGACGGCGAGGAAGCCGCCCTGGCCGAGCGAGATCTGGCCGGTGAAGCCGGTCAGGATGTTCAGCCCGACCGCGCCGATCACCGCGATCCCGATGGTGTTGACGATCCCCAGCCAGTACGGGTCGACCACGAACGGGATCGCGATCAGCCCCGCGTACACCACCCAGAGCCGGGTCTTCTCGGCGGAGGTGTGCCGCAGCCTCAGCTCCGAGACGTAGCTGGTGTGGTGCACGCCGGTGGCGGTCGCTGCCATGAGGACTCCCTTAAACCCGCTCGATCCGGACCTGGCCGAACAGCCCGTACGGGCGGACGAGCAGGATCAACACCAGGGCGACGTACGGCACCACCTGGGACGCGCCGGGCGAGAGGCCTTCGGCGTACTGGCTGATCAGGCCGATGGTGAGGCCGCCGACGACGGTGCCGGGGACGGAGTCGAGCCCGCCCAGGATCACCACCGGGAACACGATCAGCCCGAAGCCGACGAGGTTCTGGCTGACCTCAGTGAGGTCGGCGAGCAGGACGCCGCCGATCAGGGCGCTCACCGCCGCCATCGCCCAGGCCATCGCGAACACCCGGTGTACCGAGATCCCCTGCACCAGCGCCGCCTGCTGGTCGTCGGCGACGGCGCGCATCGCGATCCCGTGCCGGGACCAGCGGAAGAACGCGGTGAAGCCGCCCAGCACGACCGCGGCGACCGCGATCGCGGCCAGCCGGTTCACCGGGACCGAGGCGCCCGCGATGTCGACCGAGCCGGTGGGCAGCACCGCCGGCATCCCGCGCGGCGCGGTGCCGTAGAACATCTGCACCAGCGCCCGCAGCACCGCGGCCAGCCCGATCGTCACCATTATCACCGAGATCGGCTCCTCGCCGATCAGCGGCCGCAGGATCAGCCGTTCGATCAGTACGCCGAGCACGGTCGCGCCGATCACGCCGGCCACCACGGCCAGCGCCCACGGCAGTTGGAGGACCACGAACGAGGTGTAGAACAGGTAGGCGCCGATCAGCAGGAACTCGCCCTGCGCGAAGTTGATCACGCTCGTCGCCTTGTAGATCAGCACGAACCCGAGCGCCGCGAGCGCCAGCACCGCGCCGTTGGCCAGCCCGTACACCGTGAGTTGAATGAACTCCGTCATGCCCGACCACTCCAGACGGGGCGCCGGCGCCGGCCCTGTGGCGGCTGGTAACCGGTGAGGTCGACGATCCGCAGCGGGATCAGGCGGTCCACCCGGGTGCCGTCCTGATAGGTCACGGTGGTCTTCACCTCGACGGACTCCGCACCGTTCTCCAGCGCCTCGATGATGGTCGCGTACCGGTCGGTGATCACGTTGCGCCGTACCTTCCGGGTACGGGTGATCTCGTCGTCGTCCGGGTCGAGCTGCTTGTGCAGCAGCACGAACCGGCGTACCCGGATCGGCTCGGGCAGGTCCTGGTTGGCCCGCCAGACGTCCTCGGCGACCAGCTGCCCGACCTGTGGCTTGCCCGCCAGATCGGTGTACGTGGTGTAGCTGAGGTGTTCCCGCTCGGCCCACGCGCCGACGGTCGCCGGGTCGATGCAGACGATCGCGGTGATCCCGGACTCGCCGTGGAAGCTCACCGCTTCTTCGACGTACGGGGAGAACTTGAGCTTGTTCTCGATGAACGCGGCGGAGAACCGGGTGCCGTCACCGAGGCTGAGTACGTCGGCCTGCCGGTCGATCACCACCAGGTGGCCGTCCTCGACGTACCCGGCGTCGCCGGTGTGCAGCCAGCCGTCGGAGTCGATCGCCTTCGCGGTGGCCTCCTCGTTGTGCAGGTAGCCGCGCAGCACGCTCGCCGAGCGGAGTAGGATCTCGCCGTCGCCGGTGATCGCCAGCTCGGTGCCGGGGATCGGGGCGCCGACGGTGGCGAACCGTACGTCGTCGTCGCGGTGCAGTACGGCGATCCCGCAGATCTCGGTCTGCCCGTAGATCTGTTTCAGGTTGACCCCGATCGCCTGGAAGAACCGGAACACGTCGGGGGAGAGCGGGGCGCCGCCGGTGTAGCCGCGCCGCAGCCGCGCCAGCCCGAGCTGGTCCCGCACCGGGCGCAGCCCGACCTGGTCGGCGAGCCAGTGGGCGGCCTTCAGGCCGGGGCCGATCCGGGCGCCGCGCACCCGGCGCTCGGCGTACCGGTCGCCGACCGCGTACGCCCAGCCGAAGACCTTGCGTTTGAGCCAGCCCGCCTCGTCGATGCGGACCTGGACCTCCGAGAGCATCGACTCCCAGATCCGGGGCGGGCTGAACATCACGTCGGGGCCGATCTCCCGCAGGTCGGCGCGGACGGTCGCGGCGTCCTCGGGGAAGCTCAGCGTCATCCCGGCCGAGAGCCCGCACGCCACCCCGATCATCTGCTCACCGATCCACGCCAGCGGCAGGAACGAGACGAACCGGTAGCCCGCCTCGATCGGGTCGACGCTGGTCAGCCGCCCGGCCATGGACAGCAGGCTGGCGTGGGTTAGCTGCGCCAGCTTGGGCCGGGCGGTGGTCCCGGAGGTGGTGCAGATGACCGCGATGTCCTCGGCCGTACCGGCGGCGACCTGCTCGTCGAGCCAACCCTGGCGGGCAAGCCCGTACTCCCGGCCGGCGGCCTCGACCTCGGTGAACCGCCGCAGGTACGGCTGGTCGTAGTGCTCCAGCCCGTGCGGGTCGTAGTAGATGACGTGCCGCAGGTCGGGCAGCTGGCCGGTGAGCTTGATCAGCTTGTCGACCTGCTCCTGGTCCTCGGCGATCACGGTGCTGACGCCGGCGACGGAGAGGATGTGCACGATCTCCTCGCCGATGCTGGTGGGGTAGACCCCGACCACGGCGGCGCCCAGGCACTGCGCGGCCAGCTCGCTGATCAGCCACTCGGGACGGTTGTCGCCCAGCACCGCCACCACGTCGCCGCGCTCGACGCCGAGCCGGGCCAGGCCGTGGGCGAGGTCGCGTACCCGCTGCCGGTACTCCGCCCAGCCGATCGGCTGCCAGATGCCGTACCGCTTCTCCTGCAGCGCGGTCTCGTGCGGCCGGTCGGCGGCGAGCTGGTCGAGCAGCTTCGGGAGGGTACTCACGAGATCTCCTCCCCGAGGTACGCGTCGATGACGCGGCGGTCTTCCCGGACCTCGGCGGGGGTGCCGTCGGCGATCAGCTCGCCGAAGTCGAGCACGGTGACCCGGTGCGAGATGTCCATCACCACGTCCATGTCGTGCTCGATCAGCACCACGGTGACGCCGCGCAGCTCGTTGACGTCGAGGATGTAGCGGGCGACGTCCTCCTTCTCCTCGGCGTTCATTCCGGCCATCGGCTCGTCGAGCAGCAGCACCGACGGCTGCAGGCACAGCGCGCGCCCCAGCTCGACCCGCTTCTGGTAGCCGTACGCCAGGGTGCCGACGGGTTTGTGGCGTACCGGGGCCAGCTCCAGCAGGTCGACCACCTCCTCGACCAGCTCGCGCTGCCGTACCTCCTGGCGGCGGGCCGGGCCGTACCAGAGCAGTGAGGGCAGCAGGGAGGGGCTGGAGTGGATGTGCCGGCCGAGCATCAGGTTCTCCAGCACGGTCAGGTGCCGGAACAGTTCGATGTTCTGGAACGAGCGGGCCACGCCGAGCCGGGCGATCCGGTGCGGGCGGCGGCCCAGCAGCGAGACCGGCCCGCCTTCGCGGTGCAGCACCACCCGCCCGGCCTGTGGGCGGTACAGCCCGGACACGCAGTTGAGCAGGCTGGACTTGCCGGCGCCGTTGGGCCCGATCACCGCGTGGATGGTGCCGGCGGCGACCTCGAGCCCCACGTCGTGCAGCGCGCGTACGCCCCCGAACCGCAGCGAGAGCCCCGAGACCTCCAGCAGCGGGGCGCCGGCGGGCACCGTGCTGCCGTTGAGCGGGAAGCGGTACTCGCGTGTGATCACGCAGCCCTCCGTCTGGTTCCTGCCCCGCTGTTTCGGCCCCGTGTGCCGGACGTTACGTTTTCACTATGTGAAAGTCAATAGGGCTATTCGTAAAGAGCTTCCGCTTGGTACGGTGCGCTTGTGACAGAACTGGAAGCGCAGCGCGGCACCGTCGCCGACGCGCAGGCGCGGGCTGGCGACGCGCGCGGCACCCTCGGCACGGTGCGCAACGCGGTGCTGCTGCTCGACCTGCTCTCCGCGGGGCCGGCGCACCAGCAGCTGACCGACCTCGCCGAGCGCTCCGGTCTGTCGGTGCCGACGGTGCACCGGCTGCTGCGCTCCCTGGTGCTCGCCGGGCTGGCCGAGCAGGACCCGCGCTCATCCCGGTACGGCCTCGGCCCCGAGCTGGTACGCCTCTCGCAGCGCTACCTGGGGCGGCTGCCGGTGCTGGCCGCGGTCTCGCCGTACCTGCTGCCGCTGCGCGACGCGGTCGGCGTGTCGGTGCACATCGCACTGCTGATCCGGGGCTCGGTGGCGTACGTGGACCGCATCGACGGCCGGGACGCCGGGCTCTACCGCGACCCGCACCGGGTGATGCCGGCGCTGCGTACCGCCGCCGGCCGGGTACTCGCCGCCCGCGCCGACGACATCGGCTGGGACCAGACGTACGCCGCCGCATCCCCGGCCGACCAGGCGCTCGCCGACACCGAGCGCGCCGCGTGGGCGGCCGCCTCGCATCTGTGCCTGGAGGATCTGGGCGGCTTCGGGGTCGAGGTGGCGGTGCCGGTGCTCACCGGAGGCGGCCACGCGGTCGCGGCGCTCGCGGTCGCCGTACCCGAGGAGTCGGCGGAGACCGCCGCCGGGCACCTGGCCCGCGCGGCGGGTGCGGCGGGAAGGACGCTGGGCCATGCCTGAGCCGCACGCCGCGACGCACCCGGCCGGCGTGGACCCGACCGGGCCGGGCGGTGGCCCGCTGGAGCCGGACCTGAGGCGGTGGGCCGGGATCGCCGAGCTGCTCGACTGGCAGCGCCCGCCCGAGGCGCTCTACCAGGAGGGCCGCTGGTTCCCCGGCGGCAGGATCAACGTCGCGGTCAACTGCGTCGACCGGCACCTCGACACCCGCTCCGGACAGCCCGCGTTCCACTGGGAAGGTGAGCCGGGGGACCGGCGCACCGTCACCTACGGCGAGCTGCACCGCGAGGTGACCGCGGTCGCCGCCGCGCTGCGCGGGCTCGGGGTGGCCGCCGGCGACCGGGTCGCGCTGCACCTGGGCTGGCTGCCCGAGACCGTGGTCGCGATGCTGGCCTGCGCCCGGATCGGTGCGCTGTTCACGATGCTGCCGATACCGCTGCCGGCCGAGGCGCTCGCCGAACGGCTCGCCGACCTCGGCCCGAAGGTGCTGTTCACCCAGGACGGCGCCTGGCGGCACGGCACGATCATCCCCGCCAAGGCCCGCGCCGACGAAGCCCTCACCGCCGGTCACGGGGTCGAGTACACCGTGGTGGTACGCCGTACCGGGCTCGACGTGGACTGGTACGAGGGCGACCGGTGGCTGCACGACATGCTGGCGCGC
Organism: Micromonosporaceae bacterium; assembly: GCA_050701695.1. Classification (GTDB taxonomy): domain Bacteria; phylum Actinomycetota; class Actinomycetes; order Mycobacteriales; family Micromonosporaceae; genus WHSM01. The sequence goes on from JBOGDE010000056.1 coordinate 20,689, forward strand.
TCGCGCCCCGGCACCCCGCCGCCGGACGGTTCCGCGGCCGAGCTGGACGCCGACCACCCGCTGCTCGCGGCGAACCTCGCCAACCGCCGGGGTCGCCCGGTGACCGTGGTGCACGGCGCTGGCCCCACCCTCGCCAACGCCGCCGCGCTGCACCGGTACGGGCTCAGCCCCGGCGGCGTGTTCTGGGTGGCCGGCGACATCGCCTGGCTGGTCGGCCAGGTGCACGGGGTGATCGGCCCGCTCGCCTGGGGCGACACCGCGGTGATGTTCGAGGGGATGCTCGATGTACCGCACCACCAGCGGCTGTGGGAGCTGGTCGAGCGGTACGCCGTGGCCACCCTGGTCGCCACCCCGTCGGTGCTGAACCGGGTACGCGACTGGTCCGACGCCGGCGCGCCGGCCGCCGCTCGGCGCAGCCTGCGCCAGGTGATCGCGGTGGCCGAGCCGTTCGACGCGGCGCTCCGTGGCTGGATCGCCCAGCAGGTGCTGCACGCGCCGGGCGCGGTGGTGGGCGACGCCTGGGGGCAGATGGAGCTGGGCGGTGCGGTGATCGTGGACCATCCCGCCGACCCCGACCGGCTGCCGGATCCCGGGCTCGCGGTGGTG
>JBOGDE010000057.1:0-20995 GCA_050701695.1 Micromonosporaceae bacterium
GTGCCGGAGCCCCCGTGGCTCCGGCACCGCGCCCCATCCTGGAGCGAGAACAAGGGCGGCGAAGGTGTAAAGGTGCTCTGCCAGTTGAGCTACAGGCACGCACGCGTACCCGGCGGGGCTCGAACCCGCAACAACCCCATTCAGAGTGGAAGTAACCCTCGCCTGCGCACCGCTCCGGGCCCATACCCGTGACGGTGTGGCTGATTCAGTTGTCGGTACGGCATCGGCGCGGCGTACGGCTCGCGCCGGCGGTCAGGTCAGACCTGTTCCGACAACTCGAGCTCGTACACCGGTTGTTTCCGGTGTCGGCTGCACATGCCGAAGATCTTGCCCGGGTACGGCATCGACGGCAATCGCTTTTCCGGGTCCCTCGCGGCTCGCCGCAGGCTGCTAAGGTCCCGCGCATGAGTGACTGGCTACAGTCCATCGTGGACGTCGAGGTACGTGACGGCGACGCCGTGGAGCTGGCGGAGAAGCTGCGTGCCTGGCTGATCGAGACCGGGATCCTCGTCGCGGAGCTCGACGACGAGGGCCACCACCGTCCTGGCCCGCGGCACGCGGAGGCGTACCAGGAGCCCTCTGACCAGGAGGTGGACGGCGGGGAGTTCGTGGTCCGCCGCCACTGGTACGACGGCCTCGACCCGGCCACGGTGACCTGCGCGGGCTGCGGCGCGGCCACCCCGCTGCACGACGAGCACTACGTCGACAACGAAGCGGGCGATGCCATGTACGACGCGGCCCAAGCCTGGCTCGGCGGCGCCGGCCACCAGTCGTGCGGCCACTGTGGACACGTCAACGGCCTCAACGACTGGACCTGGGCCCCGCCCAACGCCTTCGGTGCACTCGGCATCACCTTCTGGGGCTGGCCGCCACTGAGCACGGATTTCGTCGACCGGGTAGGCGAGTTGCGGGGCCACCGCGTGGTGTACGTGCCCTCGAGCCTGTGATCCGAACGGCGGGCGGCCGTGGTCAGACCCGGGCGGTGACGCCGGTGAGCTGCTCAGAGACTTCCCAGAGGCGGCGGGCGGTCTCCGGGTCGCGGGCGGCGCGGCTGGATTTCACCAGCTTCGGGTGGCCGCGCCACTCGCCGTACCCGTCGGGGCCGATGTAGCTGCCGCCGGGGATGTCCTGGGTGGCGGCGTACAGCGTGGGTAGCGCACCCTGGTCCTCGGACTGCGCGAAGACCGCATTGCCGAGCCGCATCAGCAGGTCGCCGGCGGCGCCTACCAGCCGGCTGCGCTGCATCTGGGGCGCGACGAACTGCAGGTTGGTAGCGGCATAGCCCGGATGGGCGGCGACCGAACGTACCGGTGAGCCGGCGGCGGTCAGGCGGCGGTGCAGCTCGTACATGAACAGCAGGTTCGCCAGCTTCGACCGCTGGTAGGCACCCCAACTCCCGTACGAGCGCTCGCCCTGCAGGTCGTCGAAGTCGATCGCGCAGCGGTGGTGGGCGAGGCTGCTGATCGTCACCACCCGGTCGGTGATCCGGGGCAGCAGCAGTCCGGCGAGCGCGAAGTGTCCCAGGTGGTTGGTGGCGAACTGGGTCTCGAAACCGTCCACGGTGACCCGACGCGGGATCGCCATCACACCGGCGTTGTTGACCAGGATGTCGACGTTGCCGTCGAGGGCGTCGGCGAAGTCGCGTACCGAGGAAAGATCAGCGAGGTCGAGGCGCGAGACGAGCGCGTCGGCGTCGGGTACCGCCTCACGGATCCGGGCGAGCGCCGCGGCGCCCTTCTCCACGTCGCGTACCGCCAGCACGGTACGGGCGCCGGCGCGCGCCAGCTCACGGGCGGCGACGTGACCGATGCCGCTGTTGGCGCCGGTCACCACCGCGACCCGGCCGGTGAGCGCTGGCATGTCAAGCGTGCTCCATGTGGCCATGCCGTCGACACTATGCGGCTCGTCCGGCCGGATCGACCTACCCAGGTAGGAATCAGGCACTGCGCTCCGCACTTGTCGACTTGGCAGTGCACATGGATGCAAGTACACTCCAGGGTCAACAAGAGGGGGCGGCCGTGAGCGATGTCAGGTCGGAGCCGGTGCGGCGGCTGCCGCGTGCCCAGCGGCGCGAGCAGATCCTCGCGGCGGCGACGACGGCGTTCGCCCGCAACGGGTTCACCGCGACCGGGCTGGACGACATCGCCGCCGAGGCCGGGATCACCAGGGTGCTGCTGTATCGGCACTTCGACTCCAAGACCGACCTGTATCAGGCGGCGTTGGACCGGTTCTGCGCCGTCCTCGGCGATCACGTGGCTCAGCCCGTGGGCGGGTTCACCGACGCCAGCATCGACGGGCTGCTGAAGGCCGCGATCGCCGAGCCGGACGGGTTCCGGCTGCTGTTCGCGCACGCCGCCCGGGAGCCGGAGTTCAAGGCCCAGGCGGAGCGGTTCCGCTCGGAGATCACCGAGATCGCGCTGCTACAGGTTTCGGCGGTGATCGGCGATCGACAGTGGGCGCGGTGGGCGGCGCAGCTGGCTCCGAGCGCGGCGATCGAGGCGATCCTCGCCTGGCTCGATGCCGGCCAGCCGGATCCGGACCTGGCCGCGGCCCGGGTACGGCAGGTCATCGAGGGAGTCATCACCGCCGGCACCGGCTTCGACCGCCTGCCCCCGACCACATGACGTACATCTGTCGACCTGCTGGAGGTCACCGTGAGCACAACGCATGACCAGACCGCGAAAGCGCTGCGCGTCTGGGACAAGACGGCACCGAGCTACGACAAGCAGATCGCTTTCGCCGAGCGGATCTGGTTCGGTGGCGGCCGGCAATGGCTCGGTAGCCGTGCCCGGGACCGGGTCCTGGAGGTGGGGATCGGCACCGGGCGCAGTCTGCCGTTCTACCCGGCCGACGTGACCCTGACGGGGATCGACCTGAGCCCGGCGATGATCGGCATCGCCCGGCAGCGCGCCGCCGACCTCGGGGTGGCCGTCGACCTGCGGGTCGGCGACGCCGAGGCACTGCCGTTCGACGACGAGGCGTTCGACACGGTGGTCTGTGCGCTGTCGCTGTGTACGATCCCCGACCCGGCCGCCGCGCTCGGCGAGATGCGGCGGGTGCTGGCGCCCGAGGGGCGGCTGCTGCTGCTCGACCACATCGGCAGCACCTGGCCGCCGATCCGGGCCGCCCAGTGGCTGCTGGAACAGCTGACGATCCGCGCCGCCGGTGAGCACTTCACCCGCCGCCAACTCCCGCTCGTTCAAGCCGCCGGGTTCACGGTCGTCGAGGTCCAACGGCTCAAAGCGGGCACAGTTGAACGCATCTTCGCCCGCAAGCCGGCCATCCCGTGAAGTCGGTCACCCGCGTGATCGCCTCTGATCTGGCCTAGGGCCCACTCACCTGCTACGCACTAGTAGCGCTGGCGGAGCAGGTGGGCGACCTCGACGGCCCAGTACGTCAGGATGATCTGGGCGCCGGCGCGACGGATCGAGGTGAGCGACTCCAGGATGGCGCGTTCCCGGTCCAGCCAGCCGTTCGCGGCGGCGGCCTCCAGCATGGCGTACTCGCCGGAGACCTGGTACGCCGCGACCGGGACGTCCACGGCCTCGCGTACCGCCCGGATCACGTCCAGGTACGGGCCGGCCGGTTTCACCATCACCATGTCGGCGCCCTCGGCCAGGTCGAGGGAGACCTCCCGCAGCGCCTCGGTCAGGTTGGGCGGATCCTGCTGGTAGGTCTTCCGGTCGCCCTGCAGCGTCGACTCCACCGCCTCGCGGAACGGGCCGTAGTAGGCCGAGGCGTACTTCACGGAGTACGCCAGCTGGGAGACCTGGGTGAAGCCGGCCTCGTCGAGCGCGGCGCGGACCACGCCGACCTGGCCGTCCATCATGCCGCTTGGGCCTAGTACGTGGGCACCGGCCGTCGCCTGGGCGAGCGCCATCTCGGCGTACCGCTCCAGGGTGGCGTCGTTGTCGACCGACCCGGAAGCGTCCAGCACGCCGCAGTGGCCGTGGTCGGTGAACTCGTCCAGGCACAGGTCACTCATCAACACCGTGGCGTCGCCGAGCTCGGACGACAGGTCGCGCAGCGCGACGTTCAGGATGCCGTCGGGATCGGTGCCGCCTGAGCCGACCGCGTCCCGCTGGGCCGGGACTCCGAACAACATCAGTCCGCCGACCCCGGCTTCCACCGCCTCCACCGCGGCCTTGCGCAGCGACTCCCGGGAATGCTGCAGCACGCCCGGCAGCGAGCTCACCGGTCGCGGCTCGGTGAGCCCCTCCCGGACGAACAGCGGCAACACCAGATCAGCCGGGTGTACGCGGGTCTCCTCGACCAGCCGGCGCAGCGCCGGAGTTCGCCGCAGCCGCCGGGGGCGTACCGAGGGAAAGGTCACGAGCCGACCTCCTACCGGAAACGAAGCGCTGTGGGGCCCTGCACCTTCGAGCCGCGGCGTTGCTTGGCGGGCATCTCCGCGAGCTTCTCGCGCAGCTCGACGGCGTACGCCGCGACCGCCTCCACCAAGTCTGGCACGCTCGCGTGCTCGGGCTGTACGTCGACCCGCAGCCCGAACTCCCGCGCGGTCTCCGCCGTCTTCGGCCCGATGCAGGCCACCACGGTACGGGCGTGCGGCTTGCCCGCGATCCCGACCAGGTTCCGCACCGTCGACGACGAGGTGAACAGCACCGCGTCGAAGCCGCCGCTCTTGATCGCGTCCCGGATCTCCGCCGGCGGCGGCGAGGCCCGTACCGTGCGGTACGCGGTCACGTCGTCGACCTCCCAGCCGCGCTCGGTGAGCCCGGCGGCGAGCGTCTCGGTGGCGATGTCGGCACGCGGCAGCAGCACCCGGCTCACCGGGTCGAGGACCGAGTCGTGCGGCGCGAAGTCGGCCAGCAGCCCCTCGCTGGACTGCTCACCGGACGGGATCAGCTCGGGCTGGATGCCGAAGGCGCGTACCGCCTCGGCGGTGGCCTGTCCGATACAGGCGATCTTGACGCCGCCGAAGTGGCGGGCGTCCAGGCCGTGCTCGGTGAACTTCTCCCACACCGCGCGGACCGCGTTGGTGGAGGTGAAGACCACCCAGGCGTACCGGCCGTCGACCAGGCCCTTGATCGCCCGCTCCATCTGCGCCGGGGTACGCGGCGGCTCCACCGCGATGGTCGGCACCTCGGTGGGGATCGCGCCGTGCACCCGCAGCCGGGAGCTCATCGCGCCGGCCTGCTCCTTGGTACGCGGCACCAGAACCTTCCAGCCGTACAGCGGGCGATTCTCCCACCACCCCAGCTTCGGCTTGTGGGTGACCGTGGCGCCGACCGTGACCACCACCCGGCCGGCGAAGCCGAGCGCCGCCTCCACGAAGCTGTCGAGCGTCGAGGTCACCGTGTACTCGGTGTCGCCGGTGCCGTCGCCGGTCACCGCGATCGCCGTCGCCGCCGGTACGCCCGCCACCAGCAGCCCGTCCCGCAGCGACCCGAGTGCCCCGGAGTCGGTGTTGACCACCAGCCCGGAGGACGCGACGACGCCGGCCAGCCCCTCGAAGTCGAGCTGGGTCAGGTCCTCGGCGGTGATCTCCACCCGTACCGCGCCCAGCGGCATCCCGGCGTAGCTGGTCACCGCGCCGGCGTGGCTGACGCCCGGCACCACCTCGAACGGCACCGCGGTACGCGCGACCGCCTGCACCTCTTTGACCACCGAGTCGTACGCGTACGGGTCGCCGGCGACCAGCCGTACCGCGCGCAGCCCGGAGCGGGCCGCCGACAGCAGCACCTTCGCGATGTCGCCGGGCGCGCCCTCGGCCGGCTCCAGCTCGACCTCTTCGGGTGCGGCGTCACGTATCGCGTCCAGCAGCGGCGCCGGGACGGCGCGGTCGAACACCAGGCGGTCGGCGGCGCCGATCGCGTCGTACCCACGGCGGGTCAGCAGGGTCGGATCGCCCGGCCCGGCACCGATGAAGCTGATCCGGCCGACAGTCTTGCGACGGGTCATTCGTTACTCCCCAACAGTGAATCCGCGCCGGCCTCGAGCAGCGTGGCGGCGAGTCGCCTGCCGATCGCTTCGGCGTCGGATGGCGTACCGGTGTCGGACAGGCGTACGGCGTGCGAGCCGTCCGCCGCGATCACGGCACCGCGCAGGTATATCTCCTGGTCTTCGGTGGTTCCGGTGGAGCCTTCGGTTACTTCGGCGAGCGCGCCGACGGGGGCGCTGCAGCCGGCTTCCAGCGCCGCGAGCAGGGCCCGCTCGGCGCGTACCGCGGCATGGGTGGCCGGGTGGTCGACGGAGGCGAGCAGCTCGACGAGCGGGTCGCCGGAGCGGCACTCCACGGCGAGCGCGCCCTGGGCGGGCGCCGGCAGCATCAGCATCGGGTCCAGCGCCTCGGTGATCTCCGCGCCGCGCTCCAGCCGGTGCAGCCCGGCGGCGGCGAGCACCACCGCGTCCAGCTCGCCGTCGTACACCTTGCGGAGCCGGGTGTCCACGTTGCCCCGCAGCGGTACGCACTCCAGGCCGTACCCGAGGGCGCGCAGCTGGGCGATCCGGCGGGGCGCGCCGGTGCCGATCCGGGAGCCGGCGGGCAGCGCGGCCAGCGGCAGGCCGTCCCGGGCGATCAGCGCGTCGCGGGGGTCGGCCCGCTCGGGCACCGCCGCGATGGTCAGTCCGTCGGCGGGTGCGGTCGGCAGATCCTTGTACGAGTGCACCGCGACGTCGATCTCGCCGGCGAGCAGCGCGTCCCGCAGTGCCGAGACGAACACCCCGACCCCGAGCTGCGCCACCGGCGCGGAGGAGCGGTCGCCGGTGGTGACGATCTCGACCAGCTCGACGGTACGGCCGGTCGCCTTCGCCACGAGGTCGGCGACGTCGCTGGCCTGGGCCCGGGCGAGAGCGCTGCCACGGGTGCCCAGCCGCAGGGGAGTTGTCACGTCTCGTCCTCCACCGGATCCACCGACAGCGCCTCGGCGGTGTCGTCAGGGTCGAGTCCGAACAGCTCACGCAGGGCCTGGGCGTACCGGGCGCCGCCGGGCTCGCTGGCCAGCTCACGCACCCGTACGCTCGGCTGGTGCAGCAGCCGCTGCACGATCCGGTGTACGGTGTGCGCCACCTCGGCCCGCTGCGTGTCGTTCAGCTCGGGCCGGCGCTGTCGCAGCCGCCGCAGCTCGGCGCCGACCAGATCGTCGGCGCGTGCCCGCAGCGCCGCCACCGTCGGGGCGACCTCGCCGCTGCGCAGCTGTGCCAGGTGGCCGGCCAGCTCGTCGGCGACGATGATCTCGGCGGCTTCCAGGTCGTCGGCGGTGACCGCGTCGACCGCGTCGGCGAGCAGGTCGATCCCGATCAGCGTGACCCCGGGCAGGTCGGCGACCTCCGGGTCGACGTCGCGGGGCAGCCCCAGGTCGAGCAGCAGCACCGGCCGCCCGGCGGTGGCGGCGGCGACGGTGTCGCGGTCGAGCAGGTGGCCGCCGGCGGAGGTGGCGGTGACCACGATGTCGACCCGGCGCAGCGTGTCGCCCAGGTCGTCGAACGGCACCGCGGTGGCGTGGTAGCCGGCGGCCAGCCGATCGGCGCGGGCGGCGCTGCGGTTCGCGATGTACAGCTCGGAGGGCTCCAGCCGGTGCAGGTTCGCGGCGGCCAACCCGCCCATCGCGCCGGCGCCGACCACCAGGGCGGGGCGGCCGGTCAGGTCGCCGTACCGGTCGGCACCGACCTGCAGCGCCGCGCTCACCACGTTCTGGCCGGCGCGGTCGATCCCGGTCTCGGTGCGTACCCGCTTGCCGGTACGCAGCGCGTGCTGCACCAGCTCGTGCAGCAGCCGGCCGGGAGTGCCGTGCTCGACGGCGACGCCGTACGCCTCCCGCAGCTGGCCGAGGATCTGGCCCTCGCCGATCACCATCGAGTCCAGGCCGGCGGCGACCCGGAACGCGTGCCGCGCGGCGTCGCCGTCGTAGTGCACGTACAGGTGGTCGGCGAGCAGGCCACGGTCGATGCCGGCGCGGGACGCCAGCAGGTCGGCGATGTCGCCGAGCGCGCCGTGGAACGCGGTGACGCCGGCGTACACCTCGATCCGGTTGCAGGTGGAGAGCAGCATCGCTTCGGTGACGTGCGGGCTGGCCAGCAGCCGCTCGGTGACCGGCGCCACATCGGCCGGCGACACCGCGATCCGCTCCAGCAGCGACACCGGAGCCGTACGGTACGAAAGCCCCACCACCAACGCGTTCATTTACCCACCGCCTCCTCGCCGAGGATGCCAGCCGGGCGGGTACCGCCGCTATGACGTCGGTCCCCCTGAACCGGTAGGGAAGTCACTACCGAGGTAAGCGCCGCCTTACGGTTCTCGTGGAAGGACAGGATCTGCAGCTCGATGGCGAGGTCGACCTTGCGGACGTCGACCCCGTCGGGCACGGACAGTACGCACGGGGCGAAGTTGAGGATGCTGGTCACACCGGCGGCGACCAGTGCGTCGGCGACGTCCTGGGCGGCGTGCGCCGGGGTGGTGATCACGCCGATGGTGATCTGTTCGGCGGCGACCACCTCGGCGACGGTGGCCATGTCCTGCACCACCAGGTCGTTTATCGGTTCGCCGACCCGGGTGGGATCGGTGTCGAACAGCGCGGCGACCTGGAATCCGCGGGTGCCGAAGCCGGCGTACCCGGCCAGGGCGTGGCCGAGGTTACCGATCCCGACCAGCGCGACGGCGCGGCGGCCGGTGAGCCCCAGCACCAGCTCGATCTGCCCGGTCAGCCGGTCGATGTCGTACCCGACGCCGCGGGTGCCGTACGAGCCGAGGTGGGAGAGGTCCTTGCGCAGCTTGGCGGAGTTGACGCCGGCGGCGGTGGCCAGCGCCTCGCTGGAGACCGTGTCGTGCCCGGCCTCGGAGAGGTGGTGCAGGGCGCGCAGGTACTCCGGGAGCCGGGCGATCGTCGCCTCGGGAAGGTCCGGCACCGGGGGCGCCCCGGCGGAGTCGTCGCGATCGCTCATGCCACCTGATTCGTTCGAGCTGGAGGTCTCTTCGGCGTGCGGCACGAACCCGCCGCCACGGGGACGGCCGGGGTGTGCTAACACGAGTTACCGGTGATTCAGAGTAAGCGCTTGTGAAGCCGTGCACAAATCGCGATCTTGGTAGCGCGCCGTCCCATGCATGATCACGAATCTGGGTACGGAAGTGCAGCGGCGCTGCTTCTCCGTACCCAGAATCGTGATCTTGGCGGTTTTCAGAGGGCGACCGGCGTGAAGTCGCGAGAGGCGATGAAGTCCGGTCGCGGCGAAGCCGCCGCGTACGGCTCCACCAGCGTGTTCTCCACGCTGTTGTAGACGATGAAGATGCTCGACCGGGGGTACGGCGTGATGTTGCCGTTGGACCCGTGCATGCAGTTGGAGTCGAACATCGTGGCACCCCCGGCGGGGCCGGTGAACAGGTGAATGCCGTGCCGTTCGGCGAGCGCGGTCAGGCTGTCCGGATCGGGCGTACCGATCTGGCCGGCCAGTGACTCCTGGTAGTGGTCGTCCGGGGTCTGGTCGACGCACGAGACGAAGGTCTGGTGCGAGCCGGGCATGATCATCAGACCGCCGTTGAACAGCTCGTTCGGGGTGAGCGCGATCGAGACGCCGACCGCGCGCATCAACGGCATCCCGTCCTCGGCGTGCCAGGTCTCGAAGTCCGAGTGCCAGTAGAAGTCCTTGCCGTGGAACCCGGGCTTGTACTTGACCCGGCTCTGGTGGATGTAGACCTCCGAGCCGAGCAGCTGCCGGGCCCGGTTCACCAGCCGGGGGTCGTTCGCCAGATCGCTGAACAGCTCGCTGATCCGGTGCACCTCGAAGATCGTGCGTACCTCCTGGGTGTCCCGCTCCACCACGGTGCGGGAGTCGGCGACGAACCTCGGGTCGGTCGCCAGCCGCTTCATCTCCGCGGTGTACGCCGTCACCTCGGCGGGGTCGATGATCTGGTCGATGGTGAGGAAACCGTGGTTCTCGAAGCCGTTCAGCGCGGCCGCGTCGAGCGGGCCGTCCGGGGCGGCGCCCCAGACCACTGGTTCTTCGCGCGGCAGCAGGGATGGCTTCGCGCTACGGGTCGGGTATCGGTCGGTGGTCGCCGGGTTCTCCGTCGTCACCGTCATGCTGTTGCCTCCTCGGGCTCCATGGTGTCGGGCTCGATGGGGTCGGGCTCGCGCAGCAGCGGATATACGCCGTTCTCGTCATGCACCTCCCGTCCGGTCACGGGCGGGTTGAACACGCACACGGTGCGCAGATCGGAGTGCGCGTACAGGGTGTGCTTCTCGTGGCCGTCGAGCAGGTACATCGTCCCCGGCCGCAGCGGGTAGGTACGGCCGTTGTCGTGGTCGGTCAGCTCGCCCTCGCCCTCGATGACGTACACGGCCTCAACGTGGTTCGCGTACCACATGGTGGTCTTGGTTCCCGCGTACAGGACGGTGTCGTGCAGGGAGAATCCGACGCGCTCCTGGGCGAGCACGAGCCGGCGGGAACGCCAGGTGCCCTTGGCCACATCGCGGTCGTTGCCGAGCACGTCGCGGTCGGTGCCGGACAGCTCCTCAAGGGTGCGGACGATCATGTCTCTCCTCGTGGGGGTGTCAGGGTGGGAGCTCAGGCGGAGCGGGCGGCGCGCAGTGAGTCGGCGAGGATCGCCATCCCGGCGTCGAGCTCGTCGTCGGGGATGGTCAGCGGCGGCAGCACCTTGACGATCTCGCTGAGCGGCCCCGAGGTCTCCACCAGCAGCCCCCGGTCGTACGCGGCGGCGCACACCTTGCCGGCCAGCCCGGGGTCGTCGGCGCCGAATCCCCAGACCATGCCGCGGCCGCGGGTGACCGGTCCGATGTCGGAGTGCTCGGCGGCCATTTTGTCGAGCGCGGATTCGATCCGGTCGCTCTTGGCGGCCACCTGCCGCGACAGCGCGTCGTCGGACCAGAAGTGGTTCAGCGCCGTGGTGGCGGTGACGAACGCCGGGTTGTGGCCCCGGAAGGTGCCGTTGTGCTCGCCCGGCTCCCAGACGTCCAACTCGCTGCGGAACATGGTGAGCGCGAGCGGCAGCCCGTACCCGGACAGCGACTTGGACATGCAGACGATGTCCGGCACGATCCCGGCTTCCTCGAAGCTGAAGAACGGCCCGGTACGCCCCACGCCCATCTGCACGTCGTCGACGATCAGCAGCATGTCGTAGGTCTGGCACACCTCGGCGAGGCCGCGCAGCCACTCGGCGCGGGCCACGTTGACGCCGCCCTCACCCTGCACCGTCTCCACGATCACCGCGGCCGGGGTGTCCAGCCCGCTGCCGCTGTCCTCCAGCAGTGCCTTGAGCCAGACGAAGTCCGGGGTCTGCCCGTCGAGATAGTCGTCGTACGGGATCGGCATCGAGTGCTGCAGTGCCACGCCGGCGCCGCGCCGCTTCATCGAGTTGCCGGTGACCGCCAGCGCGCCGAGCGTCATCCCGTGGAAGGCGTTGGTGAAGCTCAGTACGGTCTCCCGCCCGGTCACCTTCCGCGCCAGCTTCAGCGCGGACTCCACGGAGTTGGCGCCGGTCGGTCCGGGAAACTGGATCTTGTAGTCGAGCCCGCGGGGCTGCAGGATCAGCCGCTGGAAGGTCTCCAGCAGGTCCCGCTTGGCAACCGTGTGCATGTCCAGCGAGTGGGTCACGCCGTCGCCGGTCAGGTAGTCGATCAGCGCCTGTTTCAGCAGCGGATGGTTGTGGCCGTAGTTGAGCGTGCCGGCACCGGCGAAGAAGTCGAGGTAGTCGCGGCCGTGCTCGTCGTACATCCGGCTGCCGTTGGCGGTGGTGAACGTGGTCGGCCAGCCGCGGCAGTAGCTGCGGACTTCCGATTCGAGGGTTTCAAAGACGTTCATGGATCCTCCCCTTTGTGGTCGGTTCGGTCTACGGGTGGCTCGGCCTACGGGTGGCTCGGCAGCGGCCCGATCCGGTACAGCACCTCGGGCTCATGGGCGCCGTCATCCGGGAAGTGGTGTGCGTCGAAGAGCACCCGGGTGTCATCCAGCGGCGCTCCGGCATGCCGGGCGAAGCCGCTGAACAGTGCGGCGGAGGCGTGGTTGTCCGGCGTGACGCTGGCTTCCAGGTAGCGGGGCCGGTGGCGCTCCACGAGGGCGCTGAGCATGCCGTTGGCGAGTCGCCGGCCGCGGTGCGCCCGATCTACGGCGACCTGCCAGACGAACAGGGTGTCGGGGGCGTCGGGTGGGCGGTAGCCGAGCACGAAGCCGGCTGGCTGGCCGGCGAGCCGGGCGATCACGGAGGTCTCGGCGAAGTGGGACGCGCCGAGCAGATACATATACGGAGAGTTCAGATCGAGGGTTCCAGAATCTCGGGCCATCCGCCACAGCTCCGCGCCGTCCTCGGGCTTCGGAGCCTCGTACGCCGGGGGTTCCAGCGTTCGGGCGGGGCCCCTGGTATGTGAAGGTTTGGGAGGCGGCATGTGAATCGAAGCTAGCAGGGTCCAAGATCAACTTCGAATGTCGGCCAAGGCCGTGAGCAGCCATTACGCAGTTTCGTAGGCCAATCGCAAGAAACCGCGACGCTATGTGGTCGAGCGTCGGGCAGCCTCGCGGACGTGTCCCGGCAGGTCAGGACCGGCGCCCGAATTCGGGCGTTTCACCTGCCAGGACGCCTGTTACGGCGACGTTAAGCGACCGCCGCCGGCCGCCCCCTCCCGGGTCGGCCAGTTCGGCCGGAATATCACTCTCTGTGAGGGCACTCCGGAAGCTATGTGACCTACGCCACAATCCTGCAACCGCTCGCCAAATGTCTGATTTCCGCTAATCAAGCCGCTGGTTCGATGTCCGATTCCCGCTGGTCGGCCCACTGTTTTCCAGGTCAGGGGCACAGCCTCTCAGCCAGGGGATCGGCTCCGGGAGGTGGCGCGCGGGCAGGCGGCCTCCCGCGCAGAACCCAGCCGCAACGCCTCCGGCAGCGTCACCTCGGCGCTACGCGGCGCCAACCCCAGCACCCGTACGTCGATCCGCACCGTACGCAGCAGGCTGCCGGCGCGGGCGGAGAGCTTCTCGCAGTCGGTCATCAGGATCCGCAGCTCGACCCGCCGGGTGCCGTACGGCCCGAGCGTGAACCCTTCCGGCGCCAGCCCGCGCAGCCGCATCAGCGTCAGGCGCGGGTCCTCGCCGGACAGGCCGGTCACCGTGACGGGGACAGCGCCGCGGTTGGCCAGCGTGAAGCCGTACCGCAGCTCGTGCCGGTCGAGGTAGCGGACCTGCCGGATGGCGAGGCCGCCGACCGAGAAGTTGGCGTCGGCGGTGCTGCCGGCGACGGTGACCGGACCGGTGGCGTGCAGTGGGCGCGGCCCGGCCCACCACACCGCGCCGCCCGTCACCAGCAGCGCCGCCGCCACGCCGACCACCGCCAGCCGCCGCCACCGCCGCGCGGTAGCGCCGGGGCCCGCTCCCTCACCCGGTCGGGCGTTGGACGGGTGCTTACGAAATCCATCGCGGAATTTGTAAGCAGCCGTCCAGCGCTTCCGGGCCCGGCCGGCGGTCGGGGTCACCGGGGGCTCCGGCGGCGGTGCAGCAGCAGGGAGGCGACCGCCAGGAGTGCCAGCGTGAGGGCGTCGGAGGCGCCGACCGGTGGTAGTGGGGTGCTGCTGCCGGCTGGCTGGTACGCCGCCGGGCGCGACGGCGAATCCACCCAGTCGCACGCCGGCGGGCGCCGCCAGGTCGGGTCGTCGCGGTTGTACTGCGTACACCCGAGGAAGCCGGCGTCCTTGACCGGCATGCCGGGGGTGAACACCGAGCCGCCGGTCTCGCACGACGGGCGCGGCAGCGTGGCGTTGGAGGTCGGCAGGCCGTGCGAGGAGACGTTGCCGGACCAGCAGTTGCCCGCGCCCTCGTCGTCCCACCAGAAGTCCAGCCCGTTGTGCGCCACGCTGCCGTCCGGGGCGTAGCCGAGCCGGTTGTTCAGGTAGCGATTGTGGTGCGAGGTGTCGTACAGCTTGGTCGGGTCGTACTCGTCGCGCAGCGGCGCCGGCACCCAGAACTGCATCGTGCCGTACCGCCAGTTGTCGTAGATCAGGTTGTTGTCGACGGAGTTGGAGTTGCCGCCGGCGATCAGGATTCCGGTGCCGACTGGCATCGGCAGCACCGGACACACCACCCCGTCGAGGTAGCCGCGCTCGGCGAACGGGCCGGTGCACCGGTCGGTGTAGACGTACTTCTCGTAGTAGTTGACGTTGTTGCGGTAGATCTCGTTGCGGCTGAACCGGGCGTGGTCCTGCGGCAGCCCGGGGTGGCCCGGGAAGATGCTGTCGGTCGCCATGCCCAGGCCGTTGTCGTAGATCTTGTTGTGGTGTACGTACACCGAGTTGCCCGCGGTGCCGGAGTAGCCGAGCGCGTTGTGGTGCATCAGGTTGTAGCGCACCTCGACGGCGTACCTGACGGGTTCGAAGTCGGGGTTGTCGGCGTTGATGTCGGAGGCGGAGCCGGGGTAGATCGCCGAGTCGCCGTTGTAGTAGCCGTCGACGTACTGGATCAGGCCGTGGTCGGAGGCGAACGCGAGGATGCCGTACTCGTCGTTGGCCCGGACCACCATGTGCTCGTTGACGAAGCCGTCGGTCTCCAGGACGTACACCGCGTTGAACTCGGCCTGCTGCACCGTGAAGTTGCGCAGGTAGAGCCCGTCGGCGCGGTCGGCCCGGATCGCGTTCAGCTTGCGGAACCGGTTGTCGACCACCACGTCACCCGGGGTGGCGCCGGTGCCCTCGATCTGCAGTCCGCACAGCCTGCTGTCGCAGGCGATGCTGTCGTTGTCCGGCGTACGGTCGCCGAGGATCGCGATCAGGTTCAGGTTGTGCGGGCATTTGACCTGGTCGGCGTACGAGATCGCGATCGGCCCGGGGTCCGCTTCTTCGGCCTGGGTGCCTTCCCGGCCCGGCATCGTGCCGACGTACTCGGCATGGTCGAGCGGGTCCGCGGACGACGTCTCGAGGTTCGCGCAGTAGGGCGATGGCTTCAGGTCAGCCCATCTGTCCTCTGTGTACGTTCCGGGCAGCACGTAGATCGTGGAGTTGGCGACGGACACCGCGTTGACGGCGTCCTGGATCGAGTCGTACCGGCACTCGGCGAGCAGCGCCTGGTTCTTCGCCCGCAGCTCCCGGGCGTACGCGGAGATCCGCTGCCTGCTGTCGGGCCGGCAGACCACCAGACGGTTCGGCGCGGGGTACGGGCGGTACGTCGGGACGGCGCCGGTGCCGTCGGGGAACTGGGCGGGGCGCTCCTCGTGGGCCTGGACGGGGGCGGCGATGCCGAGTCCAAGTGCGGCGAAAGCGGCGGAGGCGACACACAGGCGAGCAAACATGAAAAGACCTCCTATTTCCCGGTCCTTCGGGTGAGGTCCATCACTCGTTACGCCCCGGGCCGAGCCTGGGCCAAGCCGAGGTCGGGCTGGGTCGAGGTCGGGCTGAGCTGAGTCGGGCTGGGCCGGGCCGGGCCGATGCGGGTCAGCGGGTGAGGTCGCGGAGCAGGCGATCTTCCTCGACGCGCCAGTAGCCGTGCTCCGTGCCGTCGAGCAGGACCACCGGGAGCCGGTCGCCGTACTCGCGTTCCAGATCGAGGTCCGTGGTGACGTCGACCTCCTGCCACGGCACCCCCGAGGTCTCCGAGACCCGGGCCATCGCCTCCCGAGCCGGGCCGCAGAGCCCGCAGCCGGGCCGGGTGAGCAGAACCAGCCGGTTCACTGCGGGAGGCCGTCGCGGAGCAGCGACTTGCGCACCTTGCCGGTAACGGAGTGCGGCAGCTCGTCGACGAACTCGATCGAGGTCGGGCACTTGAAGCGCGCCAGGTGCTGCTCGCAGTAGGAGATCAGCTCGTCGACGGTCGCCGTGCTGCCCGGCTGCAGCACCACGTACGCCTTGACGGTCTCCCCGGTGTACGGGTGCGGCACCCCGACCGCCGCCGCCTCGTGCACCGCCGGGTGGCCGGTGATCGCCTGCTCCACCTCGCGCGGGTAGACGTTGAAGCCGGAGACCAGCACCAGCTCACGCAGCCGGTCGACCAGGAACAGGTCACCGTCCTCGTCGATGTACCCCATGTCGGCGGTGGGCCACCAGCCGTCGCTGTCCGGGCCGTCGCGACCGTCGGGCCAGTAGCCGGAGAACAGGTTGCCGCCGCGTACCCAGATCTCGCCGGGATCGGTGCCGCCGGTGGCATCCTCGTCGTCCTCATCCGGCTCGATCACCTGGCCGTCGCTGCCGACCAGCTTCAGCTCCACGCCCGGGATGGGCCGCCCCACCGAACCGGTCTTCGGCACCGGGCTCATCAATGTGCTGGTCAGCACCGGGGCGGTCTCGGTCAGGCCGTACCCCTCGAAGACGTGGTGCCGGGTCGCCTCCAGGAAGCGGCGCTGCGCCCCCGGGTCCAACGGAGCGGCGCCGCTGGCCGCCATCCGTACCGAGGAGAAGGCTTCTCCCACCCCCTCCAGCAGCGACCACGCCAGATACATCTGCGGTACGCCGAGCACCGCGCTGACGTGGTGCCGGTGCACCAGCTCCAGGGTGTCGGCCGGGTCGAAGCGCTCCACCAGTACGCCGGTGCAGCCGTGCTGCGCGATCGCGTGCAGCCCCGGCCCGAGCCCGTAGGTGTGGAACAGCGGCAGCGCCAGCAGCACCATGTCAGTGGGGCCGAGCACCCGGGGCTGGATCTCGTCGAGCTGGTCCAGGTTGGCCAGCAGCGCCCGGTGGCTGAGCATCGCGCCCTTCGGCCGGCCCTCGGTGCCGGAGGTGTAGAGCAGCACCGCGAGGTCTTCGCCGGAGGAACCCGCGGCAACCCGCTCGTCGCCGGCCACCGCCAGCGCGCCGAGCGCGGTGCCCGGCTCGGCGGCGGCCTGCACATGCACGTCGGCCAGCTCAGGCAGCTGATCGCGTACGGTTTCCACGGCCTGCGCCACGTCCGGGGTGGCGATCAGGGTGGCGGCGCCGGAGTCGCCGAGCACGTGCGCCAGCTCACCGGCCCGGTATCCCGGATTCACCGGTACGGCGACCAGCCCGGCGCGCAGCGCACCGAAGTACGCCCGCGCGAAGTCCGGTGTGTTGCCGAGCGCGATGCCGACCCGGTCGCCGGGGGAGCGGCCCGCCGCGAGCAGGCCGCGGGCGATCGCGTCCACGTCCCGATCGAGCTGTGCCCAGGTGATCTGTTCGTCGCGGAACAGCAGCGCGGGGCGCTCGGGGCTGCGGTCGGCGGCGTGACGTACCAGTTCCGCCAGGTTTGCGGCCGGGTTTCCTACAGGTTGCACGGCAAGCGAGTCTGGCACACCAGAGCGGTCTGAGGACACCCGTGGCGCGCTTCCCGTACACCCGGATTTTTCAGACTGTAGGGGTGTGTCGGATTTTTTGGGCACTAACCACGACGAATAGGTGGCTCTCCATCCCCCGAACAGGTGAGAGTCCCTGGGGTTCCCAAGGAACGCACAAAATGTGCGACACGTTAGGTAGCCGGTCAAACACACTCTGGCTCAGAGTGATGAAGTACTTACGCAAAGCAGGCGCGCCGGCCTACGATCAACCCGGTCGGTGTGCCTGGAACCTTGGGAACCCCGACACCCCTCGCCCGAGGAGGCAGCAGTGCCAGTGGAAGCACCGGCGAACCACCTCACCGATGACGGCTGTGCGCCCTGCCGTTCGTCGAGCCGCTGGCGGATACTGAAGTCTCCATGCAGGTGCGGCCGGGGGGAGGGGTGCTGGTGACCGGGTACGCCGCGACGGGCTTCTCACTGCACCCCCCACTCTCCGAAGGCTTCGCGCTGCTGGGCGAGATGCTCGCCGCGGTGCTGCGCGACGAGGACGGCACCACCACCCGGGTCCAGGGGCGTGCCACCCGGCCGCGACCCCGTACCGGCTCCGACTCCAGCCCCGGGCCGGACTCCGGCGGAAGCCCCACCGCGGCGCCCGACCCGGACGAGAAGCGGGTCGGCTCGGCCGAGGTGTGGAAGCTGGTGGAGCAGGCCCAGGCCGGCGACGTCGAGGCCTTCGGCAAGATCTACGACCGCTACCTGGACACCGTCTTCCGGTACGTCTACTTCCGGGTCGGGTCCCGCACGCTCGCCGAGGACCTCACCCAGGAGGCGTTCCTGCGCGCGCTGCGCCGGATCAACAGCTTCACCTGGCAGGGGCGCGACCTGGGCGCCTGGCTGGTCACCATCGCCCGCAACCTGGTCGCCGACCACTTCAAGTCGGGGCGCTACCGGCTGGAGATGTCCACCTCCGAGGTGCTCGACGCCGACCGCGAGGACCGTGGCCCGGAGGGCAGCCCCGAGGCCGCGGTGGTGAGCAAGCTGACCAACGCCACGCTGCTGGAGGCGGTCAAGCGGCTCGGCGCCGAGCAGCAGGAATGCATCGTGCTGCGCTTCCTGCAGGGTTTCTCGGTGGCGGAGACCGCGCGCGCGATGGGGAAGAACGAGGGGGCGATCAAGGCACTGCAGTATCGAGCGGTACGAGCCCTTGCCCGGCTCCTGCCCGAGGGGTTCACCCCGTGATCCCGGCCTGGCGAACTATGGGTGGTCGCCTGGTTGCCTTCAGTAATCGGGAGGTATGCGCTATCGCAGCGACTGGCCCTGATGTGGCGAGAACCGCCACTTGGCCGGGATTGGCCGTAACCAGACCGGGTCCACCTGCGTTGCTCAGAGTGCGGTTAGAGATTCATCGATCCGGGACGCCACGGCGACCCCGGCCTAGCGCCGTCTCAGGGCGGGATGAGGCTCTGTCCGCATCGGGGCCGGCACATGGAAGCAGGAGGAGGTGCGTGCGGTGATACCCAGCCCGTTTGGTCACCGGCGAGCCGAACGCTTCGCGCAGCTCCTCGACGAAGCGGAAGGCGCACGGCGGCGGCACACCCGAACGCCGTACGACGAAGAGCTTTCGCCGCTCGTCGCGGTAGCGCACGCGAGCACCGAACAACTGTCCACCGTCGCCGAACAGGTGACGGTGGATCCGGCGTATCGGCGCCGGCTACGGCAACGACTGCTCGCCGTCGCGCACACCCAGGGCATCGGCACCAACGTCGAAGACGCCCAGGACTACGAACCCACGGTCGCCCCGCGGCGCCGGATCAAGCTGGCCGTAGCGGTCGGCGCCACCGCCGGCGTGCTGGCGCTGTCCGGAGTCTCCACCGCCAGCGGCGACGCGATCCCCGGCGACGCGCTCTACCCCGTCAAGCGGCAGACGGAGCGGGCACAGCTGGCGCTCGCCGGCTCCGACGTCAACCGGGGCCAGCTCTACCTCGGCTTCGCCCGCACCCGGCTCACCGAGGCGAAGGCGGTCGCCGGCAGTCCGGAGTCGCTGGACTCGGCGCTCGACGACATGGACGCCGACACCCGCAGCGGGGTGCGGCTGCTCTCCGGCTCCGCCGTGGACCGGCGGGACGCAGAGCTGCTCGACACCGTGGACACCTTCGTCACCGAGCAGCGGCGTACCGTCGTCGACCTGGTCACCAGGCTGGAAGGCGGGTCGCGTACCCGCGCGCTCGGCTCGCTGGAGCTGCTCGACAGCGCCGCCGACCGGGTCGCCGCGCTGCGTCCGGCACTGATGTGCACCAGCGCCGGTGACGGCCAGGTCGACACGCTCGGCCCGGTGCCGCAGCGCTGCTCCGCGCTGCCAGACCCGGCCCGCCCCGGGGTCAGCGACAAAGGCAGCGGCAAGGCGTCGCGGGATGCCCGTACCTCCGGCCGGCCGAGCGAGACCGGCACCCCGGGCTCGCCGTCGCCGAGCGGGCTGCTGCCGATCGACCCGACCGACCCACTGGGTGGCACGCCCAGCGAATCGCCGCAGGAGTCCCCCGGCACCGGCATCCTCGACGAGCTGGGCCGCCTCATCGACAACCTGCTGGGCGGCGGGCGCTAGCTCACGCCCATTAGCAGCACTCACTTGGGACCTCACATGGCCCGGGTATGTCGCCTCATTCGCGAGGATTGTGCGGGCCATCTGAGGTCCCAAGTGGCAGTGCTCAGCCGCTGGCGAGGGCCTCGGTGGGAGCCAGGCGGGCGGCGCGTACGGCGGGGTAGAGGCCGGCGAGTGCGCCGATCAGGAGCGTGGCGGCGAGGGCGCCGGCGCTTGCCCACAGCGGCACCACTGTCGGCCAGCCCTGCCAGTAGGCGTAGCCGGCGGTGACCGTGGTGCCGAGCAGCACCCCGGCGATCCCGCCCAGCCCGGACAGCAGCGCGGACTCGGCGAGGAACTGGGTACGGATGTGTCGCCGGGTGGCACCCAGCGCGCGGCGCAACCCGATCTCGCCACGGCGTTCCAGCACCGAGATCACCATGGTGTTCGCCACGCCGACGCCGCCGACCAGCAGCGCCACTCCGCCCAGCCCGAGCAGCAGTGTGGTGAACGTACGGTTCACCGCACCCCGGGCCGCCAGGGCGTCCGACGGGCGGCTCACCTGCACCTCGTCTGGGTGCTCCGGGTTGGCGGTACGGGCCAGCACGGTGCGTACCGCCGGTACGGACTCCTGCTTGGCGCGGGTGTAGAGCGTGGTGGGGTGGCCGTCGAAGCCGAGGTAGTGCTCGGCCGCGTCCCAGCCGATCAGCGCCGCGGTGTCCAGCTCCTGGGCCAGTGGCACCGGATCCAGGATGCCGACCACGGTGAACCACTGCCCGCCCAGCCAGACCCGTACCTCGGGGCCGGCCGCGCCGATGCCGAGCAGCCGCGCGGTCTCGGCGCCCAGCACCACCGCCGGATACCGGGCGGTGGCGGCGTTCAGCCAGCGGCCGCTGGCCACCGTGGTGCCCACCGTCCGTGGCAGGTCGGTACGCGCCGCCAGCACGCTGATCCCCTGAGTCTCCACCTTCGGGATCTTGTCGGTGCGGTAGACCCGCATGTCGGGCACCTTGCCGGTGGCCGACACCGAGGTCACCGGGGCGATCCGGCGTACCATCGCGACCGAGTCCTTCGGCAGGGTCGCGTCGTCACCGAACATCGACTGACCGGGCGCGGCGGTGAGCAAGTTGGTGCCGAGCCGGTCGAGCATCCGGTCCAGGTCGGCCCGGCTGGAGGTGGAGATCCCGACCACCGCCACCATCGCTCCGATCCCGATCGCGACCCCCAGCGCGGAGAGCACCGCG
>JBOGDE010000058.1:0-20954 GCA_050701695.1 Micromonosporaceae bacterium
TGCCCGACACGTCGGGTCAGGTCACCACCGCGGTGGCGATGGGCGACGCGCTGATCACCCGGCTCCGCGACGCGGGGATCGGCTTCGAGGTCGTCTCCCGGGAGACTCAGTAGCCGCTGCCGGAGCCTCCGCCAAGCATCCCCATCAGGAGCACACCGCAGCAGCAGAGCAGCCCGAGCGCCAGCGGCGCCACGTTGACGGCGATCGCGATCGCCGTACCCGGCGGCTCCACCGGGCGGTGGTCGATGGCTCCGGCGATGAACGGCACCGACGTACCGCCGTAGAAGACCGGCGGAGTCTGGCCGTGCCGGTTGTCGACGGTGATCTCGGCCGGACCCAGCTGCCACAGGTACTGCACCCAGATCTTGAGGTGGTGTACGCCGGGCGGCAGCGGCACCTGGTTGTCACCCCAGACCAGGCGGATCGGGTGGCCGTTGATGGTCGCCTTCGGCTTGAACAAGGCGAGCATGAACGCGATCCAGTGGTACTTGGTGTTGATGTGCAGGACACCGGGCTGCTGTTGTGGGTGCATGGCAGCGGATCTTAGCTATCCCTGGTCGTCGAGGCGGAAGCCGACCTTCAGCGTGACCTGGAAGTGGGC
This sequence comes from Micromonosporaceae bacterium, assembly GCA_050701695.1. GTDB lineage: Bacteria > Actinomycetota > Actinomycetes > Mycobacteriales > Micromonosporaceae > WHSM01. The sequence continues at coordinate 602 of JBOGDE010000058.1, forward strand.
GATCTCACCGTTCTCGATGTGGCCGCGGGTCTCGGTCACCTCGAACCAGTCCAGATGCCGCAACGTCTGCTTGGCGCGGGCGATCGCATTGCGGATCGCGGCGTCAGTGGACTCGGTGGAGGAGCCGACGATCTCGCTGACCCGGTAGACGTGGTCCATGGCTACGTACCCCCTGCTGAGTGGTTAGCTTCTCTCCGCACCGTAGGCCGCCGCGGCCGGAACCGTCAGCGCTTCGCCAAGCCGGCGAGGATGGCGATCCCCGCTCCGGCCAGCAGCACCACGCCCGCTCCGGCCAGCAGCATCGGCACCAGCCCCATCGCGTACGTCGGGATGCCGGCGAAGGTCTGCTGCACCACGACCGCCGACGTCAGCAGGTAGCCGGTCGTGGCCGCGGCGACCACCCTGGTACGGCGCTGCGCCGGCCACGCGGTGAGGCGCGTCAGCCACGCCAGCACCGGCAGCACCGTCACCGCGTGCATCAGCACCGCGTGTGCCGGCTTGAAACCGCCCGCCGTGGTGTACGCGACCCGCGGGTCCGTCGCGATCGAACCGACCACGATCATCGCCGCCCCCACCGCCAGCGCGCCCAGCAGCGTGGTCAGACCGGCCCGCACCGCCAGCAGCTCCGGGGTGAGCCGGCCCTGCCGCCGCCAGGAGATCACGGTCGCCGCCACCACCACGACGATCAGCACCCCGCCCCCGATCGCCAGCGCTGTGGTGATCACGCTGTCCAGCGCCGTTTCGCGGTTGAAATGCGACGGTACGCCGCGCCAGGCCTGCACCGAGATCAGCCCGACCTCGACACAGCTCGCCCCGGCGAACGCACCCAGCAGGATCCGTCGCGTGGTGGCGCCCATGGTCAGCAAGCTCGTGGCGAACGTGACCGACGCCAGCGTGATCCCGAACGAGAGCCCGAAGGTGACCGGCTTACGCCACGACACCGGCCCCTGCCACGGGCCGCCGTCGATCGCGTACACCCCGAGGTGGGCCAGGCCGGCCAGGAACAGTACGGCGCTCACCAGGTAGCAGAGCCGTTCCACCGGTGACGCTTCGCGCCAGATCTGTGTCATGGCCGGAACGCTAGGCGCCCGCACCGCCGGTACGCGTCCGGTCAGCGGCTGATCCCTCACGTCTCCGCCCGGCGTATCCGGTCGTGGCCGGCGTACCGCGACCGGCGTAGCCTGCGACAGCGGATCGGCAGTACCACCGACGTAGTACCATGGCTACGTGTACTGGGAATGGCGTGAGTGGTCACTGGCCGCGTTGAAGAATGTCGAACCACATGAGGTGACCCAGGCACTGACCAACGGACGCATGATCCGACGGTGGGTCGATGACCACGTGCTCGCTGTTGTCTCCAACACCCACACTCGCCGAGTCCTGGTGGTCGCCCTGTACGAAGACATCGAAAGTTGGGTGATCATCGGCGCGAGAGAGGCTTCGCCATCCGAAGCCGCCGCGTACTGGCACGCCATCGAAGGGGGTTCGCCATCATGACAGACCGCCAGGAACGGGACCTGGAGGCCGCCGCCGACAAGGTGCTCAACCGCGACCAGAGCGACCTCATCAGGCATGGCGAGGACGCCGAGGTGACGCTGCCCAGCACCACCGCCACCACGGTCAAGACGTCGATCAAGCTGCCGCTCGACCTGCACCGCAAGGTCCAGGCCGCAGCGACAGCCCGCGACACCGGAGTGTCCACCCTGATCCGCGAATGGATCGAACTCGGGCTCAGCGAACTCGACAACGACCGCCAGGTCTCTCTCGCAGACATCCGCCGGGCCATCGCCCACGCCGCCCACGCCAGCGACGCCGCCTGATCCTTCAGTCTCTCGTGCGCCGGCGGCGATCTCTGAGTTCGCGCAGGGCCTCGCCGAGGGTGGCGATGCCAGCGGCGATCTCGGTCGGTGGGCTGGCGGCGTACCCGAGGAGGAGACCCGGTGGACCGGGGCGCTGCCGGTGCCACGACAGCGGCTGCACCTTCACGCCTCGGGCCAGCGCCGCCGCCGCGAGCTCGGCGTCCCGGATCTCTACGTCGTAGGCCTCGGCGTCGCGGGCCTCGGCGTCGCGGGCCTCGGCGTCGAAGGTGACCATCAGGTGGAGACCGGCGGGGGCGCCGTGCACGGTCGCGCCCGGCAGGTGGGTACGGATCGCGTCGATCATGGCGTCGCGACGCCGTACGTGGCGGCGCCGCAGCAGCCGCAGATGACGTTCCAGTCCGCCGGAGCCCATCAACTCGGCGAGCACCAGCTGCGGCAGCGCGGCGTTACCGAGGTCCGCGTTCCGCTTCGCCGCGACCATCGCGTCCCGGTATCGCGCCGGTACCAGCGCCCACCCGATCCGCAGCGCCGGAGCCAGCAGCTTTGAGACGCTGCCGGTGTAGAAGACCTGTTCGGCTAGTATGGAGCGCAGCGCCGGCACCGGTGGTCGGTCGTACCGGTGTTTGGCGTCGTAGTCGTCCTCGACGATGAGCCCACCCGCCTCGGCCCAGCGCATCAGCTGGCGCCGCCGGTCCCCGTCGAGCACCACTCCGGTCGGAAACTGGTGCGCCGGGGTGAGCATCACGGCGGCGTGCTGGTGGAGTTGGTCGACGCGGATGCCGGCGTCGTCCACGGGGACCGGAGGCGTGTCCAGTCCCCAGTTGTTCAGGTGCTGCCGTACCCCGAGTGATCCCGGGTCCTCCACCGCGACGGCGGTGATGCCGTCCCGTCGCAGCACCTCGGCGAACAGCCCGAGCGCCTGCGCCACGCCCGCCACCACGACCACGTCGCCAGGGTCGACCCGGATCCCCCGGTAGCGGGCCAGCCAGCTCGCCACCGCGGTACGCAGCGCCGGGGTGCCGCGCGGGTCGCCGTACCCGAAGTCGGCCGGGACGAGCCTTCCGAGTACGGCACGCTCGGCGCGCAGCCACGCCGCCCTCGGGAATGCCCCCAGATCCGGTACGCCAGGCGAGAGGTCGATCCGCGCCGGTGCCGCGCGTACCGCGTCGAAGATCTCCAGACCCGGCGTACCGGCGAACAGCTCTGAGGCCGAAGCTTCGGCTGGTCCGGTCGGATGCGCGACCGGCCTGGTTGGGCTCGCGACCGGCCTGGGCGGGGCCGGGACCGGCGGTATGGGCGGCGCCGCGACCACGACGGTGCCAGCCCGTCGCCGCCCGACCACGTGGCCGTCCTCGGATAGCCGCCGGTACGCCTCGGTGACTACTCCCCGGGAGACCCACAGGTCGGCGGCGAGCACTCGGCTGGCGGGCAGCCGGCTACCGACCGGGAGCCGACCGTCGGAGATGGCGAGCCGCAACCGCCCGGCCAACCACCCGGCCCGACCACCGGCCGGAGCCTCCCGGATGTCCAACTGCAGGAAGTCCGCGCCGGCACTTATGGACTCCTCGGGTACGCCTGGTTTGGCTCTGGCCATCGGACCATTCTGCCGCGAGGGTGGTGCCCATGAGCCTCGCCTTCGTCATCACCACGCTGATCGTGGTCGCCACACCCGGCACCGGGGTGATCTACACGCTGTCGGCCAGCCTGTCCGGAGACCGCCGCGCCAGCCTCGCCGCGGCGACCGGCTGCACCCTCGGCATCGTCCCGCACATGCTGGCCACGATCACCGGCCTCGCCGCGCTGCTGCACGCCAGCGCCGTGGCGTTCCAGATCGTGAAGTACGCCGGCGTGGCGTACCTGCTCTACATGGCCTGGATGACCGTACGCGACACCGGCACCATCGAGGTGGAGGCGCCTGCCGCCCCGCGCTCGATGACCCGGGTGATCGTCTCCGGGATCCTGGTCAACCTGCTGAACCCGAAGCTGACAATGTTCTTCCTGGCGTTCCTGCCGCAGTTCGTCGACCCCGCCAACCCGACGGCGATGCTCTCCCTGAGCGCGGTGTTCATGCTGGTCACGTTCGTGGTCTTCGCCCTGTACGGCATGTTCGCCTCAGCCGTACGGCACCAGATCACCTCACGGCCGCGCGTCCTGACCTGGCTGCGTCGTACGTTCGCCGCCTGCTTCGTCGCCCTCAGCGCCCGCCTGGCATTCCTCAACTAGCCCCAGGACCTGGTCGATGAGGTACGGGTTGGCGGCGATCGTGGCGCGGGAGCCGAATGTGTAAGGGGAGCCGTCCAGGTCCACGACCACGGCACCGGCTTCCCGAGCGACGATGACTCCCGCGGCCATGTCCCATTGGTTGTTGGACAGGACGACCATCGCATCGGTGCGGCCGTGGGCGAGCCAGGCGAGATCGACGGCAGCCGTGCCGAACATCCGGACCCGCTGGACCTGGCCAGCGAGCAGCGTGGTGACGGCCAGGCGCAGCTCGTTCTTCTGCTGGGCACCGGCACCGACGGCATAGTCGCCAATGGTGACGATCGCGTCGATCAGATGCGCTGTGTCGCTGACCTGGATCAGTTGTCCGTCAACGTGGGTCCCGTGTCCCTCGACGGCGGTGTATCGACTGTCGAGCAGCGGCAGATCGATGACGCCGAGCACCGGGTGTTCGCTGTGCACCAGGGCGAGCGAAACGGCGAACAGGGGCAGGCCATGGACGAGGTTGACGGTGCCGTCGATCGGGTCGAGTACCCACCGCAGTTCACTGTCTGGCCCAGTGGCACCCTGCTCTTCGCCGATGAGGCCTATGCCAGGCGTCGCCCTCCCAAGGAAGTCGCGCACTGCCTGTTCGACAGCAAAGTCGAGTTGGGAGGCCATGTCACGGTCGCCTTTGGAGGTGAGGACCCCCGGCGCCCGGCCCCGGACGAGCCCCCGTGCCAGCTCGACCGCTTCGACCGCGACGGGCAGCAGATTGGCGTACGCGGTCATAGTTGCCGGCCGCTCTTCCACAGTGAGGTGAAGACGTTCTCGTACACGCGGAAGAGTCCACGATCCCGCCATCTGCGTTCGATGACGAAGGTGGGTGAATCCAGGCCACGAGCGTCGTTGAGGTACGGCTGGGCGACGCAGAGGTCGTCGTTCACCAAGATGATGTTGTTGCGGACCGTTTCGTCGTAAACGGCAAGCTCGATGTTGCCCCGCCGCGGTCCGCGTTGTGATTTCTTTACGGGCTGGGTTTCGTCCGAAGGGTCCGTTGTCCCAGCTGGGGAGGGCCAACCGCGTGACGCTGGCGCGACGGAGCCGCACCGGCCGGGTGACTGCAGATCCAGATAGTTGGGTTCTCGTCGTCTCTCACGAGGAGCGTCCAACATGGAACGGTATCGGGCCCGAGGTCAGACTGACCCGACAGGTATCAGCCGCCGTACGCTGCTGGGAGGCGGCGCGGCGATCCTGGGAGCGGCCGCGGTCCCCGGGATGGCGAGCAGTGCTGCCGCGGCGGCTGGGGACACCATCGTGGTGCGCTGGAGCCAGGTCGCCCAGGAAGCGCTGCGGCAGGGCACACTCGGACCGCCCATGGTGGCGCGCGCGCATGCGATCCTGCACACCTGCATCTACGACGCCTGGGCGGCGTACGACACGTTGGCCAGCGGCACGCGTCTCGGTGGCACGCTGCGGCGACCGTTCTCCGAGCGTACGGAGGCCAACAAGACCGAGGCGATCAACTACGCGGCGCACTCGGCCGCCCGGGACCTGTTCCCGTGGTACGCGGCCGAAGTCAACCAGTTCCTCCGGTCGGTCGGCGGCGACCCGAACCACTACCCGACGGACAACTCCCCGGCCGGGATCGGGCGCCGGGCCGCGGCCGCCGCGCTGGATTTCCGGCACAGCGACGGCTCCAACCAGCTCAACGGTTACGCCGACACCACCGGGTACGCCCCGGTGAACGACCCGATGGTGGTCTCCCAGCCGATCGATCCTGCGACCGTGCGCGTGCCCGATCGGTGGCAGCCGCTGACGTACCGCAACCGGTCCGGAAAGCTGATCACTCCGAAGTGGATCGGCCCCCACTGGTACCAGGTCAAGCCGTTCTCGCTGCTCGCCGGCAATCAGTTCCGGCACCTGCTGGGTCCGGTCGCGAAGTGGGGTACGCCAGCCTTCCAGCTGCAGTGCGACGACCTGCTCACCACACAGGCGAACCTCACCGACCGGCAGAAGGTGATCGCCGAGTACTTCGCCGACGGACCCGCCTCCGAGCAGCCGCCCGGCCACTGGCAACTGTTCGCCCAGTTCGTGTCCCGGCGCGACCACCACACCCTCGACCAGGACGTGAAGCTGTTCTTCCTCACCACCAACGCCGTCTTCGACGCCGGCATCGCGGCCTGGGACGGCAAGCGGGCGTTCGACTCGGTCCGACCGATCACCGGGATCCGGCTGCTCTACCGGGGCAAGCCGATCACCGCGTGGGCAGGGCCGGGTCAAGGCACCGGCACCATCGACGGCGGGACCTGGGTGCCGTACCAGCCCACCTGGTTCCCGACACCACCGTTCGGTGAGTATCCGTCCGGGCACAGCACCTTCAGCGCAGCCGCCGCCCAGGTGCTCGCGCTCTTCACCGGCAGCGACCGGTTCGGGTACTCCACCACCATCCGCGCCGGTACGTCATTCGTGGAGCCGGGGTTCGTTCCGGCCACCGACGTGACCCTGACCTATCCCACCTTCAGTGCCGCCGCCGACGACGCCGGCATCTCACGCCGGTACGGCGGCATCCACTTCGTCCAGGGCGATCTCGACGCGCGGCTCCTCGGCCGCGAGGTAGGCCTGTCGGTCTGGACAAAGGCAACAACGTACTTCCTCGGCCTCGGCTAACCGCGGGACTGATCCGCGAGCGGCGCCGAGGTCCGCCCGTCGGCGCCGCTCGCGGATCCGGTCGTCAGCAGGCGCCGCCGGTGGAGACCTTCCGCCACGAGGTCCAGCTCGTCACGTTGTAGTACTGGCTGGTGGAAGAGTCATATTCGTAGCCCCGAAAGCGGACACACCCGCTCTCCTTGTGGTCGAAGTAGCACCTGTGCCATGTGCTGCCGCCATGGGTGTTCTCACAGCGACGGTACTTGCCGTAGTTGGTCTGAATGTCGACGCCCACCCGCCGGCCGTTCCTCGTCGAGTCGTTGACCCACTGGTCATCGCCGTACCACTGGAAGCATGACTGTCCGTACCGGTTCCCCTTGGAGTCGTAGAACTCCTTGGTGTAGCAGTCGATCGGCGGGCCACTACCAAGATCGGCGCTCGCGGGCGACAGGTTGACAGCGAGCCCCAGCGAGACCGCCAACAGCAGCGCAACTGAAGTGATGATCTTCTTCCGCGTCATGGGTTCCCTTCCAAGGCAGCCGAGCCGGCGCTCGGCCCGACGGTCGAGGAGAACCTAGCGGGCGTCGCCTGCAGGAAAATTGCAGGAAACTTGTATCCAATTGCGGGCGGTCGCCACCACCGCCAAACCCGATCAGCGGGAACTGCCGGGCCCGCCGCCCCCCAGAGCGGTGACCGCGCCGTACCTTCCAGACCCAGCTGTCAAACACTGCTGTCAAATGATCAAGGCCGGTCCCTCAAGATCGGGACCGGCCCTGTGACCAGGCGTTTCATAGTGTGGAGCGAATCGGACTCGAACCGACGACCCCCTGCTTGCAAAGCAGGTGCTCTACCAACTGAGCTATCGCCCCGCCCGCGTACCGCCTGTGCTGGCGGTACGCGTATCGGCGGGGTCGCTGGGAGCTGCCCCGCCCGCGTCAGATCTCTGGTGTCAGTGCAGGTCCGGTGCGGTGGTGGCCTCGTGCCACAGCGCCCGGTCCTCGTTGGCGTCCTTGACCTTCTTGAAGATCAGTGCGCCTACGCCCAGCAATCCGACAAGGATCAGGATCTTCTTCAACATCGGGTGGATCCCCCTAACGACGCTTCTCACCGGACGGGATGAGTGGGGCTAGCTGGAATCGAACCAGCGACCTCAGAGTTATCAGCTCTGCGCTCTAACCGACTGAGCTATAGCCCCGCGCGCGAGCAGCAACGTTACCTCATCGCGTACGGCTGGCCCAACTTGGATACGGGCATCCGGGAAACCGGCCCGGATGCCCGTCTCAACCCTACGGTGAGACACCGCCGCGGCGGCCTGAAACCTGTGGATCAGTCCTGCTCGGCGAGGGTGACCTGGATGCCTCCGACCAGGTCGGCGCACACGTTGTAGATGAACGCGCCCAGCGTCGCCAGCGCCGTGAACAGCACCATGTTGACCACGCCCAGCAGTGCCGCGATCCCGATCACGCCCTTCGCGGTGATCTGGAAGTTGACACTGCCTTCGCCGCCGCCGATGAGCGAGCCGAGGGTCTCGTTGACGCTGTCGAAGACGCCCATCGCGTCGAGCGCCACGTACAGCACCGTGGTCGCCACGATCATCACGATGAACAGCACGATCGCCACCGCGAACGAGAACTTCATCACCGACCACGGGTCGATCCGCTTCAGCGCCAGCCGGGCCCGGCGGGGGCCGCGGGCCGCCGCCGACGACACGGTCTGCCGGGCGGCCCGTACCGCGTCGGCCACGCTGGCACGCCCACCGCCGGCCAGCTCGTGCGGCGACATCGGCGGGGCGGGCATGCCGGGCGGACGTACGTAACGGGTGGGCGAGCCGTCAGCCGGCACCGTCGCACGACCGACGGCGTGAGCCACGTTTCCAGTGCCGACGGTTCCAGGGCCGACAGGCGCCCCCGGGGCGGCGCCGTGCGCCGCCTCTGTCCTGGCGTCTGTACTCATCCTCAGTCCTGTTCGTCAGGCTCGTCCGCGTTGCGGGCGATAGCCACCAGCGTGACTCCGTCGGGCAGGTCCATCAACTTGACCCCCATTGTGTTCCGGTCACGCGTGCGGCGTACAGGCTTCGCGGGGGTACGGATCACCCCTCCGTTGGACGTAATCGCGAACAATTCGTCCTCGGGCCGTACCGCCAGTGCACCGACCAGGGCGCCTCGGCGAGAGGTGATCTTCGCGGTCAGTACGCCCTTACCGCCGCGACCCTGACGAGGGTACTCGGTGATGGGGGTCCGCTTGGCGTACCCTCCGTCGGTCGCGACCAGCACGTCCACCCCTTCGCGTACCACCTCCATGGCCAGTAGTTCGTCCCCTACCCCGAACCGCATGCCGATCACACCAGAGGTGGCGCGGCCCATCGGGCGCAGCGCGTCGTCGGTGGCCTGGAACCGGATCGCCTGGGCGTGCTTGCTGACCAGCAGCAGGTCGTCTTCGGAGCTGATCAGCTCGGCGGCGACCAGCTCGTCGTCGTCCTTGAGGTTGACCGCGATCACCCCGCCGGTACGCCGGGAGTCGAAGTCCTCCAGCGCGGTCTTCTTCACCAGGCCGTTCTTGGTGGCGAGCACCAGGTACGGCGCGACCTGGTAGTTGGAGATCCGCATCACCTGGGCGATGTGCTCGTCGGGCTGGAAGGCGAGCAGGTTGGCCACGTGCTGGCCGCGGGCGTTGCGGTTGGCCTCCGGCAGCTCGTACGCCTTCGCGCGGTACACCCGGCCCTTGTTGGTGAAGAACAGGATCCAGTCGTGGGTGGACGTGACGAAGAAGTGCGCGACGATGTCGTCCTGCTTGAGCGCGGCGCCCTGTACGCCCTTGCCGCCCCGCCGCTGGGAGCGGTAGAGGTCGACCTTGGTGCGCTTGGCGTACCCGGTGCGGGTGATCGTGACGACCACGTCCTCGCGGGCGATCAGGTCCTCCATCGAGACCTCGCCGTCGAACGGCACGATCCGGGTGCGGCGCTCGTCGCCGTACTTCTCGACGATCTCTTTCAGCTCGTCACTGACGATCTGGCGCTGCCGTTCGGGCTTGGCGAGGATGTCCTTGAGGTCGGCGATCTTGATCTCGATCTCGGCCAGCTCGTCGATGATCTTCTGGCGCTCCAGCGCGGCGAGCCGCCGCAGCTGCATGTCCAGGATGGCGGTGGCCTGGATGTCGTCGATCTCGAGCAGCGCGATCAGGCCGCGCTTCGCCTCGTCCGGGGTGGGCGAGCGCCGGATCAGCGCGATCACTTCGTCGAGCGCGTCGAGCGCCTTCACCAACCCGCGCAGGATGTGGGCCCGCTCCTCGGCCTTGCGCAGCCGGTAGCGGGTGCGCCGCACGATCACTTCGATCTGGTGGTTGACGTAGTGCCGTACGAACTGCGCCAGGTTCAGTGTGCGCGGCACCCCGTCGACCAGCGCGAGCATGTTGGCGCCGAAGGTGTCCTGCAGCTGGGTGTGCTTGTAGACGTTGTTGAGGACGACCTTCGCGATCGCGTCGCGCTTGAGCACTATCACCAGCCGCATCCCGGTACGCCCGGAGGACTCCTCGCGGATGTCGGCGATGCCGGCGAGCTTGCCCTCCTTGACCAGCTCGGCGATCCGTTCGGCGAGGTTGTCCGGGTTGACCTGGTACGGCATCTCGGTGACGACGAGCATCTGCCGCCCCTTGGCGTCCTCCTCGACCTCGATCACCGCGCGCATCCGGATCGAGCCGCGCCCGGTGCGGTAGGCGTCCTCGATCCCCTGCATCCCGACGATCATCGCCTTGGTCGGGAAGTCCGGGCCCTTGATGATCCCGAGCAGCGCCTCGAGGGTCTCGTGCTCGTCGGCCTCGGGGTGGTCCAGGCACCACTGCACGCCGGCGGCGACCTCGCGCAGGTTGTGCGGCGGGATCTTGGTCGCCATCCCGACCGCGATCCCTTCCGAGCCGTTGACCAGCAGGTTCGGGATCCGCGACGGCAGGACGGTCGGCTCCTGCGTCCGGCCGTCGTAGTTGGGTACGAAGTCGACGGTCTCCTCGTCGATGTCCCGCAACATCTCCATGGCGAGCGGGTTCAACCGGCACTCTGTGTAGCGCATGGCGGCGGCCGGGTCGTTGCCGGGGGAGCCGAAGTTGCCGTGGCCGTCGATCACCGGGTAGCGCAGCGACCAGGGCTGAGCCATGCGTACCAGGGAGTCGTAGATCGCGGAGTCGCCGTGCGGGTGGTAGTTACCCATCACGTCACCGACCACCCGGGAGCACTTCACGAAGCCGCGGTCCGGCCGGTAGCCGCCGTCGTACATCCCGTAAAGGATCTTCCGGTGTACGGGCTTGAGCCCGTCCCGTACGTCCGGCAGTGCCCGTCCGACGATCACGCTCATCGCGTAGTCGAGGTACGAACGCTGCATCTCGACTTCGATGCCGATCGGCTCGATGCGCTCGCCGCCGGTATGCGGGGCCGTCGTCTCCGTCACGGTTTACCTTTCGCTGTCTGCTATCCGTGCACGAGGCGGGAGCCTCACTGTGGATAAACCTGTGGGTTTTGTGGATGGTCTATATACAGGGCGTGTCTGTACAGTTACGAAACGTTAGATGTCCAGGAATCGGACGTCTTTCGCGTTCCGCTGGATGAAGGAGCGCCGTGACTCCACGTCCTCACCCATCAGGACGCTGAACAGCTCGTCCGCGGTTGCGGCGTCGTCCAGAGTCACCTGCTTCAGGGTCCGGGTGGCTGGGTTCATCGTGGTGTCCCACAGCTCGTGGTAATTCATCTCGCCGAGACCCTTGTTGCGCTGCACGTCGTCGGGTTTCGCGTTCGGCTTCTGCTCCTGGCGCAACCGGATCAGGCCGTCGCGCTCCTTGTCGGAGTACGCGTACTGGACGTCGTCGCCCTTCTTGTTCCACTTGATCTTGTACAGCGGCGGCTGCGCGAGGTAGACATGGCCCATCTCCGCCAGCGGTCGCATGAACCGGAACAGCAGGGTCAGCAGCAGTGTGTTGATGTGCTGGCCGTCGACGTCGGCGTCAGCCATCAGCACGATCTTGTGGTAGCGCAGCTTCTCGATGTCGAAGTCCTCGTGGATGCCGGTGCCGAGCGCCGTCACCAGGGCCTGGACCTCGTTGTTGCGCAGCGCCTTGTCGATGCGCGCCTTCTCCACGTTGAGGATCTTGCCGCGGATCGGCAGGATCGCCTGGATCCGCGGATCCCGGCCCTGCTTGGCCGAACCGCCGGCGGAGTCACCCTCGACGATGAACAGCTCGCTCTCGCGGGCGTCGGTGGACTGGCAGTCAGCCAGCTTGCCCGGCATCGAACCGGACTCCAGCAGCGACTTGCGCCGCGCCAGCTTCCGGGCCTGCGCCGCCGCCTTCCGGGCCTGCGCCGCCGCCGACGCCTTGTTGATGACGATCTTCGCCTCGGAAGGGTTACGGTCGAACCAGTCCACCAGCCACTCGTTGCACACCGTCTGTACGAAGCTCTTCATCTCGGTGTTGCCGAGCTTGGTCTTGGTCTGACCCTCGAACTGCGGGTTGGCGAGCTTCACCGAAATGATCGCGGTCAGCCCCTCCCGGATGTCCTCACCGGTGAGCCGGTCGTCGCCCTTGAGTAGCTTGCGCTCCACGCCGTACCGGTTGACCGTGGAGGTCAGCGCGGCACGGAAGCCTTCCTCGTGGGTACCGCCCTCGTGGGTGTTGATCAGGTTGGCGAAGGTGTAGACGCTCTCGCCGTACGACTCGTTCCACTGCATCGCGACCTCGACCGACATGCCCTCGGTCTCCGACCCGAACTCCACCACCGACTTGTGCAGCGCGCTCTTGCTCTGGTTGAGGTGGCGTACGAAGTCGGCGATGCCACCCTTGTAGTGGAAGGTCGCCTCTCGCGGCTCCTTGCCGGGCTCGCCGTTGCGCTCGTCGCGGAACACGATCTCCAGACCACGGCACAGGAACGCGGTCTCCTGCAGCCGGCGGTGGATCGTCTCGTAGTTGAAGTCGGTGGTCTCGAAGATGCCGGTGTCCGGGTAGAACGTCAGGCTGGTGCCGGTGAGCCGGGTCGTCTCCCCCTTGCGCAGCGGACCGGGCTTGGCGTTGAGATACTCCTGCCGCCACACGTGGCCGTGCTGCCTGATCTCCACGTTGAGGGTGGTTGACAGCGCGTTCACCACCGACATACCCACGCCGTGCAGACCCCCGGAGACCTTGTAAGCCTCGTTGTCGAACTTGCCGCCGGCGTGCAGCACGGTCAGCGCCACCTCGACGCCGGGCTTCTTCAGCTTGGGGTGCGCATCGACCGGGATGCCACGGCCGTTGTCGACGACGCGTACCCCACCGTCGTCCTGCAGGGTGACCACGATCCGGTCGCAGTAGCCGGCGAGCGCCTCGTCGACGGAGTTGTCCACGATCTCCCACACCAGGTGGTGCAGACCGCGCTCGCCGGTGGAACCGATGTACATACCGGGGCGTTTGCGTACCGCTTCGAGACCTTCAAGAACGGTCAGAGAGGCTGCGGTGTACTCGTTCTTCTTCTTGGCGGCTGCCACGCTCGGTCACTTCTCCAGTCATCGTCGGCGGACCGGCAGGTCCGGCTCCGGTGCTCATCGACCCGCTAGGGTCTGACCCGCTCGGGGCACAGCGGGAACCACGGCGCAGCGGCGCGACAACGCCACCGGCGCCTATGGGTCAGGCGATGGGCTCCAGGTAGTGGTCGGACCCCCGCGGTCAATCTTACCGGGGGCGCGCCTCAGAACTGGGGCACGGCACCCTCTGTCGTGCTCGTGGCGTGGATAAACCCCCCAGGGGCGGCCCCCCACACGCGACCTGGGGGGTCAGACGCTCACCGGATCAACCGTACGTGTCGCCCGGGCCACGACCCCGTACCCGCCGGGGGCCGTGCTGCCAGGACGGCGCCGCCGGCCCGTGCACCCGGATCCGGCGTACCACGTTCGGGCCGACCTGCCTGGCGATCTGGGCCAGCAGCTTCGGGGCGAACAGCCGCAGCTGGGTGGCCCACGCGGTGGATTCGGCCTGTACGGTCAGCTCGCCGTCCTCCAGCTTGGTCGGCTGCGACTTGGCGGCGATCTCGGCGCCCACACAGCGCTCCCAGGCGCCGAACACCGCACCCTCGGCCGCCGGCTGCTGCCATCCCCGGTCCTTGATCAATTTCGCCAGTACGCTGCCGAACAGCTGCGGGTCGCGCGGGTCCGCCCCGGCGCCGGTGTAACCCCGGCGTCCGCGGCGGCGGCGCGGCTCCTCCCGCCACCGCCCCTTGTCCCTGGTACGCCGCTCGGTCCCCTTGGCCTTCGCCGCGTCCAACACCGCCCGCGCCAACTCCGGCCCCCGCAACCCGTCGTCGGCCGGCACCGCGGTTTCCGGGGTTGTGGCGGTCTCACCAACCTCGGAAGCAGCCACAACCCCCGAAACCTCGTCGTTGTCATGACGATCGCGGCGCGGGGGTCGCTGGTCAGCGGACACGGTGGACCTCCCCGCCGGCGACGTCGTACCGGGCACCCTGCAGCGCCTCCGGTACGTCAGCGGCGACCGCGCAGGTGACCAGCACCTGCCCGGCGCGACCCACCAGCTCGGCGAGCCGTTCCCGTCTCTCGACGTCCAGCTCGGCGAACACGTCGTCGAGCACCAGCACAGGCTCGGTCCCGTCGGCGCGCAGCAGGTCGAAGCTGGCCAGCCGCAGCGCCAGGGCGTACGACCAGGACTCGCCGTGGCTGGCGTACCCCCTGACCGGAAGGTCGCCGAGCTGCAGCGCCAGGTCGTCGCGGTGCGGCCCGACCAGGGTGGAGCCGCGCGCCACCTCGTCCGAGCGGGCCTTGGCGAGCGCGGCGAGGATCCGGGCGGAGAGCAGCTCGCGGTCGGCGCCCATCTGCTCGCCGTCCTCGGCGAGCCCACACCGGTACGCCATCCGCGCCCCGCCCCTGCCCTGCGACACGGCGTCGTAGGCCTTCTCGACGTACGGGGTGAGCAGGTCCACCAGCTCCAGCCGGCCGGCGAGCAGCTCCGACCCGTGCCTGGCGAGGTGGGTGTCCCACACGTCGAGGGTGCGCAGGTCCTGCGGTCCGCCGCCGGTCTTGCGGGCCAGGTACGCCGTGCGCAGCAACGCGTTGCGCTGCTTGACCACCCGCTCGTAGTCCGCGCGCACCCCGGCGAACCGGGGGAACCGCGCCACCAGCAGGTCATCGAGGAACCGGCGCCGCTCGGCGGGCTCACCGCGTACCAGAGAAAGGTCTTCCGGGGCGAAGATCACCAGCTTCAGCGCACCCAGGATCTCCCGGGCCCGCGGCACCGGCGAGCGGTTGAGCCGGACCCGGTTGGCCTTGCCCGGCACGATCTCCAGCTCGACGGTCAACTCTCGTCCACTGTGGACGACCACGGCCCGGATCACGGCACGGGCGGCGCCGGCGCGTACCAGCGGGGCGTCGGTGGCCACCCGGTGGCTGGCGAGACTGGCGAGGTAGCCGAGCGCCTCCACCAGGTTGGTCTTGCCCTGCCCGTTCGGGCCGACCAGCACGCTCGGGCCGGCGTCGAAATCCACCGCCACCGTCGGGTAGCTGCGGAAATCGGTCAGCTCGAGCCGGCGTACGTCCACGAGGATCAGGCTACTGCGACTTGACCGCGTGGCCGCCGAACTGGTTGCGCAGCGCCGCCACCGCCTTCATCGCCGGCGAATCCTCCTGCTGCGAGGTGAACCGGGCGAACAGCGACGCGGCGATCACGTTCATCGGCACCTTGAGCCGGATCGCCTCCTCGACCGTCCAGCGGCCCTCGCCGGACTCGGCGGCGTACCCCCGGATCTTGGCCAGCTCCGGATCCTCCCGCAACGCAAGGTCGAGCAGGTCGAGCAGCCAGGAGCGGATCACGGTGCCTTCCCGCCACGACCTGACCACGCCCGGCACGTTGTCGACCACCTCGGAGGCCTGCAGCAGCTCGTAGCCTTCGGCGTACGCGTGCATCAGGCCGTACTCGATGCCGTTGTGCACCATCTTCGCGTAGTGGCCGGCGCCGACCCCGCCGGCGTGTACGAAGCCGAACTCGCCCTCGGGCTTGAGCGCGGTGAAGATCGGCATCAGTCGCTGTACGTGCTCCTCGGCGCCGCCGACCATCAGCGCGTAGCCGTTCTCCAGGCCCCACACCCCGCCGGAGACCCCGGCATCGACGTACCCGATGCCCTTCGGTGTCAGCAGCTCGGCGTGCTCCAGGTCGTCGGTGTACCGGGAGTTGCCACCCTCGATCACGATGTCGCCTTCGGCGAGCAGCCCGGCCAGCTCCTCGACGGTCTGCCGTGTCGGATCACCGGAGGGCACCATCACCCAGACCGCCCGGGGAGCATCCAGCTTCGCTGCCAGATCAGCCAGGTCCTTCGCGTCGGACAGCTTCGGGTCGCGGTCGTAGCCGACGACGTGATGGCCGGCCCGGCGCAGCCGCTCGGCCATGTTGCCGCCCATTTTGCCCAGACCGATGATCCCCAGCTGCATCTGCTCTCCTCGTGGTGGCGGGCGGGTGTGCCCCGGACCGGTGGGCTACGCGCCGACCCGTACCGGCATCAGGACGTGCTGGTAGCCGGCGACCGGCTCGTCGTCGGCCGTGAGGCCCGACATCACCGCCGGCTTCTTCGGGTCGTTGAACGACAGCACCGCGGTCGGCTGCTCCAGTACCCCGAGCGCGTCGAGCAGGAACGCGGGGTTGAACGCGATCGTCATCGAGTCACCCTGGTACGCGCACTCCATCGCCTCGCTGGCCCGGGCATCCTCGCTGCCGCCGGCCTCCACGATCACACCGTCCTCGCTGAAGCTGAGCCGCACCGGGGTGTTGCGCTCGGCGACCAGCGAGACCCGCTTCACCACCTCGGTCAGCGGCGCCACCGACATCTTCGCCACCGCGGCGTAGCTGTCCGGGACGATCGACTTCACCTTCGGGAAGTCGTCGTTGAGCAGCCGGCTGGTGGTGCGCCGCCCACTGCCGGAGAACCCGATCAGCCCCTCACCCATCCCGGTGTCGGACATCGCCAGGGTCACCTCGCCACCCGCCGCACCGAGCGTCTTGGCGGTCTCGGCGAGGGTACGCGCCGGCACCAGGGCGGCGGTGCTGATGTCGGAGGCGTCCGGCCGCCACGGGATCTCCCGGATCGTCAACCGGTACCGGTCGGTCGCAATCATGGTCATGGTGGCCTGCTCCAGCTCCAGCCGTACGCCGGTCAGCATCGGCAGGGTGTCGTCGCGGCCGGCGGCGACGGCGACCTGGGCGACCGCGGAGGCGAAGACGGCGGAGTCGACCGTACCGACGCCGGCGGGCATCTCCGGCAGCGTCGGATAGTCCTCGACCGGCATGGTCGGCAGCGTGAAGCGGGCGCTGCCGCAGGTGATCTCGACCCGGGAGCCGTCGGTGGCCACGTCGACCGGCTTGGCGGGTAGCGCCCGCGTGATCTCGGCGAGCAGCCGGCCAGAAACCAGGATCGTGCCGTCCGCGTCGGCCTGGATGTCGACCCCGACCTGACTGGAGACCTCGTAGTCGAACCCCGACACGACGAGGCGACCGTCACCGACCCGCAGCAGGACTCCGGCGAGAACCGGCACCGGCGGCCGGTTGGGCAGGCTCTTGGCGGTCCACGCCACGGCGTCGGCCAGGGCGTCCCGCTCCACCCGGAACTTCATGTAATGCCTCCTGGGCAGCTTGTGGTTATCCCGAACCCAACGTTGGTTTGGATTCTCTAGTAGAGATAAAAGACGTCGTAGTCATAGGGGTTGTGGGCACTGTGGACAACCTACGTCGCCGCAGGTCACCACGGGTGGGAGCTTGTGGAACCGGTGTGTACGACACGGCCCGGATCTGTGGGCGACCGGGGATAACCTCCGGCCGTCCCAAGATCGTCCCGGCTGTCCACCGGCCCGTCCACAGGTCGTCCACCGTACTGTCCACCGGGTTCTCCACCGGGTTGTCCACCGACTTATCCACAAACTGTGTACACAGCCTGTGGACGAGTGTCGGATTTCCGGCGCTGCGAGTCACCCGAACGCCTTCTGCTTGATCCGGTTGGTGAGCTCGGCGATCTGGTTGTAGAGGCTGCGACGCTCGGCCATCTGCTGGCGGATCTTGCGATCGGCGTGCATCACCGTGGTGTGGTCGCGGCCGCCGAAGGTCTGCCCGATACGGGGCAGCGACAGGTCGGTCAGCTCCCGGCACAGGTACATCGCGACCTGACGGGCGTTGACCAGCACCCTGGACCGGGAGCTGCCGCGCAGATCGTCCACGGAAAGCCCGAAGTACTCGGCGGTGGCGCTCATGATCTGGTCGGCGGTGACCTCGGGCCCGCCGCCGTCGGGGATGAAGTCGCGCAGCACCTCTTCGGCGAGCGCCAGGTCGACCTCGGAGCGGGTCAGGCTCGCGAACGCGGTGACCCGGATCAGGGCGCCCTCCAGCTCCCGGATCGAGTCGGCGATCCGGGAGGCGATGAACTCCAGCACCTCGGCGGGCGCGTGCAGCCGCTCCTGGGCCGCCTTCTTCTGCAGGATCGCGATCCGGGTCTCCAGGTCCGGCGGCTGGATGTCGGCCAGCAGCCCCCACTCGAACCGGGTCCGCAGTCGGTCCTCCAATGTGGACAGCTGCTTGGGCGAGCGATCGGAGGTGATCACGATCTGCTTGTTGGCGTTGTGCAGCGTGTTGAAGGTGTGGAAGAACTCTTCCTGCGTACGCTCCCGGTTCTCCAGGAACTGGATGTCGTCGATCAGCAGGATGTCGACATCGCGGTAGCGCCGCTGGAACGCCTGGGTCTTGTCGTCGCGCAGCGAGTTGATGAAGTCGTTGGTGAACTCCTCGGTCGACACGTACCGCACAGAGCGGGCGTTGCCGAGACTCTGCGCGTAGTGGCCGATCGCGTGCACCAGGTGGGTCTTGCCCAGCCCGGAGTCCCCGTAGATGAACAGCGGGTTGTACGCCTTCGCCGGCGACTCGGAGACCGCCACCGCCGCGGCGTGCGCGAACCGGTTGGACGAGCCGATGACGAAGGTCTCGAAGGTGTACTTCGGGTTGAGCCGGGTGGCGGCGTCGGCCTGCCTCCTGCGGTCGGGCAGCTCGACAATGTCGGCGAGCCCACCCGGTCGCACGCCGCCGCCGGGACGGGGCGTGCCACCACCGCGGTGCGTCCCGGAGGTCGCGGCGCTCTGGTGCGGCGGCGGGTTGGGGTCGCCGGGCCGGCGGGCGCCCTCGGCGGCGTACCCACCGTCACCGGTGTACGCCACCTCCTCGACGGGCGCGGCCGGCTGCTCGACCTGCGGGTCGGAGCCGGGTTCGGCCGCCGGCTCCTGGGCCTCAGCCTCAGCCTCGGCCTCGGACGAGATGCGTACGGTGACCGCCACCTGGATCCGCCGCCCGAGTCTGCGGGACAGCGCGTCGGTGATCGCGGGTCGCAGCCGGGACTCGATCGCCTCCTTGGTGAACGGGTTGGGCGCCGCGATCAACGCGGTGTCCTCCACCAGTGCCAACGGCCGGGTCAGCCGCAGCCACGCACGCTGCTGCGGAGACAACGTGTCGTCCGTCAGCTCCTCGGTCGCCGCCGCCCACACCGATGCCAGATCGGCTGTCTCGTCGGTCACCCGTAGCACCCCCTCGAATCCCCGCCCCCAGACCGACCCCCTCGGTCCGACGCACTGTCCACAGGATGTCCACAACCTGTGTATGTCGTGACCTCGATGTGCGTCAGCACGCTCTCAGACACTCCGTGTTCATGACGCCGTTGCTTGCGGCGGTCGAGTGCCCATATCCGAAGGCCCCCGAGGCCTCTCACGAGTCCCGCTGGTCCGTCAGCCCCGAAACGGACTAACCGGACAAGCAAGCTGAGCCGGTGAGAAAGCTGCAACCGCGCACGCTAACAGCGTCGTGACCCGGGAACAAGCGCCGTCCCCAGGCATCAGGTCAGCTTAAGCGCTCGGCTCCTCGGCGTGTCCCCAGTTCGGTGTACGGACTTCGCCGACCACTCGGATAGGCTCACTCGGTTTGGGGTCTGGACTCGGCCGTCGCGTTGACCACGGACAGGTGCCGGCGTACCCTTGTCCGGCCGTCTGTGCGCCGTTGGTAGGCTTGCAGCGGAGCCGTGTGCGCCCGACGTGAGTCGAGCGCCGGCAGCTGGCCGTACGTCCCGACATTGCGAGTCTTGGAGACCCTACCGTGAGCAAGCGCACCTATCAGCCGAACAACCGCCGCCGGGCCAAGACGCACGGCTTCCGGCTGCGGATGCGCACCCGCGCGGGCCGCGCCATCCTCGCGGCCCGGCGCCGCAAGGGCCGTACCCGCCTCGCGGTCTGACACCGGATCCGTTCCATGCTTCCCGCGGCCGCGCGGCTGCGGCGCCGCGCTGACTTCGTCACCACCGTCCGACGCGGACGGCGACGGGGACACGGCGCGGTGGTCGTACACGTCAGGCTGGCAGAACCGGCCGATCACCAAGCCGACGCGCAGGTGCGCGTCGGCTTCGTGGTTTCTCGTGCGGTGGGCGGAGCGGTGGCCCGTAACCGGGTACGCCGCCGGCTGCAGCACGTGGTGGCAGAACGGCTCGGGTCGCTGCCCGAGGGAGCAGCCCTGGTGGTACGCGCGCTGCCCGACGCCGCCGGCCGCGGCTACCAGCAGCTGGCCGAGGATTTCGAAGCCGCCCTGCGTGGTGCGCTGAACCCGCGCCGGCGCGGCTCCGGCAACCGGCGCCCCCGCCCCGCCACCACCGCGCCCTCCAC
>JBOGDE010000059.1:0-20828 GCA_050701695.1 Micromonosporaceae bacterium
GTCGCCGACCGTCGCAGCGCCGCGATCGGCGCCACCCGGGAGGCCCGCAGCGCCGGCGCCACCGCCGCCAGTACGGTCACCACCACCCCGACCGCGTACGCGGCCACGATCGCCAGCGCGGGTACGGTCAGCCCCGCCACCGGCAGCTCGGCCCCGGTGAAGGTCTCCATCACGTACTTCAGGCCGGCGGCCAGGCCGAACCCGGCGCCCAGCCCGAGCGTGGCGGCCAGCAGCCCGATCACCACCGCCTCCAGCAGCACCGAACCCATGATCTGGCTCCGGCTGGCCCCCAGCGACCGCAACACCGCCAGCTCCCCGGTGCGTTGGTTGACCAGCATCGCGAACGTGTTGAGGATCAGGAAGATCCCCACCAGCAGCGCCACGGCGGCGAAGCCGAGCAGCACCAGCCGCATCGTGTCCACGAACTCGCCGGTGGTGGCGGCCAGCTCGTCGGCCACCTCCTCGCCGGTGCGTACGGTGTAGTCCGCGCCCAGCTCGTCGCCGATCCGGTCCCGCAGCGTGGCCGCGTCCACGTCGCCGGAAGCGGTGACGTTGACCGTGCTGAAGCCGGTCACGTCCGGGCCCAGCAGCAGCCGTTGCGCCGTCGCGGTGTCGAACGCGACCCGGCTCTCCCCGGCGATGGTGTCCCGCTCGCCGCTGTAACCGAAGACCCCCACCACGGTGTACGACGCCCGCGGCGCCAGCGTCATCATCTCGATCTCGTCGCCGACCTTCACACCGGCGCGGGTGGCCAGGTTGGCCGACAGCGCCACCTCGTCGCCGGCGGCGGGCGCCCGGCCGTCGCGCAGCTCCACGAGGTCGTCCAGCGCCACCAGTCCCGGCCAGTCCACCCCGAACGTCGGCGGCCCCTGGGTCACCAGCACCTTGCCGTCCGGGCCGATCACCCGTACCGCCGCCGAAGAGACCGTGCCGGTCGCGGCCGTGACCCCCGGCAGCTCCGCGACCTGGTCGACCACGGAGGCCGGCACCGGCTGGTTCGCCGCGTCCGGCCCGTCGCCGGCCACGTTCTGCTTCCCGGTGACCTGTACGTCCACCCCCGCGGTGACCGTACGGAACAGTGAGCCGAACGATTCGGAGATGGTGTCGGTCAGGATCAGCGAGCCAGACACCGCCATCACCCCGAGCACCACGGCGAAACCGGACAGGAACAGCCGAGTCTTGCGGGAGAGCAGGCTCTTCAGCGTCGCCCTAAACAGCGTGGTTCTGGACACTGCGTGCCTCCACCTCTTTCATCGTGTCCAGCACGGACTCGGCGGTCGGGGCGTACAGCTCGTCGACCACCGCGCCGTCGGCGAGGAAGACCACCCGGTCGGCGTACGAGGCGGCGGTCGGGTCGTGGGTCACCATCACCACGGTCTGGCCGATCTCGCGTACCGACTCCTGGAGGAAGCCGAGCACCTCGGCGCCGGAGCGGGAGTCCAGGTTGCCGGTCGGCTCGTCGGCGAACACGATGTCGGGCCGGCTGGCCAGCGCGCGGGCACACGCCACCCGCTGCTGCTGCCCGCCGGAGAGCTGGCTCGGCAGGTGCCGCAGCCGGTCGCCCAGCCCGACGGTGTCGACCAGCCGCGCCAGCCAGTCCGGGTCGGCGCGCCGCCCCGCGATCGCCAGCGGCAGCGTGATGTTCTCCTCGGCGGTCAGTGTCGGCAGCAGGTTGAACTGCTGGAACACGAACCCGATCCGGTCCCGCCGCAGCTTCGTCAGCGCGCGGTCGCCCAGCCGGTCGATCCGGGTCCCGCCGAGCCAGATCTCGCCACCGCTGGGAGTGTCCAGCCCGGCCAGGCAGTGCATCAGCGTCGACTTGCCCGACCCGGACGGCCCCATGATCGCGGTGAACTGGCCGGTCTCGAACTCGGTGGAGACCCGGTCGAGCGCGGTGACGGCGGCGTCGCCGGTGCCGTACACCTTGCTGAGGTTCTCCGCGCGTGCTGCCGGCGGCCCGCCGCGGGCGGCGGTGGAGGCACCGCCGCCCGCGATCTGTGTGGTCGGGGCACTCACGACTTGCTCCGCAGCACCTTGCGGCGCTCGTTGAGCTCGTTCGCGTCGATCTCGCCCTTGGCGTACCGCTCGGCGAGGGTGCGCTCGGCATTGGTACGGGCCGAGACCTTCGGGGAACGGCGGTAGATCACGTACCCGACGATGCTCAGCACGATCGTCCAGAACAGGATCGGGAAGACCAGCCACCAGCCCGGCCCGCCCGGCCCGTCGCCCCAGCCGGGGCCGTGCCCGTCCCAGCCCGGGTGCGGGTGCGCGTACGCGGCGAAACTCGCCATCTCTGCCAACATCGGTTTTCTCCTCGAACTGCCGGCCCGCCTTCCTGCGTGCCGTGGTGAGGAAATCGTGTGGCGGAGGTACGGGGATCGTCGTCGGCCCCGCAGCGGCTCCTCGGGTACGCCGTCCAGCGCAGCCGGCACCCGGTGCATACTGCCGGGGAGGTACACGGTGCTCGGCTGGGGGTTTGGGGTGACGGCGGGGCGGGGAGACGAATAGCCTGTCGACCATGCGGATCGCGGAGTGGCTGGTGGGTGGCGCGGTACTGGTCGTGGGCATCGTGCTGGCCGGGTTCGCGATGTTCGGGATGGGCGTCGCGCTGCTCTGGTCCGGGTACGGCAGCACCGGCGAGGGGGCCCGTTCGTGGTGGCTGTGGCCGCTGTTCCTGGCGCCGCCGGTGCTGATGGTGCTGGGCGGTTTCCTGGTACGCCGCGCCGGCGCGTCGATCCCGCTGGCGCTCGGTGGTGCCGGGGCGATCGGGGCGCTGGTGGGGGTGGCGTACCTGCTGACGGCGTACCTGTCCGGCCGCTGACGCGCTATCCTTTACCTATGGCTGTGAAGGTAAAGCACGGCGAGCCTGCGCGTACCACCAAGGTGAGCAGCAAGAACCAGATCACCCTGCCGGTCGCCGCCCTGCGCGCCGCACACGTTCAGCCGGGCGACGTGCTGAGGGTCGAGGTGATCGCCGATGGCGTGTTCCAACTGGTACGCCACCGCGACCCCCGGATGGACCTCTTCGAAGAGTTGGCCGGCTCCGCCCCGGGGCTCTCCGCCGCTGCCAACCTGGAGGAACTGAGGGACGAGTGGGAGCGGTAGTCATCGATTCGAGCGTCGTCTTCGGCTTTCTGGATCCCGATGACGCGCACTACCGCCGGGCCAGGCCGACCGTCGGCCGTCTGCTGAGTGCGGGCTCGCCGTTCATCCTGACCGCGAGCGTGCTCTCGGAGGTGCTGGTCGGGGAGCTTCGACGTGGCCGTATCGCGGCTGAGAAACGTCGCGAGCAATTGCGGCTGCTGTTCGGGCCGACGCGGCCGATCGACGACGACGTGGCGGTGGCGGCGGCGGAGCTGCGGGCGCGGCACCGGTCGCTGCGGCTGCCGGACGCGCTGGTGATCGCGGTCGGGATGGTCGACGACGCCAGCGCGATCCTGACCGCCGACCAGCGGTGGTCCGGGGTGGATCCCCGGGTCGAGGTGCTCTGAGCGGCGGCGGGTTACAGTGCGAGCCGTGACGGAGGAGCTGAACGACGGGGCAGAGCGGCTGCGGGCGCTGCATCACGGCGAGCGGCCGCTGGTCCTTCCGAACGTGTGGGACGCGGCGGGAGCGGCGGTGGTGGCCGGGGCGGGTTTCCCGGCGGTGGCCACCACCAGCGCGGCGGTCGCGGAGAGTCTCGGGTACCCGGACCACGAGGGCGCGCCGGCGGAGGAGATGTTCGCGGCGGCCGGCCGGATCGCGGCCGCGGTGGACGTACCGGTGACCGCCGACGTCGAGGCGGGGTACGGGCTGAGCCCGGCCGAGCTGACGCGCCGCCTGATCGAGGCCGGCGTGGTGGGCTGCAACCTGGAGGACAGTGACCACTGGGCGGGTGGGCTGGTACGCGCCGAGACCCAGGCCAACCGGGTGGCGGCGCTGCGATCCGCGGCGACCGCGGCCGGTGTCAACCTGGTGATCAACGCCCGGGTGGACGTGTTCGTCCAGGAGTGGGGCGACCCGGCCGAGCGGCTGGCCGAGGCGATCCGCCGGGGCAATCTCTACCTCGACGCCGGCGCCGACTGCGTCTACCCGATCCTGGCTCCCGACACGGAGACCATCGGTACGTTGACCGCGGAGCTGAAGGGGCCGGTCAATGTGCTGTCTCGGCGGGGTGGGCCGAGCCTGGAGGAGCTGGCGCGGCTCGGGGTGGCCCGGGTGTCGTACGGCTCCGGCATCCACCGGGTCGCGATGAGGGCGCTCCGTCAGGTGGTGGCCACGATCGCCGAGGGCGGCGACCCGTTCCCCCGCTGACCCCCACGGCGGGCGCGGTGGGCTCAGGCGCCGGGCCAGCCGGGGGTGGGCGGCAGGTTCGGCAGGCCGTCAGGGGGCCCCGACCCGGGTGGGCCGGACATCGGAGGTCCCGGCGGGCCGGACATCGGGGGTGCGGCCGGCGGACCGTACGGTGCGCCATACCCGCCGGCCGGTGGGCCGTCGGACGGTGGCTGCTTGAAGCTGGCGCCCTTCGTCATCAGCATGATCATCGCGATCGAGATCGTCAGCAGTGCCAGCACCTCGATCGCGATGATCACCCAGAACACCGCCACCGGGAACGGCAGGTCCCCCGGCTCCTCCTCGGTCGCGTAGATCACGGTGAGCAGCGTGGCGAAGCCACCGAGGCACAGCCGCATGAAGAGCGAAACCACCCCGAAGCCCCAGATCATCCCCTTGCCGGCCACGCTGCGCCGCAGTGTCAGCACCGCCCCGCCCGACAGGCCGGCCGCCAGGATCACGTTGACCCCGATCACGATGCCCCACCAGGTCTTCATGCTCTGCATGTCATCGGAGTCCCCCGTGTCGAAGGCGATTGACTGCCGCAGCATGTAGACGAGCAGCACCGCCTCGATCAGGGCCAGCGCCACCGTGGCCATGGTGAGCGCGACCGCGGTCTTCACGGTGCCTGTGGTCGCCGGCTCCGGCTCGGGTGCGGGCGCACCGTACGGCTGCATGTCTCCCCCTCGGCGGGCCTGGTGGGTCCAGCGCCACACTCTATCCATTCCGGGCGTTGCGGGCAGGTAGCACCACCGGCTTCGGCGTATCGGTGGCGACCGGCGGTGACCGGGAGGATGCTGAGGCCGTGCCCCGGATACCGGGACAGCGAGATGGGTCGTACCGATCGCAAGGGGGGTTCACATGACAACCGCTCGCGACATCATGCACATGGGGGCCGAGTGCATCGGCGAGGACGACACGCTCCTGATGGCGGCCCGCAAGATGCGGGACATGGACGTGGGAGCGCTGCCGATCTGTGGCAAGGACAACCGGCTGCACGGCATCATCACCGACCGCGACATCGTGATCCGGTGCTGCGCCGAAGGGCGTAATCCGGACGATGTGAAGGCCAGCGAGTTCGCGCAGGGCAGCCTGCACTGGGTGGAGTCCGACACCGAGGTCAGCGAGGTGCTGAGCAAGATGCAGCAGCATCAGATCAAGCGGATGCCGGTGATCGAGGACCACCGGCTGGTCGGCATGATCAGCGAGGCCGACCTGGGTCGTCACCTCTCGGAAGGCCAGGTGGCCCACTTCGTCGAGGACGTGTACGCCAACGGCGAGAAGGCCAGGCCGATGGGTTGACGGGTTCCGCGCCGCGACGCGCCCCCGCCGGTGCTCGGCGGGGGCGCGCACTGTCCGGTCAGGCTGACGGGCTCGCCTCTGCCCATCCGGCCCGCCGCTATCCAGGTGTATGCGGTGCGCCTTGTCGATGTCGCAGTGCGGCGAGGACTTCTTCGGTCCCCGGGTCGTAGCCGAGGCCGAGGTAGCCGCGCGGGGCGCCGAGTCCGTCGGCGATCCGCGCCAGCAGGTCGTAGGAGATCACCCGGCGCCCGGAGAGGATCTCCGAGACGTCGGACTGGGACTGGTCGGTGAGTGCGGCGATCTGCCGCTGGGCGACGCCGGCCCGCTGCAGCTCGCGGTAGACGGCGCCGATGTCGCGTACGCACAGCGCGGCCCGCATCGCGGGCTGCTCCCAGATCGCTGGGTCGATGGCCGGTTCAGTTGTCTGCGTGGTCACCCGGTGCCCCTCGTGCTCACGCCCCCCACGGCTATGTTCTCGCGCCGCGGGGTCGCTGCGCACGCATCGCCGCCGGCATGTCGCGACCGCGCCGGATCAGTGGGGCGTACCGGATCAGTTGAAGCGGTACAGGTTGTGCAGCCGCATCAGGGTGATCAGCTTGCGGGAGTAGAACGGGTCGGTGGCGTACCCGGCGCGGTGCACCTCGCGGGCGAACCGGTCCGGGTTGGCCTTGTGCGCCATGGCGGGCCGGTACCGCTCGGCGCGGGCCAGCAGCCGGGCGTGGTCACGGAACGAGTCGGCCAGCGAGTCGTACGTCCGGAAGGACGCGTACGTGGTGAAGCAGCCCTTGCCGCGGGCGCACTCGAAGGTGCGGTAGCGGGCGCAGCCGACCGCGAGTGGGCCGGTGCCGCCGATGCACTTGATGCCGAAGTAGTTGTTGCCGGCCGTCGCCAGGCCGCTGCTGCCCCAGCCCGACTCCAGCATCGCCTGGGCGATCGTCACCGATGCCGGGATGCCGTACTGCGCCGCGCTGTGGCGGGCGCCGGCGGCGGCCTTGCGCAGGAACTCCGCGGGGCTGGGCGCCGGCGATCCGGTGCGGCAGGCCGGCACGCCGCGCGGCAGCCGCAGGTACGCCGCGGAGGCGTACCCGCCGCCGGTGAACCGGGCCCAGGTCGCGGTGCCCCGGATCGACTGCCCGCGGATCTGACACTCCACGCCGACCCGGGTGCCGTTGCCGAGGCGGCGTTCCAGCCGGTAGCTGGTGGCCGGCCCGGTCCGTACGTTGAGCGGGATTCCGGGGGTACGCACCACTCCGGTCTTCTGGGCGGGTGCCTTCCCAACGGGGGCCTTCTGGACGGGGGCCGCGCTCCGGCAGGCGGGGGCGGCGGTCACACCCCGCAGGTAGGCGCCTGAGGCGTACCCGCCGGCGGTGAGTCGGGCCCAGGTGTTGGTGGTGGCCACGGTGCCCCGGATGGACTGCCCCCGGGTACGACACGAGACCACGACCCGGCTGCCGTTGGGGAGGCGGCGCTCCATCCGGTGCCGGGTCGACGGCCCGGACCGTACGTTGAGCGGGATCCCCGGGGTACGCACGGTCGCGGTCACCGATGCGGCGGCCGCCGCGCTCCCCGGAACGGTGCGGGCGTGCGCCGCGGCGGGGGCGGCCGGAAGCACGAGTGCCGGGACCGCCAGCAGGATGCCGAGCCACCCCTGGCCCGCCCAGCGGTGGCGGCCCACCCGGACAGCCGGACCACCGGGGAGGGCGAGCCGGGACGGTCGTGCCCGGTGGGGACGTGCGTACCTCATGCTTCACCCCTTGATGGCTGCGCCGGGAGTGGCCGAGTACGGCCCCGCAGTGCGGAACCGCCAAGATCTCGGCCGATGATGATCAAACTACTTTGTGTATAGCAACCATCGACGATCTTGGCCGGCGTTTGCTAAAAATGCCGGATTTGTTGTAAACGGTGGCTGGCTCGGTGGTCACGGAGCGCGTTCGTCGGCGCGCAGACGCCGGTACGGGTGGCCCGCTGCCGCCGCGGCCGGCGCGAGGTATCACGACAGCCTCTTAAGGCTCAGCTCAAGGGTGAGAGTCGACTACGGTCCGCATTCGTGTGCGGCAAAAGCCCAGGTCGCTTGAGCCGATTCGTGACCCCTCGTGACGGAAAAATCATGAATTGGCATTGACTGATGGGGTTTGGTCGTAACATCTAGCCCGCACGACCCCCAAGATCCTCTGTACGTGGACTCCGGAGATTCCGAGGAAGGGAGTCACCATGTCCAAAGGCTTCGCCCTGAAGCTGACCGCAGTGCTCGCCGGGCTGATCCTGGTGCCGGTGACCGCCGCCCAGGCGGCTGTGGAGACGGCACCCGATGATGCCTGTGGGAGTGTCGCGACCGAGCTGGAAGCTCAGCTCACGGAGATCAAGGAGTCATTGACGACGGAGTCGGTCGACCGGCGCGTCGTGGCCGAGAAGATCGAGGAGGCTCAGCTCACCGCCACCGGGGCGCAGAAGCAGGAGTGCCTGCCCGAGGCCACCCTGGAGGAGAACCTGTCCCCGTGCGAGGCGGGGACGGAAGACCTGCTCGGTGGGCTGCTCGGCACCCTGGGTGCAGTGGTCGCCGGCGTTCTCGGGACCGCGCTCGACCTGGTCGACGGGCTGCTCAAGACCGTGACCGGGCTGCTCGGAGGTGGCTGCCTGCCGGAGCCGCCGGTGCCAGTGCCGCCGGTGCCAGTGCCGCCGGTGCCCTCGAAGTAGCCGGGGCCCTCGACACAGCACCGACGGGGACGGCGCGCCCCCGCGTGCCGTCCCCACCGGCACCCCGTCGGACCCTCGTCGGGCATGGCCCCACCCACCGGCCATACCCCACCGGCCATACCCCACCGGCCCACGTGCCAGATCGGGGCGCCTCGCCGTAATGGCCGGTAGACGCTAGGGTGCTTACATGGAGCTGGTGGGGCTGGCAGAGATCCAGGCGGCGGCCGAAGGGCTGGCGGGGGTGGCGACGCGTACCCCCGTGGTGGAGTTTCCGGGATTGCCGGGGTTCGGTCTGAAGCTGGAGCAGCTGCAGCCGGTCGGCGCGTTCAAGCTGCGCGGTGCCTACCACGCGATCTCCCTGATCCCGGCCGAGCGGCGGGTCAAGGGCGTGATCACACACTCGTCCGGCAACCATGGCCAGGCGGTGGCGTACGCCGCCCGTGAACTCGGCATCCCGGCGGTGGTGGTGATGCCGCACGACAGCGTGCCGCTCAAGATCGACCGGGTACGGGAGCGGGGCGCCGAGGTCGTCCTGGTGCCCGTCGCCGAGCGGCAGAGCGCCGCCGAGCGGCTCGCGGCCGAGCGCGACCTGACCTTCGTGCCGCCGTACGACCACCCTGACGTGATCGCCGGGCAGGGCACCGTCGGGCTGGAGATCGTCGCGCAGGTGCCCGACGTCGAGGTGGTGCTGGTGCCGGTCGGCGGCGGCGGGCTGATCTCCGGGGTGGCCGCCGCGGTCAAGGCGGTACGCCCGAGCGCGAAGGTGATCGGCGTGGAGCCGGAGCTGGCCGCCGACGCGCGGGACAGCCGGCGCGCCGGCACCCGGGTGGAATGGCCGGTCGAGCAGCGGGTCCGTACCGTCGCCGATGGGTTACGAGGTGCGGTCGGCGAGCTGACGCTGCGGCACATCATCGCGCTGGTAGACGACATCATCACCGTCAGTGAGGACGAGATCCGGGCCACCGTGGGCGAGCTGGCGCGCCGCGCCGACGTCACCGCGGAGCCGAGTGGTGCCGTCGCCACCGCCGGCTACCTGCATCGACGTACCGAGCTGCCGGAGGGCCGCACAGTGGCCGTGGTCTCCGGCGGAAACATCGACCCGGAGCTGCTCCGGACCCTAGTGCCCTGAGTCCGAAGTACTTTGTACCGCCTGCGGCGCCCAGACGACGACCTGCGGCGTTGTCGTCGTCGCCAATCCAACACCGGGATTGACTCCTCCTCCGCCTTGCAGGACGCCGCCTGGACACCGCATCCGGCACAAGACCTCGGACACAGGGCACTGGTCACGCAGGGTTGACGCGGCATGGATACTGGGCGGGTTGTCCGATCCGCCCATGTCGATCCACGGCATGTCGATCCACGGGGAGAGAAATGACCCGCCGCCCGACCGGCTTCATCGGCCACACCATGTTCCTCAGCCGTTGGCTGCAGGCGCCGCTGTACCTGGGACTGATCCTGGTGCAGGCGATCTACGTCTGGCAGTTCGGGCTCGAACTGTGGCACCTGGGCGAGAAGGTCTTCGCGCCCGGAGGGGTGAGCGAGACCGACATCGTGTTGGCGGTACTGGGTCTGATCGACATCGTGATGATCGCGAACCTGCTGATCATGATCATCGTGGGTGGCTACGAGACGTTCGTCTCCCGGATCAACCTGGAGGGCCACCCGGACCGGCCGGACTGGCTCTCGCATGTCAACGAGAACGTGCTGAAGGTCAAGCTCGCGATGGCGATCGTCGGTATCTCCTCGATCCACCTGCTGACCACGTTCATCAAGGCCAGCGACCTCGGCAAGCCCGGCGGGCCGACCGTGGAGGCGGTGATGTGGCAGACCATCATCCACACCGCATTCCTGGTCTCCGCGCTGGCGTTGGCGTACATCGACAAGCTGCTGCACCAGTCCCGGGACCACGCCCCGGCGCCGGTGCCGGTCAGTCCCGCACCTGCCGGGGCCGGCGACCACGCCACCTCCGACAACCACCGGGGCGGCGTCACCACCAGCGCCACCTGACGTGATCACGTTCCGCTGAGGCGGCTGGGGCTGGCGTGACCCGCGCCAGTCGCCTCACGGGACGTCGATCAGGAAGCCGCGGCGGTGTCGATGATCCAGGCGAGGATGAACGCCTGCTCGCGCCAGGCGTCGTAGCGGCCGCTGGGGCCGGCGTGACCGGCGCCCAGCTCGGTCTTCATCAGGAACGGGCCGCCCTGGCCGACCGCTCGCAGCTTCGCGATCCACTTCGCCGGCTCGTGGTAGAGCACCCGGGTGTCGTTCAGGCTGGTCGCGACCAGGATCGGGGGGTACGCCACCGGCGCCACATTCTCGTACGGCGCGTACGACTTCATGTACTCGTAGACCGATGCGTCGGCGAGCGGGTTGCCCCACTCCTCCCACTCGATCACCGTCAGCGGCAGCGACGGGTCCAGGATCGAGTTGAGCGGATCCACGAACGGCACCTCGGCTACGATCCCGCCGAAGGCGTCGGGCGCGAGGTTGGCGATCGCGCCCATCAGCAGCCCGCCCGCGCTGCCGCCCCGCGCCACCAGCCGTGGCGTCGATGTCCAGCCGGCGGAGACCACGTGCCGGGCGCAGGTCACGAAGTCGGTGAAGGTGTTCTTCTTGTGGCCGAACTTGCCGTTCTCGTACCAGGCGCGGCCCATCTCGCCACCGCCGCGTACGTGCGCCACCCCGAACACGAAGCCGCGGTCCAGCAGCGACAGCCGGGGGATCGCGAACCACGGGTCCAGGCTGTTCTCGTAGCTGCCGTAGCCGTACAGGAGGAAAGGCGCGGAGCCGTCGCGGGGGGTGTCTTTGCGGCACACGATCGAGATCGGGACCCGGGTGCCGTCGGACGCGGTCGCCCACTCGCGGTGCTGCTCGTACTCGCCCGGGTCGTAGCCGCCGAGCACCGGCTCCTGCTTGCGCAGCACCAGCTCCCGGCTCGCCGGGTCGTAGTCGTACACCGAGCGCGGGGTGACCAGCGAGGTGTACGAGAGCCGGTAGAGCCGCGCGCCGTACTCCGGGTTGGCGCCGGGCGAGACGGTGTAGAGCGGCTCCGGGAAGCTGATCTCGTGCGGGTCGCCGCCCACCGGCAGGATCCGCAGCCCGGTCAGGCCGTCGCGGCGGAAGTGCACCACCGTACGGTCGGCGAACGCGTCGATGTCGAGCAGCCGGGTGCCTTCGTCGTGGGCGATCACGGTGCTCAGCGCGGCAGGATCGGCGACCGGCGCCCGCGCCAGCTCGAAGTTGGGGGCCTCGGCGTTGTGCAGGATCAGGAAGTCCTCGCCGGAGTGCTCGACGGCGTACTCCACGCCCTGCCGGCGGGGCAGCACCACGGTCGGTTCGGCGTCCGGGTCCCCGGCCGGGATGTAGCGCACCTCGCTGGTGATCTTGCTGCCGATGTCGATCAGGACGTACGCCTCGCTGCGGGTGGCCTCCACGCTCACCCAGAACCGTTCGTCGTCCTCGGAGTAGATCACCGTGTCGTCGCCGGCCGGGGTGCCGACCCGGTGCCGCCACACCTGGTTCGGCCGCCACTGGGCGTCCACGGTCAGGTAGAACAGCGTGCTCGTGTCCGCTGACCAGGCGGCCCCGTAGAAGGTGTCGGGGATTTCGTCGGCCAGCGTCTCGCCGGTGGTCAGGTCGCGGATCCGCAGCGTGAACCGCTCGTTGCCCTCGAAGTCGGTGGCGTACGCCAGGCGGTGCCCGTCCGGGCTGACCTGGAAGGTGCCGAGCGAGAAGAAGCCGCTGTCGCCCGCCTCGGCGTTCTCGTCGAGCAGCACCTGCTCGCCGCCGGGCGCGGTGGTCCCCACCTCGGGAGGCTCGTCGCCGGAGGCGGGCAGCCGGCAGTGGATGGCGTACTGCTTGCCCTCCTCGGTACGGCTGTAGTACCACCACGCGCCCCGGCGTACCGGCACCGACAGGTCGGTTTCCTGGGTGCGCGCCTTGATCTCGTCGAAGATCTCCTCGCGCAGCGTCGCCAGGTGCGCGGTGGTCGCCTCGGTGTGCTGGTTCTCCGCCTTCAGGTACGCCAGCGTGTCCGGGTCGTCACGGTCGGCCAGCCAGGCGTACTCGTCGACCACGGGATCGCCATGGTGGGTACGGGTGACCGGCACACGTTTGGCGACCGGCGCCGCCACGACGGGGGTTTCACTCATGCCGACGAACGCTACCCGCTCCCGCTCTCGCCCGGCTGTCATCCCGCTCTCGGAGCGGGCTCTCCCTATGGAGCGTGCTGTGAGTCAGATGGGGTATCGCAGGAGGGCGGCGGCGCCGTCGGCGACCACGGGGTCGTCGGGGGTGAGCAGCTCCAGCTCGGCGCCGTTGGCGACGCAGCCGCGGATCAGGGCGGCGTCGGCGCGGTCGGCGGCGTACTCCTCCAGACCCAGGTGCTCCAGCTCGATCCGGGTGAGCGCCACCTGGTCGGCGCCGGGGCCGACCCAGACCCGCTCCTCGGCGCCGGTCTGTGACAGCAGCAGGGTGTCGAGGTTGCCGGCGCGTACCGCGTCGATCACCCGGGCCAACCCTTCGGCGGTACGCGTGCCTTCCCG
The DNA here is from genome assembly GCA_050701695.1 of Micromonosporaceae bacterium. Classification (GTDB taxonomy): domain Bacteria; phylum Actinomycetota; class Actinomycetes; order Mycobacteriales; family Micromonosporaceae; genus WHSM01. The sequence continues at coordinate 12,852 of JBOGDE010000059.1, forward strand.
GCGGTGCTGCGCGAAGCGTTCCACCACGGTGGCGTGCCGCGCGGACATCGAGTCCGCGGCCCGGCGCGCCAGCTCCTGGCGTAGCGGTGCTTCCGCGGCGCCGGGGGCGCGGCCACCGTGCTCGGATTCGACCACGGTGCGGCGTACGGTCGCCGGCAGGTGGTCGCAGATCGCGGCGCGGGCGCGTACGTCACCGGCGAGCAGCACCAGGTTCGCGCGGTGCCGGGTGGCGAGCCCGCTGACCACGCCGGCGACCCGGGTGGCGTTGTGCTCCCAGGTGTTCTCGGCGCGCTGCCGGAACCGCCGGTGCGACCAGCCGCCGGCCGGCACCTTGGTCAGCGGACGCTCCTCGCCCTCCACCACGGTGACGTGGTCCAGGCCGTCGGTCATCAGGTGGATGTCGGCGCCGGTGCGGTCGGCGACGACCAGCAGGTGCGGTGCCGGGCGCTGCTCGTACCAGAGGAGGGGGAGCAGGTGGGGCAACGGCCCCCAGCGGGCGAGGTCGTCGGTGAGTGGGGACGGGCCGCTCGCCGTCTCCGGCGACAGCGGCCGGTCCAGCAGGATCGTGCCCTCGGCGGCCGCCAGCGCCCGGCCCCGTGCGGTGACGGTGCCCGGGTGCATGCCGGGCCGCCGCGGCTGCCCGGTCACCGTGGCCTCCAGCGCCTTGAGGCTCGCCGCGTCGGCGCCATCGGCCTGCAGCCGTTGGGCCAGGGAACGCCAGCGCAGCTGCAGCTGGCCGGCGGCGTCCTCGCCCACCGGCCGTTCGTGCAGGTAGACGGTGGCGTACGGGCCGGGGTTGGCGTACACGTCGGTCAGGAAGCTGAGTCGCACAGCGCGCTCCTTTCGGGTCGGAGCCGTCACCCACCGGATTTCCGGGCGGCCGGTTTGTCAAACGCCCACAAGGCGTGCGAAGCGGCCGGCCGAAGGGCACCATGAGGGGGTACGCCGACCAGCAGGAGGCCAGGATGGCCATACGTGAGGTCGATAAGCCGGCCGTGGTGGTGCCGCGGCACGGTGAGTTCTACCCGGGGCCGGTGCACCGATCGGTGCGCGGTGGCCGGCTCGGCCGGCTGTTACGTACCACCGACGCCAAGGACATCGGGAAGATGTACCTGGTCACCGCGTTCGGGTTCTTCGGCGCGGGCGGCTTCATGGCATTGCTGATGCGCGCGGAGCTGGCGCGGCCGGGGCAGCAGTTCCTGTCGAACGAGCAGTACAACCAGCTGTTCACGATGCACGGCACGATCATGCTGCTGCTGTTCGCGACGCCGATGCTGTTCGCGTTCGCCAACCTGGTGCTGCCGCTGCAGATCGGCTCCCCGGACGTCTCGTTTCCCCGGCTCAATGCCCTGAGCTACTGGTTGTTCCTGTTCGGCGGCCTCACCGTGATGGGTGGGTTCGCGACTCCGGGTGGTGCGGCGGACTTCGGTTGGTACGCGTACACCCCGCTGACCAGTGCCGCCAACTCGCCGGGTGTGGGCGCGGACCTGTGGATCATCGGCCTGGTGATCTCCGGGCTGGGCACCATCCTGGGCGCGGTGAACATGGTGACCACCACCCTGACGCTGCGGGCGCCCGGGATGACGATGTTCCGGATGCCGATCTTCACCTGGAACATCCTGGTCACCAGCCTGCTCGTGCTGATGGTGTTCCCGATCCTGGCCGCCTCGCTGCTGGCGCTGGAGGCGGACCGCCGGCTCGGGGCGCACGCGTTCGACCCGGCCACCGGCGGGGCGCTGCTGTGGCAGCACCTGTTCTGGTTCTTCGGGCACCCCGAGGTCTATATCGTCGCGCTGCCGTTCTTCGGGATCATCACCGAGGTGATCCCGGTGTTCTCGCGGAAACCGCTGTTCGGCTACAAGGGGATGGTGGCGGCGACGATCGCGATCGCGGCGCTGTCGATGACGGTGTGGGCGCACCACATGTTCGCCACCGGGCAGGTGCTGCTGCCGTTCTTCTCGTTCATGACGTTCCTGATCGCCGTACCGACCGGGATCAAGTTCTTCAACTGGATCGGCACGATGTGGCGGGGGCAGTTGACGTTCGAGACGCCGATGCTGTTCGCGCTGGGATTCCTGACGACATTCCTGTTGGGCGGGCTTTCGGGGGTGCTGCTGGCCTCGCCGCCGATCGATTTCCACGTCAACGACACGTACTTCGTGGTGGCGCACTTCCACTACGTACTGTTCGGCACGATCGTGTTCGCGGTGTTCGCCGGGGTGTATTTCTGGTTCCCGAAGTTCACCGGCCGGTGGTACGACGAGCGGCTCGGCAAGCTGCATTTCTGGCTCACCCTGATCGGGTTCCACACCACGTTCCTGGTGCAGCACTGGCTGGGTAACGAGGGGATGCCCCGCCGGTACGTCGACTACCTGGAGTCCGATGGCTTCACCCAGCTCAACACGATCTCGACGGTCGGGTCGTTCGTACTCGGCATCTCGACGCTGCCGTTCGTGTGGAACATGTACAAGTCGTACAAGTTCGGGCGGCTGGCGACCGGCGACGACCCCTGGGGCCACGGCAACGCGCTGGAATGGGCGACCTCCTCGCCGCCACCCCGGCACAACTTCACCACGCTGCCCCGGATCCGCAGTGAACGCCCGGCGTTCGATCTGCACTACCCGCACCTGGTGGAGGAGCTGGCGCACGCCGACGCCGCGCGCCACCTCGGTGGTGACCGGATCCCACCCAATCCAGACAAGGCGCCCGGCGTCACCAACGACATCGACCCCCTACGCGGCGCCGGCGGCTCCGAGTAGCATCCGGAGGTCTGTGGTTTGTGGTCAAATCGCGGTTTCAAGGCAGTGATAACCGCGATTCGACCACAATCCGCGAATCCCCCGAGGTGTGCTCGTCGGTGGGTGTTCGGGAGGTCTGCCGGGAGGGCGTACCTGCCGGTAGGGTCCCGGCATGGACGCTGATGTGATCGTGGTGGGGGCGGGGCTGGCGGGGTTGACGGCGACCGCTGAGCTGGCCGATGCGGGCCGGCGGGTGATCCTGCTGGACCAGGAGCCGGAGGCCTCGCTCGGTGGGCAGGCGCACTGGTCGTTCGGCGGGCTGTTCTTCGTCGACTCGCCGGAGCAGCGGCGGATGCGGATCAAGGACTCGTACGAGCTGGCGCTGCAGGACTGGATGGGCACCGCCGGCTTCGACCGTCCCGAAGACCACTGGCCGCGCAAGTGGGCGGAGGCGTACGTCGACTTCGCCACCCACGAGAAGCGTTCCTGGCTGCACGGCATGGGGGTGCGGTTCTTCCCGGTGGTGGGCTGGGCCGAGCGCGGCGGGTACGGGGCGTACGGGCACGGCAACTCGGTGCCCCGGTTCCACATCACGTGGGGCACCGGGCCGGGGCTGCTGGAGCCGTTCATCCGGCGGGTCAAGGCCGCCGAGGCCGACGGCAGGGTCACCATTCGGCACCGGCACCGCGTCGACGAGTTGACGACTACGCAAGGCACTGTGGACGGCGTACGCGGAAAGGTCCTGAAAGACGACGACGCGAAGCGGGGGGAGCGGTCCAACCGGGAGGAGGTCGGGGATTTCGAGCTCACCGCGCAGGCGGTGATCGTCACCTCCGGCGGCATCGGCGGCAACCATGACCTGGTACGCGCCAGCTGGCCCGCCCGGCTCGGCACCCCGCCCGAGCACATGGTCTCCGGGGTGCCGCACCACGTCGACGGCCGGATGCTCGGCATCACCGAACAGGCCGGCGGCGGCATCGTCAACCCGGACCGGATGTGGCACTACGTGGAGGGCATCCACAACTGGAGCCCGATCTGGCCCAACCACGGCATCCGGATCCTGCCCGGCCCGTCGTCGCTCTGGCTGGACGCCACCGGACGCCGGCTGCCGGTGCCGCTCTACCCCGGCTTCGACTCGCTCGGCACCCTGGAACACATCATGACCACCGGGTACGACTACACCTGGTTCGTACTCACCAAGAAGATCATCGGCAAGGAGTTCGCGCTGTCGGGCTCCGAGCAGAACCCGGACCTGACCGGCCGCAGCGTCCGCGGCGTGCTGCAGCGCGCCCGCGCCGACATGCCCGCGCCGGTACGCGCGTTCCTCGACAAGGGCGAGGACTTCGTCCAGGCCGCGGACCTGCCCGCCCTGGTGAAGAAGATGGCGGCGCTCGCCGGCGACGGCGCGCTCGACGCGGACGCCGTCACCCGTGAGGTGACGGCCCGGGACCGCGAGATGGACAACCCGTTCAGCAAGGACCTGCAGGTGATGGCGCTGCGGCAGACCCGCAGCTATCTCGGCGACAAGCTGATCCGGGTGGCGCCGCCGCACAAGCTGCTCGACCCGAAGGCCGGCCCGCTGATCGCGGTGCGGCTGTCCATCCTCACCCGCAAGACGCTCGGTGGGCTGCACACCGACCTGGATGCGCGCGTCCTGCGCCCCGACGGCTCACCGCTTCCCGGGGTGTACGCCGCCGGCGAGGTCGCCGGGTTCGGTGGTGGTGGCGTACACGGCTACCGCTCGTTGGAGGGCACCTTCCTCGGCGGCTGCCTGTTCTCCGGCCGTACCGCCGGCCGTGCCGCCGCCGCGGCCGTAGCCTGACTCCGCCCCTCTCCATGATCATGAGCCCTTTGATGTCGTGGTAACAGCATCAAAGGGCTCATGATCATGGAGAGGCGGGTTACAGGGCGGTGGCGGTGACGACGCAGAGGTCGTCGTGGGGGGCGCCGAGCTTGACGGTGACGTGGTCGACCAGCGCTTCCAGGTCGTCGAGGTCGATGTCGGTGCCGGCGCGCAGCAACTCCTCGATGCCGTCGGTGCCGGAGACGTCGCGGCGGGTTATCAGGCCGTCGGTGTAGAACAGCAGCTGGTCCCCGGGCTCCAGGATCACCGAGGCGTCGGTGTGGCTGGGCTCGGGCACGGCCCCGATCGGCAGCCCGATGGCGCCCTCCAGTACGTGGGCGGAGCCGTCGCCGCGGTACCGCACCGGCGGGCCCTGTCCCGCCACGGACCAGCGCAGCCGGCGGTCGTCGGCGGTGTAGCTGGCCACCGCCACGGTGGCCAGCCGGTCCGGATCCAGCTCGTACAACATCTGGTTGAGGGCCCCGAGCAGCTCCGCCGGCGACATACCGAGCACGGCGTACGCCCGGATCGCGCTGCGCAGCTGGGTGGCGGCGGTGGCGGCGGCCAGCCCGCGCCCGGCCACGTCCCCGATCACCAGGACGGTACGGCCGGGCAGCGCGAGTACGTCGAACCAGTCGCCCGCGACCCGGTCGGCGCCCTCCGGGGACCGGCACAGCCCGTGCACCACCAGCCCGTGGGTGGTGGTGGGATCGGGGGCGCGGGGCAGCAGCGCGTCCCGCAGCGACTGGGCGGCGTGCCGTTCGGACTCCAGCCGCAACCGCTGCGAGGCGAGCGCCTCCGAGGCGCGCCGCAGCCTGGCCTCGGCCGCCCGTTCCTGGCTCACGTCCCGCACGATGCCGCTGACGGCGTACACCCCGGATTCGTCGGTGAGCGGCTCGGCGCGCAACCGCAGCCGGCGGCCGGCCGCGTGCCCGGTGAGCCGGAACTCCACTTCGGCGGTACGCCCGGCGAGCAGCCGGCTCACCGCGTTCTGTACGCCGAGCCAGTCGTCGCTGTGGACGTAGCCGCCGAACTCGTCGAACCCCACCGGCCCGTCCTCGGCCGGCCTGCCGAAGACCCGGTGCAGCTCCGGGGACCAGCGCAGGTCGCCCGAGCGCAGGTTCCACCAGAGTGAGCCGGCCCGCGCGATCCGCTCCGCCTGCAGCAGCTGGTGGTGCAGCAGGGTGGCGTCGGTCTGCAGCCGCCACACGGTGAGCACCCGGTCGGCCACCCTCGTGGCGTACGCGGAGAAGGTGTACGAGCTCTGCGTGCCCTCCCGTTCGGCGGCCACGTACAGCTCGTCGAGCCGGTACGGCCGCCCGGTGCGCAGCACGGTGGCGAACTCGCCGAGCAGCAGCCGGCTGCCCACCTCGGGCAGCACCTCCAGCAGCGTGGCGTCATCGAGGTCGATCTCTTCGGTGGCGGCGTACTGGCGGGCGGCCGGGTTGACGTACTCGAACTCGAAGTCGACGATCTGGTCGCCCTCGGCGATCGGAGCCAGCAGGGCGGCGGCGTCGGCGAGCGGCTCCAGCACCATCGGCAGCAGCCCGTACGTGAGCCGGGTCTCCACCGTCAGTGGTGGGGCGGCCGGCGCGTCGCCGGTCTGGTCCGGGGTGATCCCGGCCAGCTGGGCGGTGGTACGCGCACAGCTGTCGGCCAGCGCCAGCAGGTACCGCCGGTTCAGCCCGGTGAGCCGGACCGGCTCCCGCCACGACAGTCCCAGTACGCCGACCAGGTGCCCGTCGGTGAACAGCGGCAGGCATGCCGTGGCGCGGGTGTCGGGGGCGATCTCGCGTACCAGGGGGAAGTGTTCGGCCAGCTCCGCCTCGCCCAGCAGCACCGCCTTGCGTTCGGTGGCCGCGGCGGTCAACGGCACCCGCACCTGCGGCGGGATCCGGGTCCACTGGCTGGCGACCTCGGCACTGAGCCCGTGGCTGGCGGCCAGCCGCAGCGCACCGTCCAGCTCCGCCAGCGTCAGCACCACACTGTCCAGCCGGGGCCAGACGGTCACGGTCTCCGCGATCCGCTCCACCAGTTGGTGGTACGACTCGGCGGAGCCGACCCGGGCCGCCAGCAGCTGCCGCTGCGACCGCAGTGCCTCCCGGGTGGGGCTCGCCGGGGCCGGGGCCGGCGGTACCGGGCTGCGCCGCTGCTCGACCAGCTCGCGCAGCTCTTCGCCGTACAGCTCGGTGACCTCGGGGGCGTCCGGGTCGGGTGCCACGGTGCCGATCAGCGCCGCGGCCACCTCCGCCAGCTTGGTGTTGGTGCGCTGTGAGAGGTCCAGCAGCTGGTCGAAGCCGTCCTCCGGGGTGATCTCCAGGCGGGCCGCCAGCACGCCCTTGGCCTGCTCGATCACCGCCCGGTTGCGCATCGCGCGGCGCAGCCCGTCGAGCTCGGAGCGCAGCCGTTGCACCACCGCCGAGAGCGCCTCGTGCGGCGGCGCGGTCTGGGGCGACGCGAGCGTGGGCTGCGGCTGTGGCGCCCTGCGCGGGTGGTCCACCTCGGGACGGCCCGTCTCGGGCGTCTGGCCGCCTCCAGGCGTCGACGTCGCGGACGACTGGTCAGCCACTCAAGCGACGATAGCCCTTCGACGGGCCCGGCGGGCGATCACGTCGAGGAAGGTTCCCGGGGCGTTTATCCGGGGGTACGGCGTTGCAGCGTCTCGCGTACCTGGTCCAGCAGGTTCCCGCGGTGGCGCGGTACCCCGTCGGGCACGGCTTCGGCGGTGGGCACCGTGGCGAGGTGCTCGCCGAGCCGGGCCAGGTCGGCGCGGCTGCAGACCTGCCGCAGCGCCGGGAACAGCTCGGTCACGTCGTACCGCAGGTGCCGCTGGATCTCCTGGGCCAGGGCGTCGACGAGGCGCCGGAAGTCGGGATCGGACGGGTCGGTGGCCGACAGTTGCTGCATCGTCTCGTCCAGCTGGGCATGCTGGGCCCGGCCCCGGTCGGCGAGCCGTTCGCCGCTGGGCGCGGACTCGGCGACCGTCGGGTAGACGTACTCCTGCTCGGCGACCTCGTGGCGTACCAGGGTGGCGACCAGGACCGCGGTACGGCGGGCGTCGACACCGCCGCGCAGGATCGCCTCGATGTCGCGGTGATCGGCGGCCAACGCGTCGATCACGTCCGGCCCGTCGATCACGTCGGGCCCGTCGATCATGTCCGACGGGTCGGTCACGTCCGGCATGGGTTCACGGTCCACGCTCGAGCGCGTACCCGGATCGGCGTCGCGGCACACCTAAGTGTCCTGCGCCAGAGATTCGCTTGCGAATTCCGGCGCCCGGCCGGCGGCTCGCGGCGTTGTCGTCGTCGCCGATCCAACACCGGGATCGACTCCTCCTCCGCCTTGCGAGCCACCACCTGGACACCGGACTTCATCAACCAATCTCTGGCGCAGGAC
>JBOGDE010000060.1:0-20823 GCA_050701695.1 Micromonosporaceae bacterium
CCGCTAGCACCTCATCGACTGTGGACAGTTGCAGGTGCTTGACCAGGAACCTGATGTCCTCGGCGTCACGCCGGCGCGCGGCAAGCACCTTCATCGCCAGCAGATGCTCCGCAGAAGCCGCCGACACTCGCAGACCCGGGTGGTCGAACACCCTCCGCGCCGCGGCGTCGCCACCCCGGGCCACGTAGACGCTGGCCTGCTCGTTGAGCCACCACGGGGGAAGCCCGAGCTCGGCCGCGACCACCCGCGCCTCCTCCAACACGACGCCGTGCGGTTTGAAGATCGCGTCGATGTCCCGAGTGGCGCGCCGGGAATCGTATGCGAGCGCCATCGCCGCACCACCGAACACATACAGATCGGCGACGACGCCCCGGCTGGCCAACCGGTCGCCGAGCCGCCGAAACGCCTCCTCGATCGCCGCACGGTCGAGTAGCGGGTCCTCAGCACTCACGCGACCTCCAACTCCCGGGCCGCGACATAAACCCCGCGGCGACGGAACGCCGCCGGCGCGTGCACCAGCGCATCCACTCGCGCTGCCCTGGTGTTGAACGGAAACCAGAACCGACGCAGTGACCGCGCATCCACCCAGCCTGGCGCCGCACGGCCGTCCCTGGCCGCTAGGTGCTCAGCCAGCGCAGCCAGGAACACGTCCCAACGCTCGTCACCGGTACCCGGAGGCTCCCGGTCCAGCAGCGCGAGCCGTACGGCGAGCGGCTCCCACCGGTACTCCTCGAGAAACTCCGCCACCAACCGCCACCGACGCCGATCGTCAGACCCGGCAAACAGGCCAGCCAGCCGCTGCAGCGTCAAGGGCCGATAGGGCGCCCGGAGATCATGGTCCTGCACACCCACGACGGTAGTACACAACAGCGCCCCCGCGACGCGAGCGTTCACGACGGCGCGAGCACCCCATCGGGCTGCTCGCGGACCTCTACGACGGACATCACCGTCTGGATCTTGCGGAGCGCGCGCACCTGGATGACACCACCGGTGAGCTGACCCGCTGGCTGCGCCGCGCTGGTCCATCGGCCGTTTGTGGGGGCCTTCGGGTACGCGGGACGCTCCCCGAACGCCCGGCTAGCGCCACTGATCCGGAACCGTGACCGCCTCCGGCAGCTGTAGGTCGCGCGCGAGCTGGCGGAACTCGCCACGGCGTACCCGGCACCACTGCGGCTGCCACGCCGAGATCATCAGGGCCCACACCCGGAGCAAGGTTTCGCGGCGGTGCAGCTTCGGCGCGGCCGACTCGTGGGGCAGCTGGAAAACCAGCCCGTCTCGTACGGCGGCTCCCGCGGAGCCGCAGGAGATCCACATCGGCGCGACCGCGGCGTCGTCCTCGATGCCGTTCCAGAGGGTCAGCTCCCACCCGGTCGGCCCCTCCGGCCCCCAGCGCGTCGCCTGATTTTCCAGTACGTCCTTCAGCCACCCCGGATCGAGGTCAAGCTCGTGGACCTCGCGATACCACTCGCCGAGCGTGGGATCGAGCCTCGTCAGGCCGGTCAGCCATTCGGAGAGGCGTCGGGCGCAGGTCGGCAGGTCGTCGCCGCGGGCGTCCCACCGCGCTTCGATGGTCCACGTACCGTCGGCCGTCACCTCAGCCGGCTCCACTCGTCCGGAAACACGATCGCCTCGCGAAGTCGGTTGATCGTCTCCAGCCGTACCTCGGCCGGTGTCGGTGCCAACCCCCACAGGTCGTCGACTCCCCATGGTGTGGACCGCATCGACGTCCACTAGCATCCACTATGGAGTCCAGTCAGCCCGGCGCCCTGCCCCAAACCCGCACACCCACGGAATCCAGCCCCTCCCTAAGCCGCGCCAGACAATGATCTGCGAACCTGTCAGTCACCGACAGGACACACCGCGCGGGTGTGTGTGCATTAGGCTGCCCGGCCATGGTCAAGGTACGGGGAATCATGGCCGCGATAGTCGCTGCGGTCTTTCTGGCATCGCAGGCGGGATGCTCCATATTGGGTGATCGCGCACCGGACACCACTCGCAAGCCGACCTGGTCGGTAAAGGTGTCGTCCCTCGGCGAGCCGCGGCACGCCCGGCTGGTGGGCGACGTCGTCGTGGTCACCGGCGAAGACGGAGCCGCCGGGCTGCGCCGCTCCGACGGCAAGGTGCTGTGGGCGCAGCCCACCAGGAACGGGCGTACGTACGTCACCGACGACGCCTTTGTGGAGCTGGGCAGCCTCGACCCGATCGACCACGGTGTGGCGGTCTTCGATGTCACCTCGGGCAAGCAGCGGTTCTCGGTGGACACGGACGAGGACTACCGCGTCATCGAGATCTCCGTAACGTCCAGGGTGCTGCTGGTCCACCGCTGCGACGACGCGATCGAGAACTGCCAGATCGTAGGGATGGATCTGCGCGACGGAATGCAGCTGTGGGCGCGCCCCACCGGCGAGACGGCGGGGCTGCCGTACCACGGGGATCGGTTTGCCGACTTGGACGGTCGCAAGTGGACCGGCTACCTGCTCGCGCCGAAATCGACCTACGCGGTCGCGGTCACCTCGAAGGATGGCGAGAGTACGTACACCGTCCTCGACGCGGTCTCCGGAGCACCGGTCGGCACCCTGCGGCGGCCCGAACTGGGCGGCGCCGACCTGAGGGTGGTGGGTGACTATCTCCTGGAGCAGCCCAAGGGCAGCTGCGACCGCGACACCGCCGTGCTCGATCCGCGGGCCCAGCGGCAATTGTGGTCCGCGCGGCACTGTCTCACGGGTACCACCGTGGTGTCGGACATGCTGCTCAACGACCATCCCGGGAAGCCGGGAGAACTCATCCCGCTCGCCTCGGGAAAGCCACTGTGGCGTACTCCCGATGACGCCCTCTTGGTGGGCGTCGACTCCGGGATCACAGTGTCCATGCTGAATGCGGGACTGGAGCTCGACCTCGACCTCGACCTGGACCGCCCGCCGCCCGGCGACCTGGTCGCCACCGACCCGACATCGGGAGAACGACTGTGGCGTACCAAGCCCGCCCGCGGGTCCGGCGCCGAGTACGACACACCACCGTCTGAGTTCGGGGTCGCCGACGGGCGGGTCGCCTTCAGCGGCGAGGAAGGCGACTTCCGCGACAGCCATCACGTACTACGGGTGTTGGCAGCGGAGAGCGGCCAGGAGCTGTGGCGGGCAACGGACACCGGGCTGGTCGGAATCGGGCGGCGCTGGGTGGTCGGCGTGAGGTGGGAGGACGGCCTACAGATACTGCCGAAGGACCCGGCCGAAATCCTGTTCTTCGCGGCATGAGGCGGGCGCACCAACGACGGGGTTGGTCAATGTCAGAGCAGAGACCAAGCGGCGGCTCCCGCCAGCCTTCGCGGTCGCGCACCTAGGTAGGTCGTGGCGTCGGGTGCTCAGCGGCGGGTGAATGTGGCGTACCTGGTGCCACCAAAGGTTCCCGGCCGCACGTCCAGCATGATGCTGCTGCCCGTCGAGACCACCGTGACCGCGCTGTCCTTGCTCAACAGCCGGTACCCCGTCAGGGACGGCGTGATCCGGACCCGGATCGTGTTCCCCGAGCGATACGGCTCGGCCACACCGATCTTGAGCAGCCCGTCGTGCTCCTGGACGATGACCGACGACAGCCAGTTGACCTCGATGACACCGCCGGTGGCGCCTCCGGCGGGGTCCCAGAAGTTGGCCATCGTGATGCCGGTGGCGGACTGACGTACCGCCTGGATCTTGTTGTTGTTGTTCAGGAACGTCACATCGCGGTGCTCGTAGAGCTCGGCCGTGCGCGCGACGGTGGCCTTCGGGATCATGAGGTAGTGGTACGCCGCGTTCGTGGGGTTGATGCCGTGGTCCTGCCACAGGGTCAGGTACCGGCGGGTGATCGGTGTGGTGGGGCCGCCGCTGTTGATGTCGCGCCAGCTTCCGGTGCGCTCCACCCGGCGCGCCTTGAGCTCCCGCGCGGGCCCGCGAACACATAACCGGCCACGCCCTCCAGGTGTGCCCATCGGGCATCGGTGAAGGTGCGCCCCTGGTTCTGCCCGGCCTGCCAGACCACACCGTTGACGGTCAGCGCGTTCTCCCCGGCGGCGTGCAGGTGGCGATTTTCCAGGAAGGTCCGCACCCGGTACCCGGACGTGGCGGCGATCCCGACGCCGGCGGCGACGACGTACTCGTCAAAGCAGAACCAGGACTTCTTGGCCCGCAGATCGGTCGTCGCGGCCTGCAGCGTCATGCCGGCGGCCAGGTACCGCTGGTCCAGGACGGCGCCGCCGGCCCAGCGAGCCGTGGGTAGGGTACGGCCGCCTCCATCCGGGATGGGTTTGTCGTCCACGGTGGTGCCGGGCAGGTGGTACGGGTCGACCGTAGCCCAGAAGTTGTCGGCGTACTGCGTGGCGTCGTCGTCGTAGAGGTACGTCATCCCGGCGCCGGTGTGGAAGCCCTTGAGGTTCTCCCCGTTCATGGACTCGTACCGGGCGACCCGGTTGTTGGTCATCGAGATGCCGAAGCACCAGCCGTTACGGCGGTGCACCGCCCGCCCCATGTTCCGGAAGATCCAGCTGGATTCGGGTTCCGGTGCGGGTGTGACGGTCTGGTCGTGCAACAGCGTGGAGAACAGCGCGGTGGTCGGGACGTCGAGGCTGGTGTACGGCGGGCGGCCGGTATTGCGCTCCAGCGAGCCACGGCACAGGGCACGCCATCCGTCCGCCATCGCCGGGCTGGCGGCGGGGGCCAGTTGCAGGATCGCCGCGACCAGCCGGTGCCCGTTGGCCTGTTCGCTGTCGCTCGAGCGGGAGATGGCCCGGCCGCGGACCATGCTCATCATCCGGCCGTCGTGCATCAGCGGCGCGAATCCCTGCTCCACCATGGTGAGCAGGTTGGCGATCGCCGGGTCGGTGATCTCCCACGCCGAGCCGGTCAGCAGGGCGAGCAGCTTGGCCATGCCACCGAGCAGCACCGTGCCGTAGGTCCCGGTGTAGGCCACGGTGTCGTGATAGATGAAGGAGCCATCCGCGTAGAACCCGTTCTTGGAGTCCACGTTCTGGCAGACCACCGGCAGGCCGCTGGCGCCGCGCTCGATGCGGGATGAGGAACGGCTGGCAATGCCCTCTACGATCGCTGCCTGGCAGAGGTCGACCCGGTTGGCGGCGGTGGAGAGCTTGCGACGCGAATCGATGTACTGGTACCAGGGGTCGGGGACGAAGTGACGGATCGCCGCCACGTAGCGGTCCCGGGCCGCCGCGGGGATCTGCCCGTCGAGCAGCACCAGACTGTTGGCCAGCGCCCGGGAAGCGGCGATCTCCCAGTGGTACCAGTTGTCGAACTCGGCCCGGCCGGCGTAGTAGACGAGGCGGTTCGCGGTGTCCAGGCCGGCGAGGACGTCGGCCAGCAGTGATGGGCTCTGGTGGTGGCGCGAGCCGGGGGTGGACCAGGCGACGGCCATCCTCTCCAGCCGGCCGTAGGTGCCGGCCAGCATGCTGGAGTCGGAGGACTGCTTCAGCTCCAGGTCGGTGAACACCTTGGTGCGGCTGGAGCTACGGTCGACCCGCGACACCCAGGTGTCGACAGCGTTGTCCATGCGGTCCACGGCCGCCACGAGCTCCGGTTTGGACAGATCGATCCGGCTCGCCCCGGTGATGATCTCCCGCCAGCGGTCCCGCAGGTCGGTGTAGGCGTCCTGGATGACCGGCTCCGTCGCGGCCGATGCCGTCCTGAGCAGGACCGCGCCACTGCCCACTATGGGAAGAGCGGACAAGCCAATCGCCGCTCCGCCGGTACGGGTTAGCAGCCATCGCCGGGAAACCGCACGTTCGTCCTCATCATGCATGCAGGTCGGTCTACCGCCTCCATTGATGGTCGTCAATCCTGGCGCGCAAGAAAATTTGCACCAGTGCCGACCCACGCCGAAGTTCACCGCAGTCGCACCAGCTGGACAGGCGCCGTTGACATCCGAGCAATTGGTAAGGAAAGTTAACTGAAACTTGGATGCCCGACCCCCCCGGGAGCACGCCATGGCCTTCCCCGTCTCGCGGCGCCGCCGACACCAGGCGTACGCCGCCACCGCCTTCCTGCTCGCCAGCACCGGTCTGACCTGGGCCGCGACCACGCCGGCCAGTGCCCAGGTCGCCTCGATGCAGGATGTCGTACCGGCGCCGGTGTCGGTACAGCCGGCGTCCGGCATCACGTACACGCTGCCGGCGGACGCGACGATCTACGCCGACCCACCCGCCACCGACGTCGGCAACTACCTCGCCGGGATCCTGCGACCTTCGACCGGGTACGCCCTGCCGGTCACCGCCGCCGGATCCGGCGACCCGACCAGCGGGATCTCGTTGCTGCTCTCCGGCGCCGACGGCAGCGTCGGCCAGGAGGGCTACCAGCTCGACGTGAACGCCAGTCGGGTGGTGATCCGGGCGCAGACGGCGACCGGCCTGTTCCACGGCGTACAGACGTTGCGGCAACTGCTGCCGGCGGAGATCGAGAGCGCCACCCCGCAGTCAGGCCCGTGGACGGTGCCGGGCGGGTCGATCACCGACTATCCGCGGTTCGCGTACCGGGGAACGATGCTGGACGTGGCGCGGCACTTCCACCCGGTGGCCACGCTCAAGCGTCACATCGACCGGATGGCGCTCTACAAGATCAACACTTTCCACCTCCACCTCTCCGACGACCAGGGCTGGCGGATCGTGGTCGACACCTGGCCCCGGCTGGCCACCTACGGCGGTAGCACCCAGGTCGGCGGCGGTCCCGGCGGCTACTACACCAAGGCTCAGTACACCGACATCGTCGCGTACGCGAAGGCACGCCACATCACCGTCGTACCCGAGATCGACATGCCGGGGCACACCAACGCCGCGCTCGCCTCGTACGCCGAGCTCAACTGCAACGGCCAGGCGCCCCCGCTCTACACCGGGATCGAGGTCGGGTTCAGCTCGCTGTGCACCACCAAGGAGGTCACGTACACCTTCGTCAAGGACGTGCTGACCGAGCTCGCGGCGCTCACCCCGGGCCCGTACCTGCACATCGGCGGCGACGAGGCGAACGTGACCCCGCACGACCAGTACGCCGCGTTCCTCAACCGGGTGCAGCCGATGGTGCCCGCGCAGAACAAGCGGGTGATGGGCTGGCACCAGATCGGCGCGCCGGACGTACAGCACTCACCCGACCGGATCGTGCAGTACTGGGGGCTGAACAACTCCGACAGCCTGGTCAGCTCCGCCGTGTCGCGCGGCGCCAAGGTCGTGATGTCGCCGGCCAACCGGGCGTACCTCGACATGAAGTACAACGCGAGCACCCCGCTCGGCCTGAGCTGGGCCGGCTACATCGAGGTGCAGCGGGCGTACGACTGGAACCCGGGCAGCCACCTCAGCGGCGTACCGGAGTCGGCGGTGCTCGGCGTCGAAGCACCACTGTGGACGGAGACGATCGTCACCGAGGAGCACATCGAGTACATGGCGTTCCCCCGGCTGCCGACCATCGCCGAGCTGGGCTGGTCGCCGTGGTCCACGCACAACTGGGACGCGTTCAAGACCCGGCTCGGCGCCCAGGGTCCCCGTTGGACTGTGATGGGGATCGACTTCTACCGTTCGCCGCAGGTGCCGTGGGGCAGCAGCCCGTCCTCGCCGCCACCCACCGGCGTCTGCACGGTGCCGGGCTGGCAGTCCTCCCAGGTGTACGTCGGCGGCGACATGGTCTCGTGGCAGGGCCGTAAGTACACCGCGAAGTGGTGGACCCAGGGCGAGCAGCCCGACACCCACACCGGCGACGGCCAGCCGTGGCGGGACGACGGCGCCTGCGCCGGTGCGCCTTCCCCCACCACGTCACCGACCCCCTCACCGACCGTTTCCCCCACCGTCTCCCCGACCGCCTCGCCCACCACGCCTCCGGGGACCTACCCCGCGTGGCAGCCGAATACCGCGTACCAGGTGGGCGACCAGGTCTCGTACAACGGCCGGAACTACCAGTGCCGGCAGGCACACACCTCGCTGGTGGGCTGGGAGCCACCCAACACCCCGGCGCTCTGGCTGGAGATCACCTGATCACGCGCAGGTGCCCGGCAACCCGTCGGGCACCTGCGTGGCCAGGACGGCCGAGCTGAGTACGCTGACCACAGCGCCAGCTTTCGACCGCGATCGGTGAAGGGATGCGCTGATGTTCCACCGCCACGCCCACCGTAAGGGCGCCTTCCACCACCCTCACTCGTACGACAAGATCGCCAGCAAGCACAGCCGCCTGCGCGAGCGGGTCGCCGCCGACGTCGCCACCGCCGGACTGCCCGCCGGCGCCCGGGTGCTCGATGTCGGGACCGGCCCCGGACGGGTGCCGCTGGCGATCGCCGCCCAGGCGCCCGGGCCGCGGGTCGAGGGCATCGACCTGTCCGAGGAGATGATCGAGTACGCCCGTCAGCTCGCCACCGACGCCGGAGTGCAGGATCGGGTCGACTTCACCGTGGCGGACGTGGCCGACCTGAGCTACCCCGACGACAGCTTCGACCTGGTGATCTCCACCCTCAGCCAGCACCACTGGGCCGATCGGGAAGCCGGGGTACGCGAACTGCTCCGGGTCACCAGACCCACCGGCCGGATCTGGATCTACGACCTCCGGTTCGCCCTGAGCCGCACCGTGGCCGCCGCCGATGCCGCCGGGGCCGACGTACGCCGCGAGACCGTACGCACCCGCCGCTTCTCCCTCGGCCTGATCACCCGCCTCACCCTCCGCCCCGCGCACGGCAAATCGGGCGGTTAGGGGCCGAGGAGCGCCGCCGGGATCACTGCTACACCGTCCCGGCGCCGGTACGCCTCGCGTCCGCTGGTGATCACGGCGCTGTCGGCGAGGCGATCGCCCAGGCGCTCCGCCAGCCAACGCAGATGCTTCACGTCGGAGTCGGTCACGGCGGGGGCCAACTTCACCTCGAAGGCGACAACGTTCCCGTCGTGACCTTCCACAACGAGGTCAACCTCGTGTTCGCCGGCGCGGTCCCGCAGATGACTGACCGTCGCCTCGGCCGCCTGGGCGTAGACCTGGACACTGAGCGTGACCAACGATTCAAACAACCCGCCGAGCACCGATCCCTCACGCGGGAGCGCATGACCGGTCGGCCCATCCCGCAGCAGCGTGCCCTCGGTGGCATTCAGCAGCCGCGCCGCGAGCGCCGGGTCGGCCAGGTGATGTTTGGGAGCCGCGGTGAGCCTGCTGAACGCGTTTGCCTGCGGCATCCAGCCAGGAACCTCGTCGATGAGCCACAGCTGTTTCAGGACGTCCCGGTACGCGATCGTCGTGACCTTGGACGGCTTGTCCGACTCGCCGGGCGTCGCGGCCGCGAGGATCGTGTTGTACGTGGCGGTGGTAGAGGTCGCGGCGGCATAGGCGGCCAGCCACGATCGCAACGACGCTGGGCGGCGCACCTGTCGACCCTGCTCTGGGAAGTCGTGGTCACTGATTCGCGCGAGGTAACCGTCCAGCTGCGCGCGCCGGGCACGGCTGGGCAAGGTCCGAATCGCCGGGAGCCCAGAGGCGACGACCTCGACCGCGTAATCGGGCAGGTCGAGGCTGCTCTGGCCGTGGATGGCGGGACGATCACCAGCGAGCATCGCCGCCAGGCTGACCGTCGGCGGGTCTGGCAGGCCACGCTCGGCCAGGCTCATTGGGCGCATCCGCAGGCGTACGATGCGGCCGGCGCCGGAGTGGATCGGCCCACGAGCGGGTGTCGCGCTTCCGGCGATCAGGAACCGGCCACCGGCAGGGTCACGGTCAACGCTGTGTCGCACGAGGTCCCACACCTCTGGGTACCGCTGCCACTCGTCGATGAACACAGGGCGTGGGTCACGATCCAGGCGGCTGGGATCCGCAGCGAGCAACTCGCGCTGCGCTACGTCATCAAGGCTCAGCGTGGTACTGGCCCGCCGGCTGCCCGTGGCGGTCTTGCCCACTCCCTTGGGGCCTTCCAGGGCGATGGCCGGCAAGTCCGGCATCAGTACGTCAAGCTCTTGATCGACCACTCGCGGGCGGTACTCAACCATACGGCTACTATACCCCTTGCCGGGATAATGCTATACCGCTTGCCGACCAGTTACTAAACCTTTCGCCCACGCTAAGGCGATCGGATGTTCATTGGACCGGGATGACGCAGCTACTCGAGATCGGCCAGCAGGTCGTCGATGACGAGTTCTTCCTCCACGGCCCGGCCGGTCTGGCGCATGGCGTGGGCCAGGGCTGGTTCCCACGGGGTCTCGACGGGATTGCCACGCAACTGCCGTGCCTGCTCGCCGGCGGCGCGCAGGTACGAGGCGGTGTCGAGGCGCCAGGGCAGCGCGGCGTACCCGCGAAAAATCCCAGACGCGATCGCCATGCCGTCCCAGTCGAAGTCGCCGTGGTAACGCAACCTCAGCCCCTGGACCGTCAAAGCGCGCAGCAGCAGTGTGGCCGCGGCCGCCGGGTAACCGCTGACGCAGATCAGTGGACGGCTCCCGGCGCCCAGGCGGTTCGCCGCTTCGGCGACCACCGCCGGGTTCTCGCACCCGAAGATCTCCGCGTCGGCGAATCGTGGCGGATCCCGCAGCAGCTGCCGGCTGGTGAGGTACGCGGGCTCGCCGGCCTCGGCGTAGCCGCGCAGCGCCACGTCGGTCGGATGGTCGCCGACCGCCGGCAGGTTCAACACCAGCACCGGAGCGGTGAGTTCCCCGGCGAGTACGCCGACCGCGGCCCAGATGGTGCGCCGGGCTTCGCCGCTGGTGCCGTACGGCACATCGCCGAGCAGGGCGGCGGCCTTCAGGACGAGGGTCGCCAGCGGCGCTCCGGGATCCAGCGCGTGCCCACCCCCGCCGGCCCGGGCCGCCAGCACCGACAGCGGCACCCCGTCGGCGGGTAGCAGTCCGAGCACCTCGACCGCCCGGGCCGCCAGGGCACAGGCAGAGCCGGGATCTGCCGCCAACCGCCGCAGCAGGCCGGTGCGACGGAAATCCTCCACCCAGCCAACGAGGACCGGCCGGTCCGCCGCGGCCCGGTCCAGCACGGCGTACGCCGCTTCCCAGGCCGTCGCTTCCGCCGCGCGTACCGCCGCCTGGTCTGCCACCGGTCCGGTCAAAGCCTGTACCGCCGAGGCCAGGTCCGGCGCCGCATCCGATCGGCGCAGCACTTCGTGCAACGACTCCAGTGGCACCCGGGCCGCCGTGCCGGGACGCCGTGGCTGGCCGAGCAGCGCGGCGACGGCGGCCCGCTCCGCGTCGCTGGCGGGATCCCGTACCACCATTCCAGTCAAAGGGCGACCCGCTTCGAGGCGGCGACGTAGCCGATCTACCAGCCACCGCAGGTCGGCGCCGCCGAGCAGCCGCCGCAACCGGTCGGGGTCGGTCACCACAGGCCCGCGTCGTCGGACCGGTCCGGTTTCGCCGCCGGTGCCCGCATCGGCGGCAGCGCGGCGTCCACCGGGGAACGGGCCCGACCGTCCCACTCCCAACGGGATACGTGTACGGCGTCGATGCCTTCCCGGCGTACCAGATGACAGATCGCCAACCCGGGCACCGTGGGGTAGCAGCCCCACTCCCGCTCGCTGGTGAGCACGTAATCGAGGTCGAACGCGGCGAGCAGCCCGAGCGTCTTGGCGCGGGCGTCGTCGTCCACCCCCGCGAACGCCTCGTCCAGCAGCACCAGCCGGGGTGCCGCCGGATGCGCGGAACGGTAGTGCGCGGAAGCGGCGGCGAACAGCGGCAGCATCACGGTCAGTGCGCGTTCGCCGCCGGAGGCGGGGCCGGTGGCCGACCGCCACTGGCCGTCCTGCCAACGTTCGATCACGAACCGGTGCCAGTCCCGGTAGTCCAGGGCGGCGGTGAGATGTTCCAGCCAGGTGCCGTGTTCGTTGCCGGCGCGCTGGGTGGCGATCTGCTGCTGCAGGAACTCACTGACCGCCGACCGGTCCTCGACCGACCACGCGTCGGCCACCTGGCGCAGCAGCCGGCGGCGCGCCTCGGCGAGCCCCGGGGGTCCGTCCGGGCGTGGCTGCCACTTCAGCCGCAGCCGTACGCCGGTGCTGGTGGGGCGTTCGGCGAGCTCGGTGTTGAGCGCGGCGACCTGGCCCTCGGCGTCGCCGATCAACTCCTGCAGCTGACTGGCCACCTCGTTGATCAGGTGCTCCTCGATCACCTCGCGTTCCCTGGCCGACAGCAGCCGGTCCCGGTGCTCGACGTCCTCGGCGAGGATGCCGGCGAGCGCGCCGGGGCTGCGCTCGGCGCCCTGGTACGTGATCGCCACGACGTACCGGTCGTCGACCAGCTCGGCGTGGGCGTGGTGGCCGTACCGGCTCAGCGCCTCGGCGAGGGCGTTGAACGAGGTGGTGATCTCGCGCTGGGTCCGGTCCCACGCCGGGTCGGAGGCGTCGATCTCGCTCAGCGCGGTGTCGATCCTGCGGGCCAGCCGTACCGCCGGGTCCGGTGCCCACGGCCGGTCCGGTGGCGGCAGCTCCGCGTCGGGCACGGCGGTGTGCAGCAGCCCGGTGGCGGCGAACCGCCGGTACGCGGCGACCGCGGCGTCGCGGGTCCCGGTGGCGGCGGCGAGGTCGTCGGCGAGGATCTGCTCCTGCCCCTCGGCCCGGCCTACCCGTGCCAGCAACTCCTCCCGCTCCCCGGTCAGCTTTCGCCGCTCGGCTTCCCGCTGCTGGATCTGCTCGGCAAGTACGGCCAGCCGGCCGCGCATCTCCTCCAGGGTGCCGCCGAGTGCGGCGCGCAGCTCGTGCAGCGCCGCCGTCGCCTCGGCCGCTTCGATCTCCGCGGTCACCGCCTCCTCGCGTCGCTCGGCGTCGGCCTGCAGGGAACGCTCCAGCTCGCCGAGGCTGGCACCGTGGGCCGCCAGCCGGTCGGAGTGCCGGCGGATCTCGGCACACAGCCCGGCGGTCGCAGTGCGGTACCCGGCGATCGCAGATGCCACAGTGGACAGTGTGTCCGGGTCCGTGGGGAGCCCGAAGTCGGCGGCGGCTTCATCCCGTGCCGTGGCGGCGTCCCGTTCGGTGGCGGCGGCCTCGGCGGCGTCGGTTTCGGCTTCGGTCAGCCGCTCGGCGTACCGGGTCAGTTCCTGGTCGGCGGCGGTACGCAGCCCGTGGGCGTCCCGCAGCGGCTGCTCGTCCGGTACACCGGCCAGCTCGCGCTCCAGCGTCCGCTGCCGCCGCTCGACCAGGGTGAGGGCCTGACCGGCCGCCGCCACCGCGGCATCGGCCGCCGCGATCAGGGTGTCCAGCTCGACCAGCCGGGCGCGCCTGGCCTGTTCCCGCGCCGCGTGCCCGAGGTAGCGCGCCGCCGGCTTGGCAAAGGCGCCATGCGCCGGCCCGAGACGCCACCGACCGGTGCCGTCCACCCAGGCCGGACTGTCCTGCTCCCCGTACCCGATGCCGGCCAGCACCGCCGCCACCGCATCGTCGCTGAGCCCGGCGGCTGTGGGGTCGCGCCTCGCGGCACCCGGATCGGGCCCCGCCGCACCCGGGTCGGGTCTCGCGGCAGCCGGGTCGGGGCGGTCTATCGCCGGTCGCAGCAGCTGCCCGAGGTGTCGTTCGGCCGGCTGGATCGCGGTGAGTACGACGTCGTGGCTGTCGAGCAGACGGCCGTCCGGCAGCAGCCAGGCGTCGAGCAGCCCGGACTGTTCCAGCGCCGCCTCCACCGCGGCCCGGTCCGCCTCCGGCACCCCGTCGTGGAAGTCGACCACCTGCCACAGTGGTGCTCCGTCACGTACCTGCTGAGCGCGGGCGGGCGAGGCCGGTGGGCGCGGCTGCTCCCCGGACCGCAGCCGGTCCCGCTCCTCGACCAGCTCGGCGCGCTGAGCCTCGGCGTCGGTGAGCCGCACCCGGGCCGCCGCGTGGCCAGCGGCCAGTGCGGTGCGCGCGAGGGCACCAGCGCGCGCCAGCGCACCCGCGGCGGGATTGTCTCCGGCGAGCGTCTCCACCCATCCGAGGAGTTCGTCGAGCACCTGATCGGCGTCGGGCACGACCGCTTCGGAGAGCCCATCCAGCTTCTCGCGCCAGGTCTGGACCAGCCCGCCGCCCGCCGCCGTGACCTGCTCCACGGCGACTCCCCGGCGTTCTGCCGCGGCGTCCCGCTCAGCGGTGGCTTCGTCCACCGCGCGGCGGGCCTGCCGCAGCGACTCGGCCGCCCGCTGGTACGCCTCCACCAGGCCCCGGACATGCGCCACCGCCTCGGCACTGCGATCCGCCAGCGCCGCCGCCTCCGAGCCGAGCGAGAGGGCGACGGCATCCAGCGCTGCCGGCTCGCCAGCGCCGTCCAGCAGCTCCAACGGCGCGGCCTCCAGTGCGGCCGGCTCGCCAGTGCCGTCCGGCAGGTCCAACGGCGTGATCAGCGCCCGGTGCCGTACCCCGATGCCAGCGCCTGCGGCCGCCTCGTCGGCGGCGGCGACGCCCTGGGCGACCCCATTCCGGGTCTCCTGCGCCATACGGTCGGCCCGTTCGCACGCCGCGCGCCTGACCCGCACCTCCGCGGCCGCCTGATCGCACAGTCTCCGGGCCACGGCGGCATGCCGGTCGGCGGCGCTCTGCCGCTCCTCGGCACGGCTGACGTCCTTCAGCTCGGGGCTCTCCCGCAGTTCACGCTCGGCCGCCCGGTCGGCGGCGAGGGCACGCTCGGCGCCGGCAAGTCGCTCGGCACCGGTCGCGAGCTCCGCGCGGGCCCGCTCCAGGTCGCCGCGCACCCGGCCGAGCTGGGCGTGCCGGTCCTCGTACGTCGACTGTGCGGTACGCAGCTGCTGGCCCTGGCGCCGGGTCAGGATCGCCGCGTACCGGCGGTAGCCCTCCCCGAACCGGTCGACGTGGCGGTGGGTGTCGCGCAGCGCCGTGAGCTCCGTACGCTGCTGCTCCAGGTCGTGGAACGCCTCCGCGACATCCTTGAGCACCTCCTCCTCCAGCGGCGGCAGCGCGTGCGAGAGCGCGGTGGAGAGCAGGTTCTCGTCCGGCTTCTTCGACAGCTGCGGCTGCCGCAACTGGATCAGCAGGTTGACCAGCGCGTCGTAGCGGTCGGCCCCGACCCGTAGCAGCCGCTCGTCGACCGCGCGACGGTACGCCTCGGCCTGCCGGTGGTACACCCGTCCGCCGTCGCCGAGTACGTCGACCAGCCGGTCCCGGGTCAGCACCGCGCCACCCTCGCCCACCAGATACAGGTCCACCCCGACCCGCCGGTCGGTCTGGAAGAACCAGTGGTCGGCGATCCCCTTCCCCGCGACGGCCTTCATGCCACAGCCGAGGGTCAGGTACTCGGGCCTGCCGTCGGCGTCGAGCCGCCCCAACTCCAGCCAGGTGTAGCCGAGCCGCTCGTCGTACTTCTTGCCGAGCAGCAGATTCCACTCCATCCGCTTGCCGCCGTCCCCGTCCGGCTCCACCCGGTACGCGCTGAGGTTGGCGTCGAGCAGGAACGGCAGGGTCAGCGCCAGCACCTTGGACTTGCCGGTGCCGTTGTTGCCGCGCAGCAGCAGGTGCCCGTCGCGGAACCAGAACTCCTCGTAGTCGTAGTAGAAGATGTCGACCAGACCCGCGCGTAGCGGCTGCCACCGCCCGCGGGTGGGCCTCGGCAGAGTCACCGGCGTGGTCACTGTTCTCTCCCCCCGGTGAGTACGGGCTCGCCGTACCGGTAACGCGCCAGCGCCGGCAGCGGCGAGACCGCATCGCCGTCGCGTTGTGCCAGTCCGAGCGCGACCAGCCGGTCGACGGCGATCCGGGTCAGCTCGATCTCGCCGCCCGGCTGCGCGGCGGCCTTCCGCCAGTACGCCCGGTGCCGTACCGCCAGCGCCGCGACGTGGCGCCGCAGGTCCGCGACCGCGGCCGGCGCACCCTGCCCGGTTTCGGCCAGGTGTTCGGCGAGGAGCAGCGTCGCGTGGCCGTCGGTGCCCTCGTCCGGCAACTTCAGGTCGGTGGCCTCGCCGGTCGGGTCCACCAGTGCGATGCCCTCGGCGCGCACCTCCGCCACCAGACCGGTCGCCTCGGTGAGCCGGCGGGTCAGGAACGGCCACTGGCTGGTCAGGTACGCCCGCTCGGGTTCGGAAAGGTCGGCGTAGTACACCACCGGGTCGTCGAGCATGCGCCGTGCCAGGGCGTGGCGGAGCTGCCGGTTGCGGGCCTCCTCGGTGGTCGCCGGCGGGTCCTCGGTCAACCCGGCGAGCCGTCCGGGAAGGTCCGCGGCACCGATCACGGATGGCCCGCGGCGTACGGTGAGCAGGCTGGCCAGCACCGGCCGGTTCACGTCGTACAGCGCGTCACCGGTGGCGTTGACGAAGGCTTGCTCGTCACCGGCCACCTTGACCAGCGCGTGCAGTTCCAGCAGCAGCCGGGACACCGCCACCAGGTCCGCCCGCTCCTCGCGCCGCTCCAGCGTGAATCCGACCCCAGCGGCGGCCAGCTCCGGGTCCGCCGCCAGGGCGAGGATCCGCTCGGCCAGCCAGCCGAGGGTGACCTGCTTGTCGGCCCGCTCCAACGCGGCCAGCGCCAGGCAGGTCAACACGTACCTCCGCCGGCTGTACGTGACCCGGGCCGCGCCGGTGACCGCGGGCCGGCTGGCGTCGCGCAGCTCCACCGGCGTCTTGCGCAGCCGGGCCACCTCGGTGTCGACCAGCAGCGCCCAGCCGGTCTGGTTGCCGAACCAGTCCCGCAGCCACTCGGCGTGCTTGCGTACCAGCCGGAACATCGCCGGGTCCGGGCCGCGCGGGGTGAGCAGCGGGTGCCGCAGCAGCGCCCGCAGGGCACGCGCCCGCTCCTCGTCGCGCTGGCTGTCCATCACCTGCGCAAGCGGCCGGGTCATGCCGAATCCCCTGCCGCCACGTCCCCCACCGCGACGTCCTCAGCCGGAACGTCCCCCGCCGCGATGTCTCCGGCCGGCACGTCTCCCGCCGCCTCGGTGACGGTCAGCATCATGTCGGGGCCGCGCAGGACGCCGTCCTCGGTGAGGATTTCGGCGGTACGCCCGTCCGCCGGCGGAGAGAGCACCAGCTCCAGCGCACCGTCCGATGTGGTGGTACGGATCGTCCCGTCCGCGCCCGGCGGACCGGCGGCCAGGGCGTCTCCCAGCACGGATAGCAGCAGCCGGAACTCGTCCCCGCCGAGCGGCCCCAGCTCCGAGAGCCGGATCGGCCGGCCGGTCGCCATCCGCCGCCGTACCCGTTCGGCTTCGGCACGTTCGGCCGCCAACCGTGCCGCCAACAGTTCGCGGCCGGCGCTGCGATCGGTGACACGGGCGGTCTTGCCACGCCGCTGGTACTGCCCGGTGGCGCGCAGCCGCGGACTGACCGTCACCGGCGGCGCCTGCGCCCACGGGGTGGTCGCCGGCAGCCGCCGCTGCTGCCAGTCGGCGGTGGTCGCCGGGTCGATCGCCAGATGCCGAGACGAGGTGAGCCCGAACGCCGCCCGCCACAGCCGGTGGGCGTCGGCGTCACTGTCGGTCTGCGCGAACCAGCGCGCCAGGGCGCGGAAGTCCGCCGACCGGTCGGTACGCCCGGAGCGGCGCTCCTGCAACGTACTCACCGTGGTGAGCAACGCCGGGATCGCGGCCCGCGCCCGCTGCCGCAGCAGGCTCGCCTGGCTGGGATGCGCCCGGTCCCCGAGGAACCAGGCGTGCAGCCCGGACCACCGGCTCCGCCACTCCGCCAGCCGCAGCTCGACCGGCGAGGGCCCCTCGTGCTCGGGATCCGGCACCGCGTCCGCGGCCTCCCGCTCCGCCACCGCCCGGAGCATCCGATCCGGGTCCAGCCCGTCGATGTCCCGCAACGTCGCGGCGATCTGTGGCACGCGTACCACCAGATCACCCACGAACCGCTGCAGATAATCGATCAGTCGATCCTTGTACGCCAGGAACGCTTCCTCGTCGACATCCTGCAGATCGATGGTGCGCTGCAGACTCGACATGAACGCCCCCGCGTTGGCGGCCAGCCCGTCCAGCAGGGTGGCCAGCTCCCGCAGCAGGCTGTGCACCACCGCGCCGTCGAACTCCGGCTGCGCCACCTGCTCCCGGAGACTCCCCAGCCGTACCCGGATATCGTCCAGCGCGACCGCCTGCAGCTCACCGCGCCGGCCCAGCGCCTCGTCGTAGGCCAGCAACGCCACCTCGACCGCTTCGCCTTCGCGGGTGAGCTGGTAGAGGTACCGCGGCCGGTAGAAGTCGTCCACGGTCGCCACCCGGCCGGTATCCGGGTCGGCCCGTAGATTGCCCCACCCTTCGAGGCTCTTCAGCGCCTCAGAAACCTCTTCCAGTGGTACGCCGGGCACCGACTCTGCGACGTCCTCCGGCCGCAGGTGCACCACGAACCCGCGTTTGGCGTCGGTGAAGGCGCACATCACCGACCGGTAGAGAGCCGTCTTGGAGGCGTTCAGATAAGCAAATGGCTGGGCTGCCACCGCACCACCCTAACGACCCACTCCCCACGCCGAAGCCACCCCGCCCGCGTTTCTCCCAACCGCTGCCACGGAGGGTGATCACGACTTCGGGAACGGACGTGCTCATCGGATCGCCGTACCGTTCCCGAACCGGCGATCTTGCGGTGGGGGTGTGCGGACGTTGTGGCCGAGCCGGCGGGAGGATGGGGCATGGACTATCTGGGGCTGGGTTTGTTGGTGGTCGGGGGCTTCACGGCGTGTGCTGAATTCGGGTCGTACGCCTTCGTGCATCCGGTGCTGCGGCGGCTTCCGGTCGAGCATCACATCGACGTGGAACAGGGGCTGCTGCGTACGTTCGGCCGGGTGATGCCGGTGCTGATGCCGGGCACGCTGCTGCTCGCCATCGTGGTGGCCTCGGTCGGGGACATCGCGCCGCAGGCCAGGCCGGCCCTGTAGCGGTGGCTCGCGGTCGCGGCCTACGGCGCAGCTGTGCTCTCGACGGTGATCTTCAACGTACCCATCAATATCGCCACCGGGCGCTGGGACCGCAACCGGCCGCCGGAGGACTGGCAGCGGACCCGCGGCCGCTGGGAGTTCTTCCAGGGCCTGCGATCGTGGCTGCTGCTGATCGGCTTCGTGCTGACCTGCATCGGCTTCGCCGCCGGCTGAGCCTTCACCACCGGCTGAGCCTTGCCCGCCGGGTGAGCCTTCACCGCCGGCTGAGCAGGGCGGCGGGGCTCAGGTAGCTTTCTTTCATGGCGAATTCCAGGACGACGCTGGCAGTGGGACTGGCTGCCGCAGCGCTCGTGGTGTTCGTTGTCGTGATAGCCATGGGAGGGGCGCTGCAGGCTGGGCTCGCGCCATGGCCGGGCATCGCTGTTGCCGTCCTGGCGGTCGCCGCGTTCGCTCTGCCTCGGGAGCGCAGGTCCCTGGTCGTCGCGGGACTGCTCGCGGCCAGCGGCGTCGTCGGCGTCGGGTACGGCTTGATAAGAACGGAGTTCTTGACGGCCACCGCGTTTCCGGGTCCGATCTTCGGAATCATCCTCGGAGTTCCGATACTCGGAATGGCTGTGGCAGAAGCAGTCGGGGCCGCACGGGACCGAAAGAGTTAGGTCGATCAGCGCCGCGACAATGCCGCCTGGGCACCTTCCCACAGCGCCCAGGCGCCCAACCCGACCTCCCGCGCGGCGGCGCGGGTCGTCGCCCACCGGCCGGGCGCGCGTACCAGTGCCCGCAGCGCCAGCAGCGCGGCGAACCGGGCGGTGAACACCTCGCCGGGGCGGCGGGAGCGGGCGAACACGTCGAGGAACCGCCGCGCCAGGTCGGGTGAGGCGGCGGCGGTACGGTACAGCTCGACCTCCAACGGGGTCATCGACTCCGCCCGCGCCAGCCGGTTGGTCCACCGGTACATCTCGCGGCACTCCCGGTCGCGGCGGCGCTCCCAGTCGCGTACCGCCCGGTCCAGCGCGACCGAGTCGTCCAGCGCCGGGGCGGCGGCCTCGCCGAGCAGCCGGCCGAACCGTACGGCGTCGCGGATCCCCTGGGCGGTCACCGGGTCCTTGAAGTGCCCCGCGTCGCCGGGCAGCGCCCAACCCGGCCCGGACGAGCGCCGGAAGTACGACGGCGTGTCCACTGTGGACCAGCATCTGGTGATGCGGGTGCTGTGCCGCAGCCGTTCCCGGAGCCCGGGCAGCCGGTCGACGATCCGGTCGTACTCGTGCTCGGCGGCGCCCTGGGCACGCGCCACAGGGGGCATCACCAGGACCAGCACCAGCCCGTCGTCACACGGGAACGCGGTGCCCAGCTCGTCGCCCTCCCGCCACTGCGCCGCCACCGATCGCCAGCCCAGCTCGCCACCCGACCCGGCCTTTGCCTCCAGGCCCGGAGCGACCTCAAGGCCCGGAGCGACCTCAAGGCCCGGGGCGGGGTCGCGCCAGTAGGCGTACAGGCAGGCGCGTTCGTTGCGATTGCTTTGGTACGGCGTCGAGGCGCCGATCAGCCGCGCCACCGTGGAGCGCCGGCCGTCGGCGCCGACCACGAGCGGGGCGCGGATGTCGTACCGCCGGCGTTGCCGGTCCTCGGCGCGCACCCCGACCACCCGGGCGCCGTCCCACAGCAGCTCGGTGACGCGAGTGGCTTCGCGTACCTCGACGCCGGCCTGGCGCGCGGTCGCGACCAGTGCGGAGTCCAGCCCGGTGCGGCGTACGCAGAGTCCGTAGTCGATGCCCGCCACCGGGGTGTACCTGGCGGTGACGGTGTGGCCGGCGCCGTCCATCAGCGCCACCGGCAGCCGGGGGGCGCCGAGCGCCTCCACCAGCGGCAGTGCCCCGATCTCGGCCAGCTCGGCGACGCCGCCCGCGAACAGCAGGTGCGTGGAGAGGGTGTCGGACGGGAAACTCGTACGGTCCAGGGCGAGCACCCGGCGGCCGGCCCGGGCCAGCGCGATCCCGGTGGCCGAGCCGGCGCAGCGGGCACCCACGACCACCGCATCGACCCGCTCGCCAGTCACGGTCGGCCCGGCCA
>JBOGDE010000061.1:0-20785 GCA_050701695.1 Micromonosporaceae bacterium
CGAGTACGCCGTACCCAGCTGCGGCGCCGCCGGCTGCGGCTCGCGGGGGGCGCCGACGGTGCCGCGTTGGCCGCGCACGCGGCCTGGGACGAGCTGCTCGCCACGCTGGTCGACCTCGACATCGACCATCGCAGCTCGGACACCCCGCGCGGGATCGCGGCGCGACTCACCCGCGCCAGGCCCGTGCTGGTGGAGAATTCGGTCCCGCAGGTCGACGCCTTGACCCGGGCGGTGGAGCGTGCCAGCTACGCGCGGCAGCCGTTGCCCGACGCCGAGCTGGTGCCGGCGGTACGGCAGGTGACCGCGGAGCTGGCCGCGACGGTCACGGGGCTCGCGAAGCTACGCGGGTGGCTGTTCCCGGCCTCGGTCACCCAGCGGTGGCGTGGGGCCGCGACAGATTTCGGCGAGCGTACGGCGGCCGGCTGGACACGGCTTGGAGATGCGGTCGGGCAGCGGGTCCCGGGACGCGATCGCGCGACCCGCAGGATCCGGTAGCGGTCAGCGGCCGGTAACGGTCAGCAGTCGACAGCGGTCAGCGGGTCGGCTTCGGTCAGCGGTCGGCTTCGGGAAGGTCAGCGGTTGCCGTCGCGCCGGTGGCGCCAGCGCGCCTCCAGCCGGTCGACCAGTGACAGTTTCCGCGGCTGCCGGGTACGCCGAGCGGCCGACGAACCGCCCACAGCGCGCAGCTCGGTGGACTGTCCCTTGCGGTAGGACTGCATCCCGAACACCGCCGCCCCCAGCATCACCAGGAAGCCGGCGACCCCCACCAACGGCATCTTGCTGACGGCGCCATACACCACCACGCCGAGACCGACCAGGACCAACAGCGCGGCCAGCACGAGGCGCCGGCGGACATGTGAGCGCGGGTCGTTGGCCCGCACTGCCGAGGCGAATTTGGGGTCCTCGGCGAGCGACTTCTCGATCTCCTCGAAAAGCCGCTGTTCGTGCTCGGAGAGCGGCACAGCACCCCTCCCGGTCGCTAGGGCGGCCACGCTCGGTCGGCGGAGCCCTCGCAGCAAGTCCCGCTGCTTAACTGCCAGTCTACGAGGGGGTCACCTGGTCGGAAAGCGGGACGTTGGTTCATTCCGCCAACTCGGTGGTCGATTTCCACCAAGGGTACCGCTGGCGGCACCGCCGCACCGCAGCTGGTGCTACTCGTCAGGGGCGGTGGGGCGGCCGCTGCCGGGATGCGGCATCGCGTCTCCGAGCAGACTCGCGGGCCGGATCGCGGCGACCCCGAACCGGGCGCGCGCGGCATCGGCGGCGTGATCGGCCTCCCGCCAGCCCTGCTCCCGGGCGCCGAGGGTGGGCTGCAGTGAGGCCTGCGCGGCCGACAGCAGATTCTCCGTACGTACCCCGATCAGCCGGATCCGCTCCCCCGGCCGGAGCGCCTCGTACAGGCCCCAGGCCAGATCGAACACCTCGTGCGTCACGTCGGTCGGACTGGGCACCGTACGGGAGCGGGTGACCGTACGGAAGTCGGCGAACCGTACCTTGATCACCACGGTCCGGGCCACCAGTCCGGCGCGCCGCAGCCGGGCGGCGACCTTCCCGGACAGCGCCAGCATGGTACGGCGTACCACCTCCGGGTCGGCGACGTCGACGTCGAAGGTGGTCTCGGCACCGACCGACTTGTCCACCGACTCGGGGGTGACCCGGCGCGGGTCCCGGCCGGAAGCCAGCTCGTACACGTGGTGGCCGGCGGCATCGCCGAGGGCGGCACGCAGGCTCGCCGGCGGCGCCTGCGCGATGTCGGCGACGGTACGCATGCCGAGCCGGTGCAGCGTCTCGGCCGTACGCTCCCCCACTCCCCACAGCGCCGCCACCGGCAGCGGGTGCAGGAATTCCAGCACCGCGCCGGCGGGCACCACCACCAGGCCGTCGGGCTTGGCCTGCGCCGAGGCGAGCTTGGCGACGAACTTGGTGGGCGCCACCCCGACCGAGGCGGCCAGGTGCTGCTCGTCGGAGATCCGCCGCCGGATCAGCCGTGCCACCTGCCCCGGCGAGCCGAGCCGGCGCCGGCACCCGGACACGTCGAGGAATGCCTCGTCCAGCGACAGCGCCTCCACCAGCGGCGTGACCTGACCGAAGATCGCCATCACGGCGCGGGACGCCTCGGCGTACGCGTCGAGATCCGGTGGCAGGTAGACGCCGTGCGGGCAGAGCCGGCGCGCCCGGGCGGTCGGCATCGCGCTGTGCACCCCGTACCGGCGGGCCTGGTAGCTGGCGGCGCTGACCACGCCGCGGGGGCCGACCCCGCCCACGATCACCGGCTGGTCGCGCAGCTCGGGCCGGCGCCGCACCTCGACCGAGGCGAAGAACGCGTCCATGTCGACGTGCAGCACCACACTGCCGGTGTCGTCGGCATCCGGACCGAACCGGCCGCTGCGGTCGGCCCCGTCACCACGCTGCAGCTGACTGCGCCCCACACCACGGCAAGCTACACCGCGGGTACGACAGCCCGCCCCGACCGCGCCGGGTGCCAGCGGATTCCTGGCAAGGCGGACGACGCAGCCTGTGGCGGAGCCACCGGCAAGGAGGACAACGCCGCCAGGGAGCCGCTGGCGCCCGGCTCAGCCGCGGGCGATCAGCAGCGGCACCGTCATCTCCAGTACCGTCGCGCCGCCGTGGTAGGCGAGCAGCCTGGAAGTGATCGACGGCTCCCGCCTGGTCGCCACCACCACGGTACGGCCGTGACAGATCACCACCACGTCCCCGATCCGTGTCAGGTGCTCCTCGGGAACCGGGCCGAACCAGCCCTCGGCCACCAGCTCGTCGCGATGCGCCACCCGGGCCCGCTCGCCGAGCACGCCCCGCCAGGTGGCGGCCACGTCGGCGGCGGCACCGCGCCGGGTGTGCAGGTACCGCACCCGCGGCTCGCCCGCGACCACCCGTACCCCGGAGCGCAGCCGGCGCTCGGAATCCAGGTCGATCCGCTCGTGCCGCGGTACGTCGAGCATGCCGTGGTCGGCGGTGACCAGCAGAGCCGCGTCGGCCGGCAGGCCGTCGACCAGCCGGGCCACCAGCTGCTCCACCCGCGCGACGGCGGCCAGCCACTGCGGGGAGCCGATGCCGTACAGGTGGCCGGTGGTGTCGACGTCGGGGGTGTAGCCGTACACCAGGGCGCGCTGGTCGGCGGCCAGAGCGGACAGGATGCCGGTGGCGAGCTCGTCGACCGTGGTCGCGGGTCGGTAGACCGCTCCCCGGAGCATGGCGCGGGTGAGCCCGGAGCCGGCGTGCTCGGGTCGGCTCACGGCGGTGACCGCGACACCGTCGGCGGCGGCCAGCGCGAACTGGGTCCGCTGTGG
This sequence comes from Micromonosporaceae bacterium, assembly GCA_050701695.1. Lineage (GTDB taxonomy): Bacteria > Actinomycetota > Actinomycetes > Mycobacteriales > Micromonosporaceae > WHSM01. The sequence goes on from JBOGDE010000061.1 coordinate 3,309, forward strand.
CTGCCACCGCTGCGGGTCGGGGTCGTCGCGCCACCGGATGTGGGTGAGCACCCGCCTGGTGCCGGGTACGTTCACCGTGAACCCGAGCACGCCGTGCGGCCCGGGCGGCATGCCGGTCGCCACCGACACCAGGCTGGTCGGGGTGGTGGACGGGAAGCCGGCGGTCAGCACCCGGCCCCCAGTCGCCAGGCCGGTGAGTGTGGGGGCGACCGGCGCGGCGTACGGCAGCAGCCGCTGACCCAGCCCGTCGACCAGCAGCAGCGCGACCCGGCGTACCCCGTCGAGTCCCCCGGCACCCAGCCCCAGCCGGTCGGTGGCTCCGGGCACTCCGAGCACCGCCGACGCGCTGGGCAGCACATCGGCGATGCTGGCCGAGCCGTACCGCGGAGCGATCTCGGCCAGCCCGTCTTTATCGGCCAGCCCCTCTGTATCGGCCAGCTCGGTCAGATCGGCGGGCCGGGGTTCAGACACGGCGCGCCAGCAGGTGCAGTTGGGTGGCGATGTCCCGGTACGGCGGGCGTGCGGCGACCCCCAGCTCGAAGTCCAGCAGCGCGTCGTACGCCCCGGGCTCGGTGTCCAGCAGCGCGCCGGGCACCAGGTCGGCAACCACGCGTACCCCGTGGATCTGCTCGACGGTCAGCCCGGCAGCGGCCAGCAGCGCCTCGGCTCCGGCAGCGTCGAAACGCCGCAACAGAGTGTCGGTGCCACCGGCGCGCCCCTCGGGGTCGTCGAGCATGGTGCTGGCGGCCGCCAGGTTGCCGCTGAGCGCACGGGAGAGCACCGCCGCGGCCCGGTTGGCGACCAGCACGCTCGCCGCGCCCCCGGAGCGCAGCGCGGCGGTGACCGCCTCGGCGGCGGCCTCCGGCGCGTCCACCATCTCCAGCACGCTGTGGCAGAGCACCAGGTCGGCGCTGTCGCCGCCGGCGACGTCGGTGAGTTTGTCGGCGTCGCCCTGCACCGCGGTGATCCGCCCCGCCACCCCCGCCTCGGCGGCACGCCGGTTGAGCGCGGCGAGCGCGTCCGGACTGGAATCGACCACGGTCACCCGGTGGCCGGCGCGGGCCAGCGGCACCGCGAATCCGCCGGTGCCTCCGCCCACGTCGAGCACGTCGAGCTCGGCCGGTGCGCGGCGCGCCAGCTCTTCCTTCAGCACCGCCCACACCACCGCGGTACGCGGCGCGGTGTGCGCCCGAACGCCTTCGACGGCCACGTGACCTCCTCGATGGGCTGGTACACCCCCAGCCGCTGTGAGCGTAAACCGCGCCGGTGGTACGGCGTGCGGTCGCCCGAGGAGATCAGGCGGCGTCGAGTGCGAGCAGCGCGGCGGCGGTGTGTCGCGCGATCCGCTCGGGCAGGCGCGCGTCGACCGGCTGGCGCAGGTTGAAGACCCAGTAGAAGCTGGTGCCGATCACCGAGGCGTGCAGCAGGTCGAGATCCACCTCGCCGCGTAGCTCCCCGCGCGCCACCGCCCGGTCCACCACCTGCCGCAGGTACGCCTTCTCCGACGCGACGAACGTTTCCCGGAACCGCTGGGCGAACTCGTCGTTGCTAACCACCTCGGCGAACATCCCCGGGGCCGCCGCCGCGACGTGGGGCCGGGTCATCGAGGCCACCACGTTGCGCGCCAGCTCGGTCAGGTCGTCCAGCAGCGATACGTCGGTGGGGAAGGGCGGTGGGGTCTGCCCGTGCACCAGGGTGCCGAACACCAGCTCCGCCTTGGAGCGGTACCGACGGTAGATGGCCGCCTTCCCGACCTTGGCTCGGGCGGCTATCGCGTCCATGGTCAGGCCGGCGTACCCGACCTCGGGCATCAGCTCGTGTACGGCGGCGGCGACCGCCGCATCGACACGGCTCTCCCTGGGGCGCCCGGGCGCTGACTGTGATCTGGGCATCTCACGAGGATACGAAACCGCCCGTTCCGGTACTGTCAGTCTCGTAATCACCGCCGCTCTTCGAAGGAGCCCCATGACACAGACGCACACGACACCGGGCGCCACGTCCCTGGTGATCTGGGCGGGACGGCTGCTGGTGACGATCGCCGTACTGCACACCGTCGTCAGCGTTGCGCTCAGCCGGCAGAACTGGGGTGCGCTGGCCAGCGGTGCGCTCTGGCTGCAGCAGGCATCCACTCTTGAGGACTACCGCCAGATGGCCACGTTCTGGGCGGTGGTGGGTAGCTTCGCCCTGCCGATGGCGCTGTTGGGTCTGGTGCTGATCCGGCTCGCCCGGCGCGGCGTACCCCTCCCCGGCTACCTCGGCTGGGCACTGCTCGGCTGGGTATCGCTCGCCCTGGCGCTGCTGGGCCCGAGCGGTTTCCTCCTGGGAACCGTGCCCGCCGTCATGCTGATCCTGGCGTACCGGCGGCAGACCCGGCACCTGGCGCAGGCATGAACACCCCACTCGCCGACCAGCTGCTCCCGGCTCCACACTGGTCAGAACAGCATCACGTCGACATCGACGCGGCTCCCCCGGTGGTGTGGCGGGCCATCGACTCGGTGGAGCTGACCGACCTGCCGATCGCCCAGATGCTGATGCGCGTGCGTGGCCTGCTGGTCAGGGTCCGTCACCGTGGCGGGCAGCGGGATCTGCCGTCACCGGCGACGATGCCGCTGCTGGCGCGGGACCCCCACGAGGTGGTGTACGGCCTGGTCGGACGCTGGTGGGCCGTCGGCCGCGACGCCAACCGCTCCGATGTGGACACCGCCGAGCGGTTCGCCGGCTTCGCCGAGCCGGGGTATGCGAAGGCCACCTTCGGCTTCGTGGTCTCTGGGGAGGCTCCCGGGCGGACCCGGCTGACCACCCAGACCCGGGTGTGGGCCACCGACGGATCGGCGTACCGGGCGATGCGCCGGTACTGGTGGCTGATCAGACCCTTCAGTGGCCTGATCCGGCGACTGCTGCTCTCCGCGATCCGCCGTGAGGCGCACCGGCTCGCCCGGACGGCGGCGTGACGGCCGGGCCTCACCGGAAGTCCCGCGAGGTGGAGCGGACCGCCAGGTCGAGCGGGGAGAGCCGGTCGGCGACCAGGTTGGTCACCCCGTCGGCGCGTTCCAGCCGGCCCCTGATCACCATCGCCGGACAGGTACGGGCGATCCGCCGGTAGCGCCGCCACACGCCTTCGGAGCAGACCACGTTGAGCATGCCGGTCTCGTCCTCCAGGTTGAGGAAGGTCACCCCGCCAGCGGTCCCGGGGCGCTGCCGGTGGGTGACCACTCCCCCGACCAGCACCCGGGTGGCTGCCGGCACCTCGTCCAGCCCGTCGACCGGCACCGCACCCATGGCGTCGAGCCGCTCCCGGGCGAACTGAGCGGGGTGGCTGTCCGGCGCCAGCCCGGTGGCCCACACGTCGGCGGCGGCCCGTTCCACCGCGTCCATCCCCGGCAGCGTCGGGGTATGGCCGACCGTGGAGGTGCCGGGCAGCCGGTCCGGCCGTTCCTGCGCCGCCGCACCGGCCTGCCACAGTGCTTCCCGCCGGGTCAGCCCGAAACAGCCGAACGCGTCCGCGGTGGCCAGCGCCTCCACCTGCGCCGCGGTCAACCCCACCCGCCGGGCCAGGTCGACCAAGCTCCGGTACGGCCCGCCGCTGGTGCGCTCGGCCTCGATCCGCTCGGCCAGCTTGTCGGAGATCTGGCGTACCGAGGACAGCCCCATCCGGATCACCGGTGGGCTGGCGTCGCCGCACTCGCCGTACCCCCGCTGGATCTTGCCCTGCTTGCCGCCGCCGCGCGCCTCCCAGCGCAGCGGGCTGCACCCGCCGCGCGAGGCGGGGCTGCCGCGGGCCGGGTCGGCCGGCTCCAGGGTGGCCTTCGCCGCGCTGGCGTTGATGTCGGGGCGGTGCACCTGTACGCCGTGCCGGCGGGCGTCGGCGACCAGCGTGTTCGGCGAGTAGAAGCCCATCGGCTGGGCGTTCAGCAGCGCGGCGCAGAACGCCGCCGGGTAGTAGAGCTTGAGCCAGGAGCTGACGTACACCAGGTGGGCGAAGCTGTACGCGTGGCTCTCCGGGAAGCCGAAGTTGGCGAAGGAGGAGAGCTTGAGATAGATGTCGTCGGCGACCGCGCCGGTGACGCCGCGCGCGGCCATCCCGGCGTACAGCCGGTCGCGCAGCTCGGCCATCTTCTGCTCCGAGCGCTTGGAGCCCATCGCGCGGCGGAGCTGGTCGGCTTCGGCGGCGTCGAACCCGGCCACGTCGATCGCCAGCTGCATCAGCTGCTCCTGGAACAGCGGCACCCCCAGAGTGCGGCCCAGCGACCGTTTCATCGACTCGTGGGGGTACGCCACCGGCTCCTGGCCCTTCCGCCGCCGGATGTACGGGTGCACCGAACCGCCCTGGATCGGCCCGGGGCGGATCAGCGCCACCTCGACCACCAGGTCGTAGAACTCGCGGGGCCGCAGCCGTGGCAGGGTCGCGATCTGGGCCCGGCTCTCCACCTGGAACACCCCCACGGAATCGGCGGCGCAGAGCATGTCGTACACCCGGGAGTCTTCCGACGGCAGCTGCGAGATGTCGATCTCGTCGCCGTGGTAGTCACGGATCATCGTGATCGCGTACCGCAGCGCCGCGAGCATCCCCAGCCCGAGCAGGTCGAACTTCACCAGGCCCGCCTCCGCGCAGTCGTCCTTGTCCCACTGCAGGACGGTGCGACCCTCCATCCGGGCCCACTCCACCGGACACACCTCGACCACCGGCCGGTCGCAGATCACCATGCCGCCGGAGTGGATGCCGAGGTGGCGCGGAAAGGTCTGCAACTCATTGGCGTACGCGATCACCCGCTCCGGAATGTCCTCCGCGGTCGCCCGGCCCTCGCCTTCCCCGCCCGGCACTGTCGGACCCCAGCGGTCGATCTGTTTGCTCCAGGCGTCCTGCTGGCCGGGCGAGTAGCCGAACGCCTTGGCGATGTCGCGTACCGCCGATCGGGGGCGGTAGGAGATCACGTTGGCGACCTGGGCGGTGCTCTGGCGGCCGTACTTGTGGTAGACGTGCTGGATCGCCTCCTCCCGCCGGTCGGACTGGATGTCGACGTCGATGTCGGGCGGACCCTCCCGCGCCGGGGCGAGGAACCGTTCGAACAGCAGACCGTGCGCGACCGGGTCCACGTTGGTGATCCCGAGCGCGTAGCAGACCGCGGAGTTGGCCGCCGAGCCGCGCCCCTGGCAGAGGATGCCGTTGTCGTGGCAGAACCGCACGATGTCGTGGACGATCAGGAAGTAACCCGGGTAGCGCAGCTCTCCGATCACACCCAGCTCATGGGCGATCTGCTGGTACGCCTTCGCCTCGTGCTCCTTGCCACGGTACTTCTCCGCCGCCCCCTGGTACGCCAGCTCCCGCAGCTTGTCCATCTCGGTACGCCCCTCGGGTGAGGCGAGGTCGGGCAGCTTCGGCACGTGCAGCTCCAGCGTGAAGCCGCACTCCTTGGCCACCTCCACGGTGCGGGCCACCGCGTCGGGGTAGTCGGCGAACCTGGCCGCCATCTCGTCGCCGCTGCGCAGGTGGGCGGTGGCGGCGGGGGGGAGCCAGCCGTCGGCGTCGTCGAGACTGCGCCGGGCCCGTACCGCGGCGAGCGCGGTGGCCAGCCGGTACCGGTCGGGGGCCGCGTAGTGCACGTTGTTGGTGGCGACCGTGGCCAGCCCGAACCGGGTGGCGAGTGCGGCGAGGGCGGCATTGCGCTCGTCGTCGTACGGCAGGTCGTGGTGGGTCAGCTCCACCAGGACGTGCTCGGCGCCGAACAGCGCGACCAGCCGGTCCAGCTCCCGGGCGGCGGCATCGGGGCCGCCGGTGGCGAGCGCCGCGGGCACCGCGCCCTTGCGGCACCCGGTGAGGATCTTCCAGTGCCCGGCGCCCAGCTCCGCCAGCCGCTCCAGCTGGTAGACCGGCCTGCCCTTCTCCTTGCCCGCGAGCTGGGCTTCACTGATCGCCCGGGACAGCCGCGCATACCCCTCCTGGTGGCGCGCCAGCACCAGCAGGTGCCGCCCCTCGGGATCCGGTACGCCGTTCTGCGGCCCGCCTAGCCCCAGACTCAGCTCGGCGCCGAACACGGTCGTCAACCCGGACTCGGCGGCCTGCCCGGCGAACCGCACCACACCGTACAGCCCGTCGTGGTCGGTGAGGGCGAGCGCGTTCAGCCCCAGCCGGCCGGCCTCCAGCACCAGCTCCTCGGGGTGGCTCGCCCCGTCCAGGAAACTGAAGTTGGAGTGGCAGTGCAGCTCGGCGTACTCCACCGTGGACACGATCGGCTCGCGTGGTGACGGCGCCGGGAACGCCGGGCGGCGCCGGGACCCCGGGTACTCGTCGGTGACCGCCAGCGGGTCCACCACCGGCGCGGGGTCACCGGAGATCCGTCGCCGGTACTCCTCCCAGGACAGCGGCGGGTTGTACCAGCCCATCAGTCGTATCCCGCCTCTACCCACCAGCGCCCCCGCTCCAGCGCCAGCAGCAGCGCCCTGCCGTCGGCGAGGCACATCTGGAACCGGGCACAGCGCCGCGACTCCTCAGGCGCCCACCACCGCTCGTCCACCGGCCAGGGACCGGCCCACGCGGTCACCTCGACCTGCGGCTGACCCGCCACCGCGATCCGGGTCGGCGGTGCGGTGGGCAGATGCCGCCCGGTGACCCCGACGGGGCGGGCGTCCGGCCCGTACACCACGGCTGGCAGCGGCACCGGGTACACCACGGCGGGCGAGGGCCAGCACAACCGGCCGGGCCAGGGCGGCTCGACGGCACGTTCGGGGGTACGTTCGTCGCCCCACGCCACCAGTCGCACCGCGTCGACCGGACCGCGCCCTCCGGACGGCACCGCGGTGAGCACCGCCTCGGGGCCGAGCATCCCCTGCACCCGGGAGAGCGCCCGGTGTGCCCGCTCCCGCCCCTGCCCGGCATCGCCCCACAGCCCGAGCTGCAACGCGCTCTGTGCCACCAACCCCTCGGGCACCAGCGACAGCCGGGTGATCCCCGCGGTCGGCCGCCCCGGTACATGAGCGTCGGGCTCCGGCGCCCCACTGCCCGAACCCCCGATGATCGACGTCCTGGAGGGCCGCCGGGTGCTCCCCAGGGTGTGCCCCGACAGCCAGCCGTCGAGCTGCCAGCGCACCCGGTCGGCGATGTCGGCGGCGGAGAGCACACCGTCGTGGCGCCACTGACGTACCAGCTCCTCCCCGTGCTCGGTACGCGCCTCGATCAGCAGCCGGGTGCACGCCAGCCCGTGCCCGGCGAGCCCCTGGTGCAGCGACTCGGCGAGCGTACGGGTGGCGAACACCGCCACGTCGACCCGCTCCGCGGGCGGATCCAGCACGGTGGAGACCGTCAGGTCGGGGGGCACTTCCCGGGGCGCCAGTGGCCGGGGATCCAGCCCCCGCGCGAGCCGGTGGGCCAGCGCCGCGTCCTCGCCGAACCGGGCCCGTACGTCGGTCTCCGGCAGCTGGCCGAACGCGCCCAACGTACGGAGGCCGAGCCGGCGCAGGGTGTCGACCAGCTCGGGGCGCTCCAGTGCCGCCACGTCCAGCTCGGCGAGGAACTCCGCCGAGCGCCCCGGCTCGACCACCACACCGGCCCGAGCGGCGTGCAGCGCGGTGAAGATCCCGTCGGCGACCCCGACCTGACACTCCACACCGCAGCTGTCGGCGACGTGGTCGACCATCCGCTCGGCGGCGGCAAGCTCACCTCCGAAGTACCGGGCCGGTCCGCGTACCGCGACCGCGCAGCTTCCGGGTCGGTACACCGCCACCCCGGGCGCGATCGCCTCCACCGCGGTGACCACCGGCTCGAACACCCGGGCGTCGCGCCCGGGATCGTGTGCCAGCAGCACCAGCTCCGGGCACCGGCCCTGTGCCTCCCGGCGGCGCAGCCCACGCCTCACCCCGTCGCGCCGGGCCGCCGGCGAGCACGCCACCACCTTCCCCGCGTACATCACCGCGGTTGGCGCCGAGAGTGGGTCGTCGTCGCCGAGTGTCGCGGCGATCACCGGCCAGTCGGGACACCAGACGGTCAGCACCCTCGCGCCGCTCACGAGGCCGCCTCGACGATCTCGGCGGTCTCTTCCCACTCCGTCACCGGAGTCGGGTCAGTGCCGCTGAGCCCGGCGGGCGGCCACCAGATCCGTACCTCGCGGTGACGGGTGGCCGCGCCCCGGCCGGCGCCGGCAACGGTCAGCTCCCGACCGCGCAGCCGCCCCCGCCCGACTCCCAGCCCGTGCCATACCTGCCCGGTGACCCGCAGCGTGAGCTCGGCACCGGACCAGGGGCCGTATGAGATCAGCACGCCACCCCGCTGCCGCGCCCTGGCCGCCAGCCGGCGCGCCAGCGTGGCGGCGACCGGGCCCGGCGGCCGAACCACCACGATGTCCAGACCGTCGAGCAGCGCGGCGACCACCGTCACCCAGTCCGCCCCGGGATCCGGCACCAGAGCGAGCCTCCCCAACTCGATTCCGGCCTCCGCGGCGGCCGCCGCACCCAGCTCGGGCATCCCCACCACGCCGCACCACGACCCGGCACGCACCGCCTCGACCAGCAGCGCCAGGCACAGCGACGTGGATCCCACCGCCCCCGTGACGGTGGGTCCCGGACGTACGTCGACGTCGATCGCGACGGTGGCGCCACGCCGCAGCCCGGGCCACGGTGAGACCTGGTGCAGCTCGGCAAGCAGCGGGTACGTCTGGTCCACACCACCCCGTACCACCCGCTCGCTGGCCCGGCCGACCAGTGCCGGGCCGTGCAACCCTCGCTTGACCAAGCCGCGCTCGACGAGGCCGGCGAGTTGATCTGAACGGCCATGGTCGAGAACGGTTACCGACGACATGTGGGGGTTACTCCGATGGATGATGGTCTGCGGGCGCGCTCGGGCTCTAACCCGCCCTGACGGCGGACGGGCTGTCCGGGCCGCTGAACCCGGCCATCGTCAACAGCGGCTGGTCACCAAGCTCCAACGTGCTCTCCACGACCACCAGGAACCGCCCGGCATCGCGCACCAGATCGTCGGCTTCCCGGGAGGTGACGGTCCGCGGAATGCCGGCCTCGGCGGCGGCCCGTTTCGCCGCGCCCACCGCGAAGAACCCGGCCCATTCCGACAGCTCCGGGGCCACGATCGCGAGCAACGCCCAGACGCTGGTCGGCCGGCCCCGCCGCTTCGGTGCGGGACGGGCGCGAGCGGCGAGCACCGCGGCGGCGGCCCGCAGCGCGGCGAGGTGGGCGGTGGCGTACCTCAGACCGTCGGAGGGGGTGCCGACAGCTTCCAGCAACCCTCGCCGCGCCAGTTTGAGCAGCTCCGCCGGGCTGCGGTGCGGCAGCGCGTGAGCGGGAATCATCGGCGCCGGCTCCGCCGTGGCCGGGGTCGGCACCACGCTCGGAGCCGGTCGGGTCGGCCAGCTCGGCGGCAGCGCCTTCGGTACGGTCAACATCTGCTTCCCCTCCGTCATCGGTGTCAGGCCTTTCGCAGGACCACTGCGGGGAAGTCGCAGCCTCGCCGGGTGGGCGGAGTGCTTCCCCCACTCCGCCCACCCGACTGGCCCTGAGGGCCTCACCCGCTCCTTGGGGGGTCGGGTCAGGTGGCAGGCGAGGCCCTCGACCACCAACCGTGCCGCGACGCCGGTCGGCAGTTGTTCGAACAGATGTTCGAACATGGGTACAGTAAACCCCGCCCCCGACAAAACCGCAACGCCTTCGGGAAGGTCGGACCAACCGTGTCACCGGCGCCGGTGGCACAGGCTCCAAAGAACAGCAGAAACGCCGGGCCGGAGCTCTCGCTCCGACCCGGCGCTGAAGAACAGGTTCGTTACCGGGGACGCCCGGATCCGGTACCGGCGGACCGACCGTGGTGCTGGCCGTGGGGGCGCCCCTGCCGATACCCCGGACGTCCTGTGCGCCGCGACTCCTCACCGACCGACTCCCGCCGCGGCCCGTCAGAGGCGCTCCAACGGTGCCCACCGGCCGGCTCCGGCCGCTGTCCGGCTACCTGACTCCGGCGCTCACCGCCGAACTGCCGGCGCTGCTCACCGCCGGACCATCCGCGCCGGGCACCGCCGGCGCTGCCCCGGCGCTCACCGGCACTGCCCCGGCGGTCGTCGAAGGAGCGCCACTCGCCACGTTCCGCGCGATCCCGATCAGTAACCTGCCGGCCGGCACCTTGCCCGTCCGTACCCGGCCTGTCGATACCCCGACGATCCACGCGGTGCCGGTCGGTGCGCGGCCCGTCGACCCGGTGCCGGTCGGTCGCCTTCCCGCCCGAGTACGGCCGGGTGGGCCGCCCGTCGGTCCGCCGCTGCCGGTCGGTGCGCGGCCGCTCGAAGCGGTCCTCGGAGCCGGCGACCGCCACCCCGGAGGGGGTACGCGCACCCGTCAGCTCCCGCAGCTGCGGCGAGTCCGGGTCCGGCACCCGTACCTCGCCCGGGTCGACACCGGCCGAACGCACCGTCTTGGTGGCCCAGGCGCGCTGCCGTGGCAGCACCAGGCTCACCACCGTGCCGGCCTGGCCCGCTCGGGCGGTACGCCCGGCGCGGTGCAGGTAGTCCTTGGGGTCGCGGGGCGGGTCCACGTGCACCACCAGCGACACGTCGTCGACGTGGATACCGCGCGCGGCCACGTCGGTGGCGACCAGCACGCCCGCCGTACCCTCCCGGAACTGCGCGAGGGTACGGGTGCGTACCCGCTGGGTCTTGCCGCCGTGCAGACCGCCGGCGCGGACACCGACACCCGCCAACTGCGAGACCAGCTGGTCCACCGCGGCCTGGGTCTTGACGAACATCATGGTGCGTCCGGGGCGGTTCGCGATCGCGGCGGCGACCCCGAACTTCACCCGCGGCGGGATCAGCAGCACGTGGTGGTCCATCGCGTCGACCGCGGCGCTGACCTCGCCCATCGAGTGGCTCACCGGGTCGGTCAGGAAGCGGCGTACCAGGGTGTCGACGTCACCGTCGAGGCTGGCCGAGAACAGCAGCCGCTGCCCGTCGGCGGGGGTCTGCTCCAGCAGCTCGGTGACCGCCGGCAGGAAGCCCATGTCGCACATCTGGTCGGCCTCGTCGAGCACCGTGACGCGTACCGCGCCCAGGTCGCACACCCGGCGCTCGATCAGGTCGGCGAGCCGGCCGGGGGTGGCGACCAGCACCTCGGCACCGCGCCGCAGCGCGGTGACCTGCCGGGCGTACGGCACGCCCCCGACGGCGCACGCGACGCGTACCCGCAGGCTGCGGCCGAGCGGTTCCAGGGTGGTGTGCACCTGGTTGGCCAGCTCCCGGGTGGGCACCAGCACCACGGCGAGCGGACGGCCCGGCGCCGCCGACTCGAAGGCCAGCGACGCGAGCACCGGCAGCCCGAACGCGAGCGTCTTGCCGGAGCCGGTCTGGCCCCGGCCCAGCACGTCGCGCCCGGCGAGGATGTCGGGGATCGTGGCGGCCTGGATCGGGAACGGAGTCTCGATCCCGGCACGGGACAGTGCCTCGACCAGCCGGCGCGGCAGATCGAGGGCAGCAAAGGACGTGACAGCAGCAGGCACGGAGGACCTTTCGATAGGTGTACGTCGGCGCGTCATGTGGAGGCGCCGATGCGACCAGGGGTCCGCGATTCGCCTGCTTGAGACGCGGGAGCGCGCCACTGCGGCGTACTCCCAGAGTTAACCGGTGAAGCTTAGCCGGTCACCGGCCTCGGAGCGGCACGCAGTGGCGCAACTCGCACGCGCGCCGGTCCCTGCCCGGCTTGGAGGTTTCGCGTACCGTCAGCGCGGCGGACTGGCGCGCATGATTGGACGCAGGGAGGCTCCCGCTGACTATGACGCTCGTGCACTGGAGCGGTGAGGACGTGGTCAAGCGCCTCGACGAGGTCATCGACGTGTACGCCGAGGCGATGGACTACTCCCCGGAGCTGGCCGCCACCCGCCGCGGCTTCCTGTACGCGCACACCCACCGGGCCGGGTTCCGCGCCGTGGCCACGCTGGCCGCCGACGACCGGTTGCTCGGCTTCGGCTACGGCTACACCTCCGGGCGTGGCCAGTGGTGGCATGAGCAGGTCCGCACCGGCCTCACCGTCCACGAGTACCGCCACTGGCTGACCGACACCTTCGAGGTGGTGGAGCTGCACGTACGCCCAGAGGCCCAGGGTCGCCGGCTCGGTGAGCGGCAGCTGCTGGCACTCCTGGATGGCGCCACCGAGCGGCAGGTGGTGCTCTCCACCCCCGAGGTGCCGCACGAGGGCTCCCGGGCGTGGCGGCTCTACCGCCGGATGGGGTTCACCGACATCCTGCGCCGGTTCCGCTTCCCCGGCGACGACCGCCCGTTCGGGGTACTCGGCCGTACCCTTCCGCTCGACGCGCCCTTACAAGGTCCTTAACCCGACACCGCGTACCCCGCCACCGTGCTTGTCTGGGCGCATGAGCACACCCAGCGCGCCACCCGCCCGGTACGACGATCTGCGTGCCATGTTCATCAACTGCACCCTGAAGCGCTCCCCGGAGCGCAGCCACACCCAGGGGCTGATCGACATCAGCCAGCGGATCCTGACCGCGCACGGGGTCGAGGTGGAGGTGCTGCGCGCCGTCGACCACGACATCGCCATCGGCGTCTGGCCGGACATGACCGAGCACGGCTGGGAGACCGACGAGTGGCCGGAGATCTACCAGCGGGTGCTCGCCAGCGACATCCTGGTGCTCACCGGCCCGGTCTGGCTGGGCGACAACAGCTCGGTGATGAAGCAGGTGATCGAGCGGCTGTACGCCTGCTCCTCACTGCTCAACGACGCCGGCCAGTACGCCTACTACGGCCGGGCCGGCGGCTGCCTGATCACCGGCAACGAGGACGGCGCCAAGCACTGCGCGATGAATGTGCTCTACAGCCTGCAGCATCTCGGGTACGTGATCCCGCCGCAGGCCGACGCAGGCTGGGTCGGCGCGGCCGGCCCCGGCCCGTCCTACCTGGACGAAGGCTCGGGTGGCCCGGAGAACGACTTCACCAACCGCAACACCACGTTCATGACCTGGAACCTGATGCATCTGGCCCGGATGTTGAAGGACGCCGGCGGCATCCCGGCCCACGGCAACCAGCGCGCCTCCTGGGACGCCGGCTGCCACTTCGACTCCGAAAACCCCGAACACCGCTAGCCATCGGTACGGCGTGCCACCGCGTCGAGGGCGAGCCGCCACGGGTAGGTCGCGATGCGGGTCGCCCCGGTGCGGGGTGGGTGGGGCTGGAACCCGTCCGGCCCGTACAGCACGATCACGCCGGCTTCGCGTAGCCGGGTGATGCTCTGGTCGAACACGGCGTTGTTCGCCAGTGCGCTGTTGACGAAGGGCAGCACCGCGATCGGGATGTCGCCGAGACCGGTCAGTTCGGCCAGCAGGTTCAGCGGGTACGTGTCACAGATCCCCGCTGCCCACTTGTTGATGGTGTTGTATGTCGCCGGCGCCACGATCACGGCGCTCGGTACCGGAAGGCGTGGCCCGTCTCCGCTGTATCCCAGCCGTACCGGAGTGCCGGTCAGTTCTTCCAATGCCGGTACGTCGAGAAAGTGCTCGACCGCGGCAGCGGTCGGGATCACATGTACCGACCAGCCGGCGTCGTGTGCCAGTCCGACCAGGTTCCCGACCTCGGACGCCGGACCGGCGCCGCACGCCACCACGTACAGGGCCCGCTCAGTCACGCCGCGACCCCCGCACGTTTGGCGAGCTGGCGCAACCGCGTCGTGGTACCGACCCCCGGCTCACTCAGCAGAGTTCCGATCAGACGGTGTGCCACGGGTCGGCACCGTACCTCTTCGGGTGCCAACTGCTCGGCTCGGCTAAGCGCGTCCACCGCGCTGTCGTACCGCTTCGTCAGCACCGCACCCTGGCACAGATCCAGCCAGTAGTTGGCTCGGCGCTCCCTGGGTAGCTCGCTCAACATCGTTGGATCCACTGTCTCGGCGTACGCCATCGCCGCGCCGCCCTCTCCCATCCGTACCAACGCGGCGAGTCGGTGCAGTGCCACGTTCGCCAGCCCGAACGCCGTACCGGGATGGTTGTAGCCGGTTCCAAGCCGAGCCGCTACGGCGCTCACCTCTCGGTGCGTCTCAAGTGCGAGGGCCGCATCTCCACGATGGGCAGCCGCGATCTCCACCGGCAGCAGAAGCATCCCGTACAGCGACATCAGATCGCGGTCGTCTCCGACATGCGGTTCCATCCGTGTTGCCATCGTGGTCAGCACGGCGATGGCCTCCGGGCGTTGGCCGACCTCCGTCATGGCACGCGCGACACTGCGACTCGCCCTCGCGAGACAGACGAGGTCGTCGGCCGCCCGCGCGACCGCGATGGCCCTGTCTGCGGCCAGCCAGGCGATCTCGCGAGCTTCGAACTTCAGCAGCAATGAGCTTGCCAACCGGTACACCATGACCAGGTCGCGTGCGGCCGTGACCCGCGCTTGTCCCGACGCGGCCTCGCTAGCGAGTTGAGCCTTCAGGATCAGCCCCGGAAGCATCCGGCCGAGCACCGAGAAATGGGCGTTCAGCCAGGCCGCGCACGCGTACTTCACCTGTTGGCCGACCTGACACAGGTCAGGTTCCGCCACGGCGGACGGCGACCTCAACAGGGTGCCGTAGCAGCCCAGCGCCGCCTTGATCCCACGGATCTCGACAGTGTCGGGACACCCGGCGCTGCGGTTGGCCGCCACATCCTCGACGAGGACCTGCACGTCGATCTCCAGTGCACGGGCCATCCGCTCCAGCATCGGCAGCCGTACCAGAGCGCGTTCACCGCGTTCCACCTTGACCAGCCAGCTCACCGATCGACCGACACGGTCGGCGAGTTGTCGCCGGGTGTAGCCGCGCCGGGCTCGCCAGTAGCTCACCCGGCGCCCGATATCTCCGCTGTCGATATTCATCAAGACCATCTTCTGTGATCGAGGGCCCCGGAAGTTGCACAGACTGTACAAGCTGCCCTACCGAAGGTCTCCCTACCGTGCAGCTGAGGGATCGGACCGTCGCAGACGGTTCACCCTCGCACAGGGGTATGGCGGCCACGGCCCGCGCACACCAGCCGCCGTACCCCACCTACGACACGGGAGGTTCGGTGCACGATTCACGGCTCAGCGCCGCCGAGGTGTGGCTTCGGCTCGGCCGGCTGGTCGAGGCCGTCGCGCTCGCGATGCGCAAGCACACGATGGTGCCGGGACTGGGCGTCTGCGCGTGTGGCCGCTTACCCGAGCGCGAACTGGCGATGTTCGGCGCACGCTGCGATGTCGCGTGTGACACCTGGGAACGTGCGCACCACGGGATGCGGATCGTCCTCGATCAGGTGGATCCGGCCACCTTCACGGATGGGTCGGCGTCCCGGGCGGTCGGACGGGCGGTGGTGCCGGTGAAGCGGCGTACCCCCGACGTGCCGAGGCCGATCGCGTCCGCGGCCGTGAGCGGGGGCGGCGCCGCGACCGGCGGCGGCGCGGGCGCATCTACGGTCGACGGGGCCGCCGTGCCGAATTGGGATTCCAGGGACGCGGCGTCGTAGCGGCGTTGCGGGCGCGTAGGAAGCTGATGCGGGCGGGGTCGGTTCGGTGGCGGGCGGCGTCGCCGACGAGGTTGGCGAGGCGAGCGGACAGCTGACCTGTCGCGGCGACCGCCCGGTCGGGACGAAGCCTCAGGCGAGCAGGTGCCAGGCGGTGGTGCCGAGGCCGGTGAGCAGGGTGGTCACCGCGGCGACGGTCAGCAGCCACAGCGCGCCGAGTAGCAGCCAGCGCGCCGCCCGGTAGTGGCGGGGGATCTCGTCGGTGGCCAGCGAGGTAACCGCGAGATCAGCCGGTGTGGCGGGGGTCCAGACCCGGCGGCCGCCCAGGGCGGCTTCGGTGAGCCAGTGGACCGGTTCGGCGATCTGCTCCGGCGGCAGGTCCAGGCCGGAGGCGAAGTAGCGGACCTGTCTGGCCGTACGGTCCAGGGTGCGCATCGGGTTGCCCCAGCCGACCCAGTTGAGCCAGTCGCGTACCTCGTCGGCGGGCTGCGAGCCGGGGCCGAAGCCGAAGGCGAGGGGGTGACCCACCGACGTGCGGCGCATCGCGTCCACTTTGGTCACCACCACCGCCACCCGGTCCAGCCGGCCCCCGTCGGGGCGGGTACGCAGCGCGCCGACCAGCCGGTCGATCACGTGCGCGGGGTCCTCGGTCGACGGCGTGACGTCCGACAGTGAGGTCTCCTCGTCAGGGGTCAGCGAGCGGCGTACCCCCGGAAGCGAGAGCGGGTCGACGATCACCAGCAGGCCGGTCGCGGAGTCCAGGTAGCGCTGCCAGCCGATCCGTTCGGTCGCCGTGTAGTGCTCTCCGGGCGGGTCGAACAGGTACAGCAGGCAGCGGCTGTCACCGTCCAGCCGGGCGTCCAGCACGGTCGCGGCGGGCAGCTCGGCGGGGGTACGCGGCACCGCCTCGCCCTCCCGCAGCCGCGCCAGCCGCTCCGCGTACCCCTTGCCCTGCTCGGTGTCGGTGAACCGCAGCTTCTCGCCCAGCGCCTCCACCGCCAGATGGGTGTACGTGCTCTTGCCGGCCGCCGGCCCGCCCACCACCGGCAGGTGCACCAGCGGCGCGGCGCCGACGGCGGCGTCGAGCGGGCGCTCACAGAACGGGCAGGTGGCGGACAGCCGGTTGCGGCCGAGCAGCACCGAGGTGGGCAGCCCGGCGCCGCAGCCGCACACCCGGCGCAGCACGCCGTACCGGCCCGGGCGCAGGTCGCGGTGGACGGCGCCGCAGCCGCGGCAGGCGTACGCGGGGCGGGGGAACGCCCGGTAGCAGCCGGGGTGCGGGCACGCCGGGCGGGTACGCCGCACCGAGACCAGCACGCCGTCCAGGCCGCGTACTCCGGCGACGCCGGCGAGTTGCAGCAGCGCAGCGGCACCGGCGAGCAGACCGTACCCGGCGGAGACGACCAGTACCACGACGGCGCAGACGGCGGCGCCGACCAGCACGCCTACCGCGGCGGCCAGCCACACCGGTGCCAGCAGGATCGCCTGCCAGCCGCCGAGCAGCAGCTGGGTCGCGCCGGCGGACAGCAGCACCGCGGGTCGCCCGGACGCGCGGGCGGTGTCGGCGAGCACCTCGAGGTAGTCCCGCCACACCTGGCCAGCCAGATACCGCGGGAAGGCCGGCTCACCGCCGCCCACCCCCACCGGCGCCCGCGTCCCCGCCCGGCGGCCCGCTGGTGCGGTCGGAGGCGGTGTCCCGTCTGCGTCAGAGAAATCGGTTCCTTCGGACGCGGACGGGACAATGCCTGATCCACGGCGCAGCGGCGGGAGCGGGACGGGGGACGGGCCGTCGACGTACCGGGAGGAGTAGACCCGCCACGCGCTGGACAGGAAGCGGAACGCGAACCCCGCCACCACCAGCACGCAGACCGCGGCGGCGACCGCCGCCAGCACCGGCCACACCAGCCACCAGCCGAACCCGACCGCGGCGGTCGCCAGCACCAGCAGCAGGATCCGCGGCACGTCAGCTCCCGGCCGGGCGCCGGAACACCGCGCGCCAGCCGCCGCCGGCGTCGTCGACCAGGGCGCGCAG
>JBOGDE010000062.1:0-20780 GCA_050701695.1 Micromonosporaceae bacterium
CACGGTTGGCGTGGCGGCGCACCGTCCTGACCGCCACGGTGGTCGCGCTGCTCGCGGTCCGTGCCGGGTTGCTCGCCGATTCGCCGGGGGTACGCGGGGCAGCCACCGCCCTGGCGATGCTGCTCTGGCTGCTGGTCCTGGTGGTCGCCGCACGCCGCATCGCCGCGGTCTCGCGGCCGGCCGCCCTGGTGCCGCTCACCGACACCGGCCCGACCGCCATGCTGACGGTCGCGACCGTGATCGGCCTGGCCGCCGTCGGATTCGCCCTGGTGCTCACCTAGCGGCCCGGCGCCCGACGCGCCGTCAGCTGGGGGACTTGCCGAATTCGACGGTGACCGAGCGGTAGCCGAGCTGGCCGAGCATGCCCACCAGCATGGCGCGGGTGTTGGTCTCGGCCTGTGCGGTGAGTTTGCTACGCGCCGCGGCCGTGCCGATCTTGGCTTCGGCGAGCTGGTAGAGCCGCTGCTCGGAGCGCGGATTGTCGGAGAGCAGCTCCCCGACCCGGTTCAGTACGCCGCGCTCGCGGGCGTACACGTAGGAGCGTTTGTGGTCGAGGTTGACCGGCTCCAGCCGGGCGTGGGGCAACCTGACCGTCGCCCGCTGCCCATCGGACGAGACCGTGATCGCACCCTTGCTCAGCCCGGAGAACTCGACGTACGCGTCGACCGAACCGGCCGCGACGAACAGTGTCCGCTCCCCCAGCACCGACGACGGGATGAACGGGGCATCGGTCTCGATGTCGATGATCACCTGGAATTCGCCGCTGGCCGCCTCGTACCGGCTGAGGTCCCGGATCCGCTCCAGCAGCACCGGCTGGCTGCGGTCGACCTCGCGCTCGGCGAACGGGTTCGCCCACTGCGGCACCAGCCCGACCAGCTGGGCGACGGCGGCGATGACCACCAGTACGACGGCACCCGCGGCGAGCGTCCACCAGAGCCGGCGACCGGGCAGTTCGAGCTTCGTCTTCTCCGTCATGGCATCTCCCATACCCAGGAGACGCCGTGATCATGACGTTATGACGCGGGTTGTCCGGTGTAGGCCTCGGCGAGAAGTTCCGCGACGTGCCGGGTGGGGCGGCCGCCGAGCTGGGAGATCTGCAGCGAGCAGCTCAGCCCGTCGGCGACCACCACGGCGTCGGGCAGCGCCGCCAGCGCCGGCAGTACGCCCGCCTCGGCGATCTCGCGGGACAGCGCGGCGTGTTCGGCCCGGTACCCGAAGGAGCCGGCGAGGCCGCAGCAGCCCGCGTCGAGGGTCGCCACCTCGAAGCCGAGTGCGCGCAGCACCGTCTCGTCGGCCGACACCGACCCGATCGCCCGCGCGTGGCAGTGTGGCTGGATCACCGCGAGGCCGCCGGCCGGGTGGCGGGGCAGCTCCACCTCGCAGGTCACCAGGTGCTCGGTGAGGCTGCGGGCCAGGGCCGCCAGCTTCGCCGCGCGCGGGTCGTCGGCGAGCAGATCGGGCAGCTCGTCGCGGAACACCGCCAGGCAGCTCGGTTCCAGCACCACGACCGGGGTGCCGGCGGTCAGTGCCGGCTCCAGCACGTCGAGCGTCCGCCGCAAGGCGGCGCGGGCCCTGTCGAGCATGCCGAAGTCGTACAGAGTACGGCCGCAGCAGGCCCACCGCGACGGCACCGCCACCCGCTGGCCGGCGGCCTCCAGGATCTCGGCCGCCGCCACGCCCGCCTCCGGTGAGAACGCGTCGACGAAGGTGTCGGGCCAGAGCACGACGTCGCCGGCCGACGGCCGGTCCCGCAGCCGGCGGCGCAGTGGCGTACCCGCGAAATCCGGTGGTGGGCGGTCAGTGGTGACGCCGGCGAGTCGCCGCACCCAGCGCGACCGGGCGACCAGGTTGGCGAGCCGAGGCGTCCTGGTGGCGAGCCGGGCGGCCCACGGCAGCAGCCCCAGCGCGTAGGCGGCCCGCGGCCGCAGCCGGCCCTCGTAGTAGTGGGAGAGAAACTCCGCCTTGTACGTCGCCATGTCGACCAACGTCGGGCAGTCCACCTTGCAGCCCTTGCACGACAGGCAGAGATCGAGTGCGTCGAAGACGTCGTCGTTCTTCCAGGTCGCGGGGGTGACCTCGCCGCGGAACATCTCCTCCAGCAGCTTCGCCCGACCCCGGGTGGAGTGGGTCTCGTCGCGGGTCACCCGGTACGACGGGCACATCACGCCGGTGTCGAAGCGCCGGCATTTGCCCACCCCGACGCAGCGCCCCGCCGCCTCGGCGAGGCTGCCGTGGTCGGCCTGCAGCGCGAAGTGGCGGCCCGGGAGCGGCTGTGGCGCGAAGTCCGGTCCGTGGCGCAGGTTGGTGTCCAGGGGGTACGGGTCGACCACCTTGCCCGGGTTCATCCGCCCGTCCGGGTCCCACAGCGCCTTGAAGGCCTGGAAGGCTTCCACCAGCTCGGGGCCGTACATCTTTTCGAGGAGTTCGCCGCGGGCCTGGCCGTCGCCGTGCTCGCCGGACAGCGATCCGCCCAGCTCCAGGCAGATCGCGGCGGCACGCTCCACATAGGACCGGTACTTGGCGAGCCCTTCGTCGTTCGACAGGTCGAAGGTGTTGCGGGTGTGCAGACAGCCCTGGCCGATGTGGCCGTACCAGACGCCGGCGTAGCCGTACTCGTCCCACAGGTCGGTGATCCGCCGCAGGTACGTGCCGACCTGCTCCGGGGCGACCGCGGCGTCCTCCCAGCCCTCCAGGTGCGGCGGCTCGTTCGGCGGGTGGGCGGCCGCGCCGAGCGCCGACTCCCGGGCCCGCCACATCCGCTTCTGGTCGGCCGGATCGTCGTACCGCCGGTGGTCGACCTCACGGGGCAGCGCCGCGAGCAGCGCCGCGACCCGCTCCTCCAGGTCGTCGGCATTGTCCCCGCCGAACTCGAACAGCAGCCAGCCCTTGCCCCGCGGCAGCAGCTCCAGGCTGTCCAGGTTGAGCCCGGCCGAGCGCATCAGCACGGTCAACCGCTCGTCGAATGCTTCCAGGCCGATCGGGTCGTGCTCCAGCAGCGTCGGTACGTGATCGGCCGCCGCGAAGATGTCCGGGTAGCCGAGCACCACCAGCCGGCGCAGCGGTGGATCCGGCACCAGCCGCAGCGTCGCCTCGGTGACGATCACGCAGGTCGACTCGGTGCCGACCAGCGCGCGGGCGATGTGACAGCCGTTCTCCGGCAGCAGTTCGTCGAGGTTGTAGCCGGACACCCGGCGCGGGATGTCCGGGAAGCGGGCTCTGATCAGCTCGGCGTACCGGTCGCGGAGGTCTTTCAACCCGCGGTAGATCTCCCCTTCCCGGCCTTCCTTCCCGGTGTACGCGATGAGCGCGTCTTCCGAGGTGGCGCCGACGTCGAGCTGGACCCCGTCGTAGGTGATCACCGTGAGCCGCTCGACGTTGTCGACGGTCTTGCCGGCGTACAGGGCGTGGGTGCCGCAGGAGTTGTTGCCGATCATCCCGCCGAGGGTGCACCAGGCGTGGGTGGACGGGTCCGGCCCGAACGTCAGCCCGTGCGCCGCGGCCGCGTCGCGCAGATCGTCCAGCACCACCCCCGGCTGTACGGTGGCCAGCCGCCGCTGCGGGTCGATGGTGAACGCCCGCATCCGCCCGAAGTCGAACACCACTCCGACGTTGACCGCCTGACCCGCGAGGCTGGTGCCGGCGCCCCGCCCCAGCACCGGAGCACCGTACTCCCGGCAGATCTCCAGCGCCGTCGCCACGTCGGCCGCGTCGCGGGGTACCACCACGCCGAGCGGCACCTGCCGGTAGTTCGAGGCGTCGGTGGTGTACTCGGCGCGGGTCCCCGAGTCGAACCGGACATCGCCCGCGACAGCCCCCCGCAGCGCCTCACCGAGCCGCTGCCGCGCTGCCTCGTCCAGCCCGGACCGGTCGACCCGCGTACCGGGTGCCACCCGCATGTCCGCCATCTCGCGATCCTAGTGCCGGTGTACGGCCGCGCGGCGCGTCCCGGGCCCTCAAGATCGCCGTCTCGGGAACGAACCTGCACGTCGGTGGACACCCTTGTTCCCC
Organism: Micromonosporaceae bacterium; assembly: GCA_050701695.1. Classification (GTDB taxonomy): domain Bacteria; phylum Actinomycetota; class Actinomycetes; order Mycobacteriales; family Micromonosporaceae; genus WHSM01. Next base: position 4,009 of record JBOGDE010000062.1, read on the forward strand.
AGATAGCGATCTTGTCGCGGCGCGGCGCGCGCGGCGCGCCCTGGGTTACCAGTTGTGGAGGGAGGTGTGGAAGACGGTGGCGAGGTCGTCGGGGGTGGTCTCGCGCGGGGCAACCGCGAGCAGCCGCTGCTGTTTCAGGGCGCCGTCGACCAGGGCGGGGATGTCGGACTCGGTGTAGCCCACGGCGGCCAGGCCGTTCGGGATGCCGATGTCGCGCATCAGGGCGACCAGCGCGGCCGGCAACTGCTCGCGGGGCTGGGACGCGACCGGGGCGCCGGGGGCGAGCAGCCCGGCGGCGTGCAGGTGCCGGGCCGGCGCGGTGTCGAAGGTGAACCGGAACGCCGCCGGCGCGGTCAGCGACACCGACTGGCCGTGCGGCACCATCGGCTCGCCGTACGGGTAGCCGGCGGGACGGTAGTCACGCACCATGCCCGCGATCGGGTAGCCGCAGGCGTGCGGGATGTGCACCCCGGCGTTCCCGAACCCCATCCCCGCGAACGTCGCCGCCAACATCATGTCGTGCCGCGCGTTGACGTCCCCGCCGTCGGCGACCGCGTTCCGGAAGCTGCGCGCCAGCAGGTCGAGCGCACGCTCGGTCCACGCGTCGGAGATCGGATTCGCCCCGCAGTACGCCACCCGCTGGCCCGCCGCCTTGCGCGCGAACGCCGTGTACGGCCGCGCCGTGTACGACTCCAGCGCGTGGCACAGCACGTCCATCCCGGAGGCGGCGGTCACCTCCGGTGGCAGCGTCAAGGTCACCAGAGGATCCACAATGGACAGCGCTGGGCGCAGCGCGGGATGGCTGATGCCGGTCTTCACCCGCAGCCCCAGCACGTCCATCACGCACACCGGCGTACTCTCCGAGCCGGTCCCCGCGGTGGTCGGTACGGCGACCAGCGGCTTCAGCGGCCGCGACGGAGCCCGGCCGGCGCCGACCGGCGGGTTGACGTACTCCATCAGGTCGCCGGGGTTGGTGGTCAGCAGGTTGACCGCCTTGCCGGTGTCGATCGCCGAGCCGCCGCCGATCGCGACGAAGCCGTCAGGCGCGGCCACCCCGCGGCCGAACTCCGCCGCCTCGCGCAGGCTGGCGTCGGTAGGCTCGACGTGGGCCCGGTCGTAGGTCTCGACCTCGACGCCGGCGGCCCTGACCGCCTCGGCGGCGCGAGCCGGGATGCCGGTCGCCGCCACCCCGGCGTCGGTCACGATCAGCACCCGGCGCAGCCCGAGCGCCGCGACGTCGTGCCCGATCTCGTCGAGCGCGCCCGCACCGAACTTCAGCGGTGGGGCGCCCCAGGTGAAGACCGTCTCGCTCCCGCGCACACCGCTCACCCGCTCACCTGTTCCCCGCTCAGCGTCGATTTCCCCGCTCAGCGTCGACGATTCAGCACGACCGCGAGCACCACCCCGCCGACCACCACGACAGTCGCCAGGCAGCCCAGCCCGATCACCAACAGCAGCATCGATCTCACGCGCGCCTCCTGTTTCGCATGGGCCGCCAGCGTACTGGCCAGGTGAAAAGGGCTCAGCTGAAGGCGGGGATGCCGGTCAGCGCCTGGCCCAGCACCAGGGTGTGGATCTCGCTGGTCCCCTCGTACGTCAGCACGCTCTCCAGGTTGGCCATGTGCCGCATCACCGGGTACTCGCCGCTGATCCCGTTGGCACCGAGGATGGTGCGGCACTGCCGGGCGATGGCGAGCGCCTCCCGTACGTTGTTCAGCTTCCCGACGGAGACCATCTCGGGGCGCAGCGTACCGGCGTCGGCGGCGCGGGCCAGGTGCAGCGCGAGCAGCCAGCCCTTGTTCAGCTCGACCGCCATGTCGGCGAGCTTGGCCTGGGTGAGCTGGAACGACGCGATCGGCCGGCCGAACTGTTCGCGGGTCACCGCGTAGTCGATCGCGGTCTGCAGGCTGTCACGGGCCGCGCCGAGCGCACCCCAGACGATGCCGAGCCGGGCCTCCGTGAGGCACGACAGCGGAGCCTTCAGCCCACGCGCCTCCGGAAGCTGCGCCGAGGCCGGCAGCCGCACCTCGTCGAGCACCACCTCGCCGGTGACCGATGCCCGCAGCGAGAGTTTCTGGTGGATCTCGTTGACGGTGACGCCTTCGGTGTCCAGCGGCACCAGGAAACCGGCAACGCCCTGGTCGGTGCGGGCCCAGACCACCGCCGCGTCACCGACCGGCGCGTTGGTGATCCACAGCTTGCTGCCGTGCAGGATCCAGTCACCACCGTCGCGCCGGGCCCGGGTCGCCATCGACGCCGGGTCGCTGCCGTGGTCCGGCTCGGTCAATCCGAAGCAGCCGATCAGCTCGCCGCGTGCCATCCCGGGCAGCCACCGCTGCTTCTGCTCCTCGGAGCCGTACCGGTGGATGGCGTACATCGCCAGGGCGCCCTGCACGGAGACCAGGCTGCGCACGCCGGAGTCGGCCGCTTCCAGCTCCAGGCAGGTCAGCCCATACGCCACGGCGGACGCGCCGGCGCAGCCGTACCCCTGAAGGTGCATGCCGAGCAGTCCGAGCGCGCCGAACTCCTTCGCCAGCTCCCGCGCCGGGCAGGTGCCGCGTTCGAACCAGTCGGCGACGTACGGCCGCACCTTCTGGTCCGCGATCCGGCGCGCGGTGTCGCGGATCGCGCGCTCGTCGTCAGTGAGCAGCGCGTCGGTGTCGAGCAGCGCCAGCGGCGCGATCCGGTCAGCCACGCCACAGCCTCCTCGTGGTCGGTCCGGTGACGGTAACCCCAAGCTCAGCCGGGTGGCCGAGCGGCTTCGGTCCGGTGACGGTAACCGACGCTCAGCCGGGTGGGCCGGGGGGCACCTCGCCGGGAGCGGCGACCACCGTTGCCTGACCGGTGGCGGTGGCCGCCAGCGGCAGCACCAGGACCCGGGCATGGATCGACGTACGCTGCTGCAGCGCCGCGCGCAGCGCCCGGTGCAGGCCGTCCTCCAGGTAGAGGCTGCCCTCCCACTCCACCACGTGCGGGAACAGGTCACCGTAGAAGGTGGAATCCTCGGCGAGCAGCCGGTCCAGCGCCAGGTGCCGCTTGATCGTGACCATCTGGTCCAGCCGCACCGGGCGGGGCGGGATCCGCGCCCACTCCTTGGTGCTCAGACCGTGCTCCGGGTACGGCTTGCCCTCGCGTACCGCTTTGAAGATCACGAGGTGCTGCTCCCCTCCCCAGCCATGGCCCCACTCGTGCACCAGGGTATCGGAGGGCACCACCGGTGAGCGCCGGTGCCGGCTACAAGCCCGACCAGCGGCCCCGGTGGACCACCTGGTCGACGCCACGGCGGCCCCGCTTCAGCGACGGCGAGGCCGTGTCCGGGGCCGGGTAGCCGAGGGCGATCGCGCCGATCGGGTGGAACTGCTCCGGCACCCCGAACGCCGCTTTGAACGGCGCGATCCGCTCCGGCATGATCCCGAAGAAGCAGGCCCCCAGCTCGGCGTCGACCGCGGTCAGCAGCATCAGCAGCGACGCGAACCCGGTGTCGATGTCCCAGTACGGCGCCGGCCAGCGCGCCTCGTCCCGGTCGGTCCAGCCCTTGTCCGGAGCCGCGTACCGCTCCAGGTACGCGGACTTGTTGGCGTGCGGCACCACGATCACCGGCGCCCTGGTCATCCCTTCCAGCCAGCCGCGCATCGTCGGGGCCTCGGGGGTGGCGGCGGCCCAGAACCGGTCGACGTCCTCCCGCTGGTCCAGCAGCAGGAAACCCCAGCCCTGGGAGAACCCCGCGCTGGGCGCCCGGATCGCGTTCTCCACGATCCGCTCGACCAGCTCCGGCGGCACCGCGCGGCCGGGGTCGTAGTTGCGGACCATGCGGCGCCGGCGTACCACGTCCTGGAACTCCATGTCCCGCATCCTGCCCGCTGGGGGTGGGTTACGCGCGGGAGGGGCGGTAGCGGGTGAGGGTGGGGAAGGCGAGTGCCAGAGCGAGGGCTACAACGGCGCAGGCCAGGCCGCCGCCGGCCCAGGCCACGCCGGGGCCGACCGCGACCGCCATGGAGCCGGCGCGCAGGTCGCCGAGGCGAGGGCCGCCGGCGACCACGGCGGTGAAGACGCCCTGCATCCGGCCGCGCATCTCGTCGGGGGCGTACACCTGCACGATGCTCTGCCGGTAGACCGCGCTGACCAGGTCGGCGAAGCCGGCGACGCCGAGCAGCAGCACCATCAGCCAGAGCGCGGAGGCGTACCAGGCGGCGGCGACGGCAAGGCCCCAGCCGATCACCGCCACCACCAGCGCCAGCCCCTGCCGCTGCACCCGGCCGATCCAGCCGGAGAACACCCCGCCCACCACCGAGCCGACCGCGATCGCGGAGAACAGCCAACCGGCGTACGCCTCGTCACCGAACCGGGTGGCCGCGACCTCGGGGAACAGCGCCCGCGGCATGGCGAGCACCATCGCGACGATGTCGATCGCGAACGAGAGCCACAGCACCGGGGTGGATCCGATGTAGCGCAGCCCGTCGACCACGGCCCGCAGCCCGCGCCCCACCGGCACCGCCGAGGCCACCCGCAGCGACGGCAGCCCGAACGCAGCCCACAGCGCCACCGTGAACAGCACGGTGTCGATCGCGTACGCCACGGTGACGTTCCAGCGGGCGATCACCAGCGCGGCGATCAGTGGGCCGACGATGCCGCCGACGTTGGAGATCGTGAAGTTGAGGGTGTTCGCCGCCGGCACCAGCTCTACCGGTACGAGTCGCGGCACGATCGCCGATCGGGTCGGCGCGCTCACCGCGAAGCCCGTCGACTGCAGCGCCACCAGGACCAGCAGCAGGGCTGGACTGCGTACCCAGGAAAAGGCCAGCAACGCCAGCGTGGCGGCCCAGACCAGCAGCGAGCTGGCAAGCAGCAGGCGGCGGCGGTCCATCGAGTCGGCGACCGCCCCACCCCACAGCGCGAACACCAGCAGCGGCAGCAGCGCCGCCATCCCGATCAGCCCGACCCAGAACGAGGAGCGGGTGATCTGGTACATCTGCACCGGGATCGCCACCGCGGTGACCTGGTAGCCGACGAACGAGACGCCCTGGCCGATCCACATCCGGCGGAATGCCTGGTGCCGCAGCGGGGTGACGTCGGCCGCGACGGCCCGCACCCACCGCGCGGCGCTCACACGCACACCTCGCTGCGCTCGGCGGCGCGCTCGCGCGCGCTGCTGAGCCGACTGGTTCGCTCGCTCCGCTCGCTCACGCCCGGCCACCACCCACGGAGCTCCCACCGCCCACGGAGCTCACGGTGCGAGCCGCTCGATCACCCATCCGGAGTCGGTGCGCCGATACCGCAGCCGGTCATGCATCCGGTTCTCGCGGCCCTGCCAGAATTCGACGGTCTGCGGCACCACCCGCAGCCCGCCCCAGTGCTCCGGCGCCGGCACCTGTCCGGGGAAGCGCGCCTCGGCGTCGCGCCACGCGGCCTCCAGCTCGTCTCGGGAGGACAGCACCGACGACTGCGGACTGGCCCAGGCGCCCAGCTGGGCCCCGCGCGGCCGCTGCGCGAAATACTCCGACGTCTCGGCCCGCGACACCAGCTCCACCGCGCCGCACACCACCACCTGCCGGTGCATCGGGTGCCAGAAGAAGACCAGGCTGGCGTACGGGTTGGCCGCCGCCTCGGTCGACTTCCGGGACCGGAAGTTGGTGAACAGCACGAACCCGCGTGGGTCGTACGCCTTGAGCAGGACGGTCCGGGCGCTGGGCCGACCGTCCGGGGCGGCGGTGGCGAAGGTCATCGCGTTCGGCTCGGCCAGGCCGGCCGCGGTGGCGTCGGCGAGCCAGGCGCCGAACTGGGTGGTCCAGTCCGGGGCGAGATCGGATTCGGTGAGCCCGCCGAGGGCGTACTCCTGACGCATCCGGGCGAGCCCCGGTTCCGGTGTGCTGGAGTTCACGCTCCCATCCTCACCGTCCGACCGGCCGTAACGTCAGCGAATATCGTGGGAAACACAACGCTCCGGTTGCCTCGCGCGAAAGTTACCGGCCAGGCAAGATGGGCGAAACGGCTTACCTGAAAGCTCGTTAACCGCCGGATACCCCGGCGCGGCCGGAGGCACCCCGACGGGCGCGCCGTGTCGGAGCGTTCCGTCAGTGTTGACGTAGAGACCCTGGGAGACACGAGATGTCCGACTTCAATGCAGGCCTCGAGGGCGTGATCGCCTTCGAGTCAGAGATCGCCGAGCCTGACAAAGCGGGCGGCGCGCTGCGCTACCGGGGCGTGAATATCGAAGATCTGATAGGCCACGTGTCCTTCGGCAACGTGTGGGGGCTGCTGGTCGACGGCAAGTTCGGCCCCGGTCTGCCGCCGGCTGAGCCGTTCCCGGTGCCGGTGCACTCCGGCGACATCCGGGTCGACGTGCAGAGCGCCGTGGCGATGCTCGCGCCGTACTGGGGGCTGGACCAGCTGCTGGACATCACCGACGAGCAGGCCCGCGAGGACCTGGCCCGGGTGTCGGTGACCGCGCTGTCGTTCGTGGCACAGTCCGCGCGGGGCCTGGGGTTGCCGGCGGTGCCGCAGAAGGAGATCGACAAGGCCGACACCATCGTCGAGCGGTTCATGAAGCGATGGCGCGGCGAGCCCGACCCGCGGCACGTGAAGGCGGTCGACGCGTACTTCATCTCCGCCGCCGAGCACGGCATGAACGCCTCCACGTTCACCACCCGGGTAGTGGCCTCCACCGGCGCCGACGTCGCGGCCTGCATCTCCTCCGGGATAGGAGCCCTCTCCGGCCCGCTGCACGGCGGTGCGCCGTCTCGGGTGCTGCACATGATCGAAGGTGTGGAGAAGACCGGAGACGCCGAGACGTACGTGAAGGACGTGCTGGACCGGGGCGAGCGGCTGATGGGTTTCGGGCACCGGGTGTACCGGGCCGAGGACCCGCGGGCGGCGGTGCTGCGGCGTACCGCCCGCGAGCTGGCGGCTCCCCGGTTCGAGGTGGCCGAGGCGCTGGAGAAGGCCGCGCTCGCCGAGCTGCACGCCCGCAAGCCGGACCGGGTGCTCGCCACCAACGTGGAGTTCTGGTCGGCGGTGGTGCTCGACTTCGCCGAGGTGCCTCCGCACATGTTCACCTCGATGTTCACCTGCGCCCGTACCGCCGGATGGAGCGCGCACATCCTGGAGCAGAAGAAGCTGAACCGGCTGGTACGCCCGTCCGCCACGTACGTGGGGCCGGGTCCGCGCAAGCCGGACGAGGTCGACGGCTGGGATCTGGTCAGCCAGCCGTAGCTCGACGTTCCCCTGGGGAGTCGGCCGTCCGGTCGGCTCCCTTGGTATATGCGGACGCGCTCCGGCGTATATGTCAGGTGAATACCTTCTCCTCGAACCCGCGCGAACCCACGAGGAGGCTCAGATGAATCGCTACCGCAGGTACGCGGCGACCGCCGCGATCACCATGCTGATCGGGATCACCGCGGCCCTGGCCAGCCCGGCCAGCCCCGCCTCGGCGGACCCGACGTACACCCGGATCGGGGACTACGGCAACAACACCTTCGCGCACGCGACCAACTTGAACAACCGGGTCACGATGCGCCCGCCGAGCTTCACCTCGCACCAGCTGTGGAACTACACCCGGTTCTCGACCGGGTACTACCGGTTCACCAGCCAGCTCACTGATGGCTGCCTCACCGTGGACCAGACCTCTTCCGCGTTCAACCCCCCGGTGATCCAGCGGGCGTGCCGCGGCACGGCGTACGAGCGGTGGCAGCTGGTACGCACCAGCACCACCCACTACATGTTCCACAACGTCGGGCTGCAGGGGCGGTGCATCGGGGTCGACCGCAGCTTCGACCCGCCGCGGTTGCGGGCGTACCCGTGTGACAGGTACGCGCGCAACCAGCAGTTCACGGTACGGGTGGCGTGAGGCTCGCCTCGCCCCACAGGTACGTCGACCCAGTGACACGCCGATGGCGCTCCCCCGGCACCCACTAAGTTGGATATCTTCATCTAGCCGCCGCACAGTCGAAGGTATTCTTCGACACCAATCCGACGGAGGCATCATGAAACGGATCCCCGCCACCCTCTTCCTGGCCGCCGCCGCGACAGTGCTCGGCCTACTGTTCGCCAGCACCCCGGCATCGGCGAACCACCCGTACTCCCGCGCCCGGATCGGCGATGCCGCCGGCCAGACCTGGGCCACCGCGAACAGCACCAACAACCTGGTCACCATGCGCCCCTTCACCTCCACCTCGCGGCAGGTCTGGGCGTTCTCCGACGCCTCGGTCGGCGTGCGGGTCCGCAACCTGGCCAACGGCCGCTGCCTGTCGGTCCCCCGCACCTGGAGCGGCACCAACCCGCCCGTACACCACCTCGCCTGTGTCGGCCACCCGAACGAGCAGTGGCAGTTGGTCGCCACCTCCTCCACCACCTGGGCGTTCCGCAATGTCGGCGTGCAGGGCCGCTGCATGGCGATCCACCGCAGCTACTCCCCGCCGAGGCTGTTCGTGGTTCCGTGCAACTTCGGCGCCAGCAACCAGCAGTTCCGGCTGCGCCGGTACTGACAACCCACCGCCCGGCGGTCCGTGACGGCGCTCACCGGACCGCCGGGTCCGGCCACCAGGACCTTTCGGCGGGGGTACGTTGAGCAGGCGAACGGCAGCGGCGCCGGATCCCCTCTCGTACCACCTGTAGCGAAAGGACCACCGTGGCCGACGTGCCCGCGATCACGCTCCCCGCCGACCTCAAGCCCGCCGACGGCCGGTTCGGTTCCGGCCCCAGCAAGGTGCCCCCGACCGCGGTGGCCGCGCTCGCCGCGGCGGCCCCCGGATTCCTCGGCACCTCCCACCGGCAGGCCCCGGTACGCGACCAGGTCGCCCGGCTGCGGCGTGGCCTCGCCGAGCTGTTCAGCCTCCCCGACGGGTACGACGTCGTGCTCGGCAACGGCGGCACCACCGCGTTCTGGGAGGTGGCCGCGTTCGGGCTGATCCGGGACCGGGCCCAGCTTGCGTCGTTCGGTGAGTTCGGCTCGAAGTTCGTCAAGGCGGTGCAGACCGCGCCGTTCCTGGGCTCGCCTTCGGTGGTCACCGCCGAGCCGGGCTCCGCGCCCGCGCTGTACACCGAGGACGGCGTCGACGCGTACTGCGCGCCCCACAACGAGACCTCCACCGGCGTCGCGATCCCGGTGAAGCGGGTCGGTGACGAGGACGCGCTGATGCTGCACGACGCGACCAGCGCCGCCGCCGGCATCGAAGTGGATCTGACCCAGTCGGACGTCTACTACTTCGCGCCGCAGAAGGGGCTGGCCTCCGACGGCGGGCTCTGGATCGCGTTGATGTCCCCCGCGGCGCTAGCCCGCGCCGAGGAGATCAAGGCGTCGAAGCGGTACATCCCGGCGTTCCTCGACCTGGTCACCGCGATCGACAACTCCCGCAAGGAGCAGACGTACAACACCCCGGCGCTGGCGACGATCTTCCTCGCCGCCGAGCAGGTGGACTGGATCAACGCCCAGGGCGGGCTGTCCTGGTCGGCGAAGCGGTGCGCCGAGAGCGCCGCCGCGATCTACGGCTGGGCCGACCGGTCGGCCTTCGCGGCCCCGTACGTGGTGGACCCGGCGCTGCGCTCCCCCGTGGTCGCCACGATCGACTTCGCCGACGACGTGGACGCCGCGGTGGTAGCCAAGGTGCTGCGCGCCAACGGCATCGTGGACACCGAGCCGTACCGCAAGCTGGGCCGCAACCAGCTCCGGATCGCCCTCTACCCCGCCGTAGACCCCGCCGACGTCGAAGCGCTCACCCACTGCATCGACCACGTCGTCGAGCGGCTGTAACGTGGGGTAGCCGTACGCATCCCACGGCGGTACCATCTTGGTATGAGCACACAGATCGCGGTACGGCTACCCGACAACCTAATGACATTCATCGACGAACAGGTCGGTCAGGGCAAGGCGGCCAGCCGTGCCGCACTCGTGCTGCGCGCGCTGGAGCGGGAGCGCCGGCGGATCATTGCCGAGCGCGACATCGCGCTCTACCAGCAGATTCCAGAGGAATCCGACGATCTGGCCGGTCTCGCCGAGTATGCCAGCCGGACTCCCATGGATGACCTGGACTGATGCGGCCGATTCGCCTGGCGCGCCTGGACAAGGTGCGGCCCGCACTGGTGCTCACCCGCGCAGCCGTTCGCTCACATCGGCAACGAATAACCGTCGCTCCGATCACCAGCACCGTGCGTGGACTGGCCACGGAAGTGCCCGTGGGACGCGTGAACGGGCTCGACCACGACAGCGTCGTGAGTTGCGACAACATCCAGACGATCCGCACCGAGCTGCTCGGGCGGCAGATCGGCCTACTCCTGGCCGAGCAGGAGGCCGAACTCGTCGAGGCAATCCGGATCGCGTTCGACCTCGACGAGGCTCTGTAGCCGGCTGCCGGGTCGGTGCCGCCCCGGGGGTCAGGTCAGGAGGTGGCGGGCGCGTAGTGCGAGGTGGAGTGCCAGACGCTGCTCGGGGTCAGCCAGCCGGGCGCCGAGCAGCTCCTCCAGCTGTCGCATCCGGTACCGCACCGTCTGCGGGTGTACGCCGAGCAGCTCGGCGATCTCGTTCGCCCCGCCCCGGGTCTGCAGCCATGCCAGCAGTGTCGCGCTGAGCCGTTCGCGTTGTTTGCCGGTCAGCCCGTCGAACGGCGCCAACACCTGATTGCCCAGTTCGGTGATGAGGAATTCATTGTCGAACACCACCAGATCGGTCAGGTGGTCGGTGCACCAGACAATCGGCACCGCCGGCAGGGCTCCCCGGCGTACCAGCTCCAGGGCGCGTCGTGCCGCCGCCAGAGAATGGTGCAGCCGCGACAATTCCACGACCGGTCCCACCGCGACCCGGCGACCGTCGAGGTCATCGGCCAACCGGTGCAGCCGGCGCCGCGGATCGGTGGTGACCAGGCACGGCGTGGCGCTCTCCAGATCGACCAGTACGTCCCGGCTGAGCGTGACCTGCGGCAGGTGCGGCTGGCCACGGCGGTACTCCAGCGCCACCGCCGCGGCCCGCTCCGGCACCACCCAGTCGGTGGTGGCGGCCAGCTCGACCAGCGCGGACCGGGAGGGTGGCGGGTCGGACAGCAGCAGCCGCATCAGCTGGTGCCGGCGGCGTTCCAGCGCACCGGCGGCGTGCGCCTGCGCCTCGGCGTACCCGGCGAGCGCCACCGCGCAGATCTCGTCGACGTACCCGAAGATCGCGTCGGCGACGGTGACCAGCACATCGGCCGGTACGCCGACCGCCTGCCCCACCGTGGACAGCCGCCGCCAGCACACCCGGGCGCCGACCCGTACCGCGGCCTGCAGCGCATCCATGCTGCGACCTTCCAGGTACTCGAGTCGACCGGCGTTGCGGAACCACGCCTGCCAGTCGTCCCGCGGCACGTCGGGATTGCCCACGCTGTCGAAGCCGAGCCGTACGGCGTGCTCCACGCTGCCGGTGAGCACCCGGCCGAACCGGCCCTCCAGCGGCTGGGCATACTCCGGGACCTCCCGCTGGATCTCCCGGACCATGTCGGCGACCACCCGGGCGCGCAGCGGACGGAACCGGTCGGCCAGCTCCTTGGGGATCATCGCCCACACCCCGCGCAGATCCCGCAGCGGCCTGATCACCGCGGTGTGGCCGTTGTGTCGGTCCATCGATCTCACCCTTCGAGCGGGTGGAGTGCGCGCCGCAACCTACGACACCGTATGTTACTGGACCGTAAGCAAGCCGCCCCGGCCTGTCAACGGCCAGCGGTCCGCGGCTGTCACCCGAGCACAATTTCGACCCCGAGAATGTGTACGCATTCGATAATCGCCGCGGACCACTCACGTACCAGCAGCAGGTTTTTCTGGGTTTATCACGCGGTTGACAAGGAATCAGCGGCCAGCCGCGGACGCCTTGACTGGATTGTTTTCACGGTGTGATTCTTCCGCCACCCAGTCCTCGCCCGAGGGAGTCCGGAATGAAAACCCGCCTGCCCATTCTGGCCGCGGCCCTGCTCGCCGCCGCGGCCCTCACAGCCGGTGGCGCCAAGGCCACCGCCACCACCGCCGACTTCTACACCCCGCCCTCGCCCCTGCCCGCCGGCCGGAACGGCGACGTGATCCGCAACGAGCCGATGAGCTTCTACCAGGGCAGCCAGGCGACCGCGCAGCGCGTGATGTACCTCAGCCGCGATACCCACGACCAGCCGATCGCGGTCACCGGCGCCATCCTCACCCCGCGCTCGCCGTGGTTCGGGGTGGGGCCACGGCCCATCATCGGGTACGGCGTCGGCACCCAGGGGATGGGCGACCAGTGCGCCCCGTCGAAGCTGATGGGCAGCTTCATGGAGTACGAAGACGCGTACTTCACCGGCCTGCTCAGCCGTGGCTACGCCATCGCCGTCACCGACTACCAGGGGCTCGGCACCCCCGGCAACCACACCTACGTCAACCGCGCCGCCGAAGCGCACGCCCTACTCGACGTGGTGCGCGCCGCCCAGCGGCTGCCCGACGCGAACCTGCCCGACGCCGGCCCGGTCGCCACGTTCGGCTACTCCCAGGGCGGCGGCGCCTCGGCCGCCGCGGCGGAGCTCGCCCCGGCGTACGCTCCCGAACTCAAGATCAAGGGTGGGTACGCCGGCGCGCCACCCGCCGAGCTGAAGGCCGTCGGGCGAAACCTCGACGGCCACTACGCCGCCGGCCTGCTCGGCTACGCGGTGATCAGCCTGGACACCGCGTACCCGGAGCTGGGGATCCGCGAGCTGCTCAACGAGAAGGGCCGGCAGGTGTTCGCCCAACTGGAGAAGGAGTGCGTCGCCGAGACGCTTGTGCTGCACGCGTTCACCCGGTCCGAGACGCTGACCGTGGACGGCCGGCCGGTGACCGCGTACATGGATTCCGAGCCGTTCAACTCCCGAATCAACGAACAGCGGATCGGGCTGCGCAAGCCCGCGGTCCCGACCCTGGTGCTGCACAGCTCCGGCGACGACATCGTGCCGTACGCCCAGGGCCGCCAGATGGCCCGCGACTGGTGCGCGCTGGGCGCGACGGTGCAGTTCACCACGCTCTCCACGCCGAGCCACGTCGGCGCGATCGGCGAGACCGGGCAGCACGTGTGGCCCTGGCTCGAGCAGCGGTTCGCCGGATTCCCCGCCGCCGGTAACTGCGGCCGGTTCTGACCGGTCCTGATCCCGACCCCGGTTGGCGTCCGTCGCGTGGGCACGGGCGCCAGCCGGCCGGCTTCGGCGTGTCGCGGCGTGCATCGCTGATCAACGCGGTAAAGCGAACGAAGCATCGGCGTGCCCCACGTCGATGCCGTAAGGTTCCGCGTACTGTGACTTCAGGCGCTCACGGGAGGAGGACAGCGATGCGGCCAGTACGCTTCGTGGCCCTCTCCGAGGACGGCCAGGCACTGGTGCTCTCCGACGAAGTCGGGCGCCTGCTGAGCCTCTCACTCGACGACCGGCTCGCCAGTGCGGTGCGCCACGACAAGCAGGCACACGGGCAGCTCGCGATGTCGATGGAGCTCTCGCCCGCGCTCTCCCCCCGTGACATCCAGGCCCGGATCCGCGCCGGCGACTCCGCCGAAGAGGTGGCCCGCGTCGCCAACGTCCCCGTCGACCGGGTGCTCCGGTACGCCGGCCCGGTGCTGCAGGAGCGGGCGATGCTCGCCCAGCACGGACGGCGTACCCGGCTGCGCAGCTCCGAGTCCGGAGAGAGCCTGGCCGAGGTGATCGACAAGCGGCTCGCCGAGCACGGCGTGGACGCCGAGAAGGTCTCCTGGGACGCGTACCGGCGCGAGGACGGCACCTGGCGGATCGTCGCCAGCTGGCCGTCCGGCAAGGCCACCGCGCAGGCCGTCTGGCAGCTCGACAAGGCCCGCCAGGTGATCACCGCGCACGACGACATGGCGCAGTTCCTGTCCGCCGAGCGCCCCGCGCCGCTGCTCGGCCAGGACCCGGTCCCCGAGCCAGAGCTGTCCCGCCCCACCCGCGACCCGGTACGCCCGTTCCGCGAGCACGCCGGCCACGAGCCGATCCGCCCCACCCGCGAAGACTCCGACGAGCTGCCCTCCGGGCGCCGCTCGGGCCGCGACGTCAACCCGGGCCGCGACCCAATGCGCCGCGAGGCGTTGCGCGCCGCCCTGGACCGTCCGCTCGGCGAGCCGGCACGGCCCGCCAGCACCACCGACGACAGCGCTGCTCGCAACGAGCAGCCCGCCGCGAGCGCCGCCAGCCACAAGTCCGACTTCCGCTCCGAGGACGACACCGACACCAAGGAGATCCCGGCGGTGCCCTCGCTCGCCGTACTGCGCGGGCGGCGTACCGACAGCGGCTCCGGCAAGTCCCGCTCCGGCAGCGACCGGGGCCAGCTGCCCAGCTGGGACGACGTGCTCTTCGGCGGGAAGTGACGACGGGGGGAGTGTGCTCGCAAGCTGACGCTTGCTCGCCATGGTCGTCACTTCATGCCAGCCGGGGGGACGACCCCCCGAACCCCCCGAGGGGGAACCCCTCCCCACTCCAGCGCCGTCCGCGCCCCTCCCACGCCAGCGCCGTCCGCACGCCCACGCCAGCGGCGGCGGCCGCTTCCACGCGAGGCATTGGACGGTCCCTATGAAGCCGCCTCGCTGCCTCTCATAGGCAGCGTCCAATGCTCGCCTCCGAGGCACGGCGTGCGGGGGGTCAGCGGGGGACGGGTTTGCGGGTGCCCGGTGCGGTGGCGTCGGGGCGGCGCAGGTAATGAGCGGGGTGAGGGGCTCGGTCGGGGCGCCGGTGCGGATCCGGTCGGTGGGGGCGGCGGCGTAGGGTCCTGGGGTGGACTGGCTGAGTCTGATCGGGTGGGGTGGGTCGGCGCTGGTCGTCGTCTCGTTGCTGCAGACCCGGATCCTGCGGTTGCGGGTGCTCAACCTGGTCGGCAGCTTGGTACTGGTCGGCTTCAACGCGGCGATCGCGGTGTGGCCGATGGTCGGGATGAACGCCGTACTCGCCGTGATCAACATCGGCAACCTGTGGCGGCTGCTGCGGCACCGGCATGACGACGACGAGTACGCCGTGGTCGAGGTGACGCCGGCGAACGCCTACCTGCGGCACGTACTGACCACCCACGCCAGCGACATCGCGCGCTTCAACCCTGACTTCGACGACGGCGCTCTCGACCGGGCCGACCACGCGTTCCTGGTGCAGCGCGGGGAACGTACCGTCGGGGTGGTGTTGGCGCACGACGCGGGCGACGGCACGGCGCAGGTCGACCTGGACTACGTACTGCCGAAGTACCGCGACTTCACGCCGGGCGAGTTCGTGTACCGGCGCAGCGAAGTGTTCACCTCCCACGCCTTCGACCGGGTGCTGGCGCCGCCGAGAATGCGCCGGTCCCGCACGTACCTGCGACGGGTCGGATTCCAGCCGGCCGGCGACAGCCTGGTGCTACATCTGCCACCACGATGATCACGTGGCAAGGTGGAACGCATGGAGTACACGAATCTGGGACGGACCCGGCTGCAGGTCTCGCGGCTGTGCCTGGGCACCATGAACTTCGGACCGAAAACCCCGGAGGCCGACAGCCACCACATCATGGACCACGCCCTGGAGCGGGGCGTCAACTTCTTCGACACCGCCAATGTGTACGGCTGGAAGCTCGGCAAGGGCGCCACCGAGGAGATCATCGGGCGCTGGTTCGCACAGGGCGGCGAACGCCGGGAGCAGGTCGTACTCGCCACCAAGGTGTACGGCGACATGACCGACCGCCCGAACGACCGTGGCCTTTCGGCCCGCCACATCGTCGCCGCGTGTGAGGGCTCGCTGCGCCGGCTGCGGGCCGACTGGATCGACCTCTACCAGATGCACCACGTCGATCGGGCCGCCCCGTGGGACGAGATCTGGCAGGCGATGGAGACCCTGGTCGCGCAGGGCAAGGTGCGGTACGTAGGCTCCTCCAACTTCGCCGGCTGGCACCTGGTCCAGGCCAACGAGGCCGCGCGGCGGCGTAACTTCCTCGGGCTGGTGAGCGAGCAGTGCATCTACAACCTGCTCACCCGCTGGGTCGAGCTGGACGTGATCCCGGCGGCGCAGGAGTACGGCATCGGGATCATCCCGTGGTCGCCGCTGCACGGCGGCGCGCTCGGCGGTGCCCTCCGCAAGATCGCCGACGGTACGGCGTCCCGCGCCACGTCGGGCCGCAGTGCAGAGGTGATCGACGAACACCGGGAAGCCCTCGAAGGGTACGAGAAGCTCGCCGCCGAGCTGGGCATCTCCGCCGCCAACCTGGGGTTGGCGTGGCTGCTGTCCCGACCCGGGGTCACCGCACCGATCATCGGTCCCCGTACCGTCGAACAGCTCGACGAGACGGTGCCGGTGGTGGAGCAGCAACTCGACGCGGCCACTCTGCAACGCCTCGACGACCTCTTCCCGCCGGTCGGCAAGGGAGGCCCCGCCCCCGAAGCCTGGGCCTGGTAGACCGCCCCGGCGGCGCGAAGCATCGCCACGCCGCGCGGGTCAGGCTGGCAGGGGGAAGCTCGCGGTCCGTTCGTGGCGGGGGTCGGGGCCCAGGTGGGAGCGGACCAGGTGCAGCTCGGTGACCGGCCAGAGTGGACCCTGGTACCCGGAGAGCAGCGCGATGTCTTCGGCGAGTGCGTCGCGGTCGAGCCGGGCGCCGGGGCGGGCGATGGTCAGGTGCGGGCGGTACGCACGGCGCTCCAGCGGAAACCGGGCCGCCCGGAGCGACCGCCCCACCGCCCGGACCAGTTGCCGTAGCCGGTCGACGTCGCCGTCGATCCCCGCCCACAGGATCGCGCCCCGGCCCGCGCCGAAGCGCCCGCCGCCCGCGATCCGCAGCTGATGCCGGTACGCCGACGGCCCCTGCGC
>JBOGDE010000063.1:0-20744 GCA_050701695.1 Micromonosporaceae bacterium
GGCCGCGGGCCGCAGTCCGCGGGCCGCGAGCGGCACGTCGCGGACGGCGCAGGCGCGCGGCGCGAGGCGGGGAGCCGCGGGGGTGAAATCCGCATGCCGCGGGCGTGGCGGCGGGGATAGCCTGCGCGGGTGGAGCTGCAGATCACGACCCTTACCGAGCGGCCGGAGCTGACCGAGGCGATCGGGCAGCTGGGCGAGAGCTGGCCGGCGTTCATGACCGAGGACATCGTGGCGCACGCGTACTGGGGGCAGCTGGCGTCGACGTTCCCGGACTACACGCTGGCGGCGACCCTCGACGGCACCGTGGTGGCGCGGGCGTACAGCGTGCCGTTCGCGCTGCGCGCCGACGGGCGCGGAGAGCTGCCGCCGGACGGCTGGGACCGGGTGCTGGTCTGGGCGTTCGCCGACCACCGGCGCGGCGCCGACACGGACACGGTGAGCGCGCTGGAGATCAACATCGACCCGGCGTACCAGGGCCGCGGCTGGTCGTCGGCGATGCTCGGTGCGATGCGCGCCAACGCCGCCGCACGGGGCTTCACCGAGCTGGTCGCCCCGGTGCGCCCCAACGCCAAGCACCACGAGCCCGCCACCCCGATGAGCGAGTACGCCTTCCGGGTACGCGACGACGGACTGCCGTACGACCCGTGGCTGCGGGTGCACGTACGCGCCGGCGCGCGGATCGCGGCGGTCGCCCCCACCTCGATGACGATCGCCGGCTCGCTCACAGAGTGGCGTACCTGGACCGGCAAGCCCTTCGACACCGACGGCCCGACAGAGGTCGACGGCGCCCTGGTCCCCGTCGAGTGCCGCGTATCCCACAACTACGCCGTCTACGTGGAACCCAACGTCTGGGTACGGCACCCTCTGTAGGCGCGTTTTGTGGCCAGATCGCGGCAATCCCGCGCTCGGAACAGCAGATTGACCACAATCCACAGGTCGGCAACCCGATAGTGCGCCTCGACCGGGTGCTCGGCCATGCTCGTGCGGTGCCTCGTACTGCCCGCCGGCCCAGCCGGCTCGCCCACCGCGTGTTCCGCGCCCGCGACGCGCTCCGCGACGGCCTGCTCACCCCGGCGCAGCTGCGGGGCCCCGCCTGGCTGCAGGTGCTCCACGGGGTGTACGCCGACGCCCGGCTCCCCCTCGACCACGGCCTGAGGACTCGCGCGGCCGCGCTCGCCGTACCGCGCGATGTCGCGATCACCGGGGTCTCCGCCGCCTGGCTCTGGGGTGCGCGGCTCGCATCGCCGACCGATCCCGTCGACCTGGTACGCCGACCCGGCCGGCGGCTGGGGTCTTCACCGCGGTACCGGATCCGCAGCTGCACCCTCGACGCCGCCGACCTGGACGAACTGGGCGGGATCCGGCTCACCACGCCGCTGCGTACTGCCTGGGAGCTGGCCCAGCGGCTCGACCCGGTGGAGGCGGTCGCGTACTGCGACGCCCTGGCGGCGCGGGGCCGGTTCGATGCCGCCGCGCTGAGCCGCTACCTGCGCGACCGTGCCGGCCGGCGCGGATGCCGGCCCGCGCGCCGGGTGTTCGAGTGGGTCGACGCGCGCGCCGAGTCACCGGCGGAGTCGCGGCTGCGGGTGCGGTTGACGCTGGCTGGCCTGCCGCCTCCGGTCCCCCAGTACGAGGTACGCGCCGGCGGCCACCTGCTGGCCCGCGTCGACCTGGCCTGGCCGGAGCCCCGGGTCGCGGTGGAGTACGACGGCCTCTGGCACGCCGAAGCGCGGCAGCTGATCCACGACCGGCGCCGACTCAACCGCCTGCAGGCGGCGGGGTGGTACGTCCACCACGTCACCGTCGGCGACCTGCCCCACCTCGACACCGTGGTCGCACAACTCCGCCGAGCCCTACGCCAGCGCTGAGGGACTGGCCCACGTTCTGCGGCCATATCGCGGTTATTCCGCGCTCGAAACAGCAAATCGACCACAAAAGCGGAAGGCCCGCCGCGCGGGGAGCGGGGCGGGCCGTCGGCGGGGACTGCGTGCTACTTGAGCTTGTCGGCGAGGTTGTCGGAGACGGCGGTCATGAACTCGTCGGTGGTCAGCCACGGGGCGTCGCCACCGATCAGGAGTGCCAGGTCCTTGGTCATCTTGCCGCTCTCGACGGTGTCGACACAGGCCTGCTCGACTGCCAGCGCGAAGTCGGTGACCGACGAGGTGTTGTCGACCTTGCCGCGGTGCTCCAGGCCCCGGGTCCAGGCGAAGATC
The DNA here is from genome assembly GCA_050701695.1 of Micromonosporaceae bacterium. Classification (GTDB taxonomy): domain Bacteria; phylum Actinomycetota; class Actinomycetes; order Mycobacteriales; family Micromonosporaceae; genus WHSM01. The sequence continues at coordinate 2,214 of JBOGDE010000063.1, forward strand.
GACGCGATCGGGTTGGTCGAGGTCTTCTCGCCCTTCTGCCACTGCCGGTAGTGCCGGGTGACGGTGCCGTGCGCGGCCTCCGCCTCCACCGCGCTGCCGTCCGGGGTCATCAGCACGCTCGTCATCAGCCCCAGCGAGCCGAAGCCCTGCGCCACCACGTCGGACTGCACGTCGCCGTCGTAGTTCTTGCAGGCCCAGACGTAGCCGCCCTCGCCCTTGATCGCCTGGGCGACCATGTCGTCGATCAGGCGGTGCTCGTACCAGATGCCGGCCTTGTCGAACTCGGCGGCGTACTCGGCGTCGAACACCTCCTGGAAGAGGTCCTTGAAGCGGCCGTCGTACGCCTTGAGGATGGTGTTCTTGGTCGACATGTAGACCGGGTAGTTGCGCTCCAGGCCGTACCGGAACGACGCGTGGGCGAAATCGCGGATCGACGAGTCGTAGTTGTACATCCCCATGCCGACGCCACCGCCGGGGAAGTCGGCCACCTCCCAGGTCGTCGCCTCAGAACCGTCGGCCGGGGTGAACGTCATGGTGAACGTGCCGGGGCCGGGCGCCACGAAGTCGGTGGCCTTGTACTGGTCGCCGTGGGCGTGACGGCCGACGATGATCGGCTTGGTCCAGCCGGGTACGTACCGCGGCACGTTCGACATCACGATCGGCTCGCGGAAGATCACGCCGCCGAGGATATTGCGGATGGTGCCGTTCGGGGAGCGCCACATCTTCTTCAGGCCGAACTCCTCGACCCGCGCCTCGTCGGGGGTGATGGTGGCGCACTTGACGCCGACGCCGTGCTGCTTGATCGCGTTCGCGGCATCCACGGTGACCTGGTCGTCGGTCTCGTCGCGGTGCTGGATCGACAGGTCGAAGTACTTCAGGTCGATGTCGAGGTACGGCAGGATCAGCTGGTCCTTGATCTGCTTCCAGATGATCCGGGTCATCTCGTCGCCGTCGAGCTCGACGACCGGGTTGGCTACCTTGATCTTGGCCATCGGCCGGGCTCCTCGCTGGTCTCGGAATCGCTAAGCAGTACGAGCGTACTGGACGTCCGCCGCGCGGTCATCCCGAGGCCATAGGGTGAGAGCCATGACCGAGGTGTACGCGATCGGCCGCACCACCGTACGGGCGCTCACCGACGCGGTCGGCCACTTCTTCGAGCCGGTCGTGAAGGCCTTCCCCGGCGCCTCCGACGACGCCTGGCGAGCGGCCCGGGAGCGCGATCCCGAGGCGTTCGATGGCGACCGGTGGCGGCTGCGGTTCCGCTGCTTCCTGGTCACCGCCGGGTCGGCCACCATCCTGGTCGACGCCGGCATCGGCCCGGCCGAAGCGCCCGCCCAGGAGTGGGCGCCGGTGCCCGGCCGGCTGCCCGGCGAGCTGGCCGCCGCGGGGGTCGACCCCGGCGACATCGACACCGTGGTACTCACCCACCTGCACACCGACCACATCGGTTGGGTGGCGTCCCCCACCCTGTTCCCGAACGCCCGGCACATCCTCCAGCAGGTCGAGCACGACGCGGTCGACCGGCTCAACCCCGCACTGCGGCACGGCCTCCTGGACCCCTTGCGCGCCGCCGGCCAGCTCACGCTGGTCGACGGCTCCATCCCGATCGCTCCAGGGGTACGCGCAGAACCCGCCCCCGGTCACACGCCCGGACACCAGGTGGTGCTGGTGGAAAGCGGCGAGCAGACGATGGCGATCGCCGGCGACACGTTCGTGCACGCGATCCAACTGGCCGACCCGTCGGTCCGCTACGCACTCGAGGAGGAACCGGAGGCGGCGGCCGGCAGCCGGCGGATGCTGCTCGAACGCGCGTCGGTGCTCGCCACCGCCCACCTCACCGCGCCCTTCACCCCGATCCGGCCGAGCTGAGACGGCCCCGGCGAGGGGTCGCACCCCCGCCGGGACCATCGAGGGCTCAGCACCAGCCGTTGACCGGGCCGTTCACGCCGGTCGCCAGATACGCATCGCTCACCCAGCTGCCGTCGGTGAGCTTGTTCCACAGGCTCGTGGTGCCGAACCGGCCGGTGTGCGACGTGCCGTTGCGGGAGCAGGCGACGCTCACCGTGGCGCCGTCGGAGACGCTGCCGACGATGCCGTAGTTGGTCCCGGGGCCACCGCGCTTGTTCAGCGAGGTGCCGCCGTTGGTGTCGACGATGCCCTGGGTGAAGCCCAGCGCGCCGTAGTTGTAGAGCGCGCCGCCGGCGTTCACCCGCCGGCTGCCGTGCAGCGCGTAGCCGCCGTACGCGGAGCCGCCGTTGTACGGGGTCCACTTGCCGATGATGTGGTTGGCGATCGGCACGTACGCGCTGTTCTGCCGTAGCGCGAAGTGCACGTGCCGGCCGGAGGCCGCGCCGCCGCAGGTCACGTCGGTACCGGTGTAGCCGAGGTACGCGCCCGCGCCGACGGAGGCGCCGTTGACGTTGATGTTGCTCCACAGGTGGTAGTGGTCGGTGGCGTACCCGCGGTCGTGGACCACCCGTACCCAGCCCTTGCACATGGTGTACGCCGTGCCGCCGCGCGGCGCGCGTACCACCTGGTCGCCGCCGGAGAGATCGATCGAGCTGTACGGGGTGTTGTAGCCGGCCCATCCGTGCGGCCCGCCGGTCATGGTCCACGACTGGCCGGTGGCGAACGGCAGCCGCATCCCGGTGCGGTAGTCACCGTTGGCGTACTGCGGTGACACGTCGCCGGAGCCCTTGAAGGCGCGACGCTCGACCCCGGAGAGCATCGGCGCCCGCGTGGCCAGCGCCCCGAAGGACCGCTCACCCTCGAACGCCACGCTCCAGCGCCCGCCGCGCTGCTGTGCCAGGAACAACCAGCCTTGTGGGTACGCCCCTGCCAGCGCGGGCGCCCGCAGCACCGCCGTACCGAACGCCCAGCCACCGCCGGAGCGCCGGGTGACCGTGACGACGGTGTCCGATGCCTCCGCGCCGTTCGCGCCGGCCAGCAGCTTCGCCGTCGCCGCCGCCTCGGCGGTGACCGGCTCGGCGGCTGCCTGCCCGGGAGCGGTGGGCAACAGCACCAGCGCACCCGCGGCCGCTACCGCGACAAGTCGACCAAGAATCCCAGAACCGTGCATGATCCGCTGCCTTCCCGTGGGGGGTGAGGTGGTGTGGTGCGGATGTGCACGTTCGCGAACGTGGATCGATGATGGCGCAAGATCGCGACAATTGTCTACGAGTCAGGGCGTGCTACGGGAAGAAGTCGCCGCCCATGGGGCGGGAAACCGATATCACTGCCGTGTGGTCACCAGAGTCAGAGGTTGGCGACGTCGGCCTGCTTGGCGCGTACCGCCTCGGCCGCCTCCTTGAGCGCGGCCAGCTCGGCGTCGGTCAGCTCGACCTCGACCACCTTCTTGACGCCCCCGGCGCCCAGCTCGGCCATCACACCCAGGTAGACCCCGGAGATGCCGTACTCCCCGTCGACCCAGGCGCAGGAGGGGATCTGCGCGCCGGAGTCCTCGGCGACCGCCTTCGCCATCCGGGCCGCGGCAGCCGACGGCGCATAGTACGCCGACCCGGTCTTCAGCAGTGCCACGATCTCCGCACCGCCCTTACGGGTACGGTCCACCAGCTCCTCGATCTTCTCGGCGGGAAGCAGCTCCGAGAGCGGCTTGCCGTCGACGGTGCAGTGCGACGGCACCGGCACCATGGTGTCGCCGTGCGAGCCCAGGGTCAGCGTCTTCACCGAGCCGACCTTGACGCCCAGCTCCTCGGCAACGGAGTTGGTGAACCGGGCGGTGTCGAGCACACCGGCCTGGCCGAGCACCCGATTCTTGGGGAACTGGGTGGCGAGCTGGGCCAGCGCGGTCATCTCGTCGAGCGGGTTGGAGACCACGATGACGACGGCGTTGGGGGCGTACTTGGCGACGTTCTCGGAGACCTGACGGACGATCTTGGCGTTCACCTCGAGCAGGTCCATCCGGCTCATCCCCGGCTTACGGGGCAGCCCGGCGGTGATCACCACGACGTCTGAGCCCTCGATCGCCTCGTACCCCTCGCCGTTGGGGCCGGTGGTCTGGCCGACCACCTTGGTCTCGAAGCCCTCGATCGCCCGGGACTGGCTCATGTCCAGCGCCAGGCCCTCGGGCTTGCCCTCGACGATGTCGGTGAGCACGACGGTGTCGAAGATGTCGTACTCGGCGAGCCGCTGCGCGGTGGTCGAGCCGTAGAAGCCGGCGCCGACGACGGTGACCTTCTTGCCCATGAGAATCTCCCGGATCGGGTCTGCTGAGAACTACTTCCTGCTGAACTGCTCGTACTCCTTGACCACCTCGTCGGTGGGGCCGATGGCGCGGATCAGGCCCGACTCCAGCCAGATGCTGCGCTCACAGGTGTCGCGGATGGTGCCGATGGCATGGCTGACCAGGAACACGGTGCCGGCGGCGGCACGCATCTCCTTGATCCGTCCCTCGCTGCGGCGACGGAACCTCGCGTCGCCGGTGGCGAGCGCTTCGTCGATCAGCAGTACCTCGTGGCTCTTCGCCGACGCGATCGCGAACCGCAGCCGCGCCGCCATCCCCGAGGAGTAGGTACGCATCGGCAGCGCCCCGAAGTTGTCGCCCTTGTCGTTGATCCCGGAGAAGTCGATGATCTCGGGGACGCGGCGGCGCACCTCGGAAAGCTCCATCCCCATCGCGAGGCAGCCGAGCATCACGTTGCGCTCGCCGGAGAGGTCGGGCAGCAGCGCGGCGTTGACACCGAGCAGGGACGGCTGGCCGCGGGTGTAGACCGCGCCCTTGTCCGGCGGCAGAAGCCCCGCGATGGTACGCAGCAGCGTGGACTTGCCGGAGCCGTTGCTGCCGATCAGCCCGACCGCCTCGCCCTCGTACGCGACGAAGCTGACGCCCCTGACGGCGCGCACCTCCGTGATCGTCGGGGCCCGGGTGCCGGTGAGGATGCGCTTCAGCGCGGCGGTCGGGCTCGTCGCGGCGCCGCCCGCGCCGTACACCCGGTAGGTGACGTGGACGTCGTCGACGACGACGGTGGGGACCCGTCCGTCGCCCGACACCGCTGCGGGTTGGTCAGCCACGGCCGTACTCCTGTTCTCCGCGCCAGAAGTAGAGGAATCCCACGACACCGAACAGCACCGCCCAGGCCACGCCCAGCAGCCACAGCCGGGTCGGTGAGTTGCCCAGCGGCACGTTCTCCATCAGGGACAGCCGCACCAGCTCGATGTAGATCAGCAGCGGGTTGGACTCCACCACCAGCTCCAGGTTGTCCGGCAGGTGCTCGAACCTGTCCACGCTGTAGAGCACGGCGGAGCCGTACATCCAGGTCCGCAGCACGAACGGCATGACCTGCTTCAGGTCGGTCAGCTTGGCACCCAGCCGCGCCATCGCCATCGCCAAACCGACGTTGAAGATCGCCTGCAGCAGCAGCGCGGGCAGCACCAGCAGCCACTCCACGGTGAGCGGCTCACCGGTGGCCAGCATGATCCCCATCAGCACGACCACCGCGGCGATCAGACTCTGGAACTGGGTGAGCATGATCGCGATCGGCAGCGCGGCGCGGGGGAAGTGCAGCGCCCGGATCAGGCCGAGGTTGCCGGTGATCGACGAGGTGCCGCCCTGCACCACGGTGGAGGTGAAGATGAAGATGAACAGCCCGGTGCAGAGGTAGCCGATGAAGTTGTTGACCTCCCGGCTGCCCCCGATGATCAGGCCGAAGATCAGGTAGTAGACCGCGGCGTTGCTGAGCGGGGTCAGCACCTGCCACAGCTGGCCCAGCCGGGCGGTGCTGAACGAGGCGACCAGCTTGGCATTGGCGTACGAGAGGATGAAGTGCCGGTAGCTCCACAGCTGCCTGACGTAACGCGGGAGCGTGGGCCGCTCGCCGGCGACGGACAGGCCGTGCCGCGCCGCCAGCTCGCGCAGCGGCAGAGCCGAGTCCGGCTCCGTGACCGCGGTCTCGGCCATCCGTTACTCCTGTGTTCTGGGCTGTGGTCGGGCTGTGCGGCGTTGACGTACCCCAACTACCTCGTGGGACACCGCTGGAAACCAGGGCGGTAGGACATTACCGCACCGGCACCCTGCCGAGGCTAACTTCGGGTACGTCGCGACGCAACCGTATCGTCGCTGCGTTATATTCGTCTCATGACTCCGACGCCAGATGATCCGGCAGACGTCGCAGGACTCGGAAACGGGGACCGGTAGTGAAGATTCTCGTCACAGGTGGCGCTGGCTACATCGGCAGCACCGTCGCCTCCGCCCTGATCAACGCCGGGCATCAACCCGTCATCCTGGACAGCCTCGTGACCGGCCGGCGCGACTTCGTCGCCGGGCGTCAATTCTACGAAGGCGACATCGCCGACGGTCGCGTGATCGACCAACTGTTCACCGAACATCCGGACATCGAGGCGGTCGTGCACTGCGCCGCGCTGATCGTGGTGCCCGAGTCGGTACGGGAGCCACTGCGCTACTACGACAACAACGTCGCGAAGACCACAGCCCTGCTCGGGCACCTGCTCCGCCACGACTGCCGCCGGCTGGTGTTCAGCTCGTCGGCGTCGATCTACCAGCCGGACCCGAGCGACTTCGCGGTCGACGAAACCTCCCCGGTGCTGCCCGCCAGCCCGTACGCCCGTACCAAGGCGATGGTGGAGTCCGTGCTCGCCGATGTCGCGGCCACCGGAGAGTTCGGTGCGGTCTCGCTGCGCTACTTCAACCCGATCGGCGCCGACCCGCGGCTGCGTACCGGGCTGCAGACCGTCAATCCGAGCCACGCCCTGGGAAAGATGATCGAGGCGTGGGAGGACGGCTCGGTGTTTCCCGTCACCGGCACCGACTGGCCCACCCGGGACGGCACCGGGATCCGCGACTACATCCACGTCTGGGACCTGGCCCGGGCCCACGTCGCGGCGGTGGAGCGCTTCGATGCCGTGACCGCCGCGGGCACCGACCCCGGCTACAACGTGATCAACCTCGGTACCGGCACCGGCACCACCGTGCGGGAGCTGCTGTCGGCGTTCTGCTCGGCGGTGGGTACGACGCTGGCGTCGAAGGATGTGGGACCGCGGCCGGGTGACCTGCCGGGCGCGTACACCCGGCGTGACCGGGCCGCCGCGCTACTGGACTGGCACCCTGAGCTGAGTATCGAGGACGGCATCCGCCACGCGATGCGGTGGCGGGAGGTCATGGCCAACCAGTGAGTGCTACGACGCAACGCGACCGTATCGTCGCTACGTTATAGTCGGCGCATGGCATCCGACGGTAGACGGTCAGTGGCTGGCGCCGCCGTACTCCGGGGCGACATCACGCTCGCGCTGCGGCAGGCGCTGCTCGAGGAGCTGGCGGCGGTCGGCTTCGGCCGGCTGTCCATCGGCGCGGTCGCGCGCCGGGCGGGGGTCGCCAAGACCGCGGTCTACCGCCGGTGGAGCAACAAGCTCGAGATGGTGCTCGACGTGGTGTCGGAGGTCGCCGGGCAGAACCTGACGCTCCCCGACACCGGCAGCCTCACCGGCGACCTGGAGCTGGCGCTGCAGCTGATGGCCAAGGCGCTCTCCCACCCACTGGCCTCCCAGATCATCCCCGACCTGCTGGCCGAGGCGGCCCGCAGCCCGGAGATCGCCGACACCCTGCAACGGGCACTGAAGGCCACCCAGCAGGACATCGGCGTACGCCTGATCGACCGCGCCGTCGAGCGCGGCGAGGTGCCCGCGGGGACCGACCCCGACGTGGCGGTCGACATGGTGGTCGGCCCGCTCTACTGGCGACTCGCGGTGGCCCGCCGCCCGCTGTCGGAGTCCTACCTGTCCCGGGTGGCCACCGCCACCGCCACCGCGCTCGGCGCGATGACCCATGACTGAAGCGCCCACGTCCGCGGGCGGAAACCGGCCGCCGGTAGCATCGCGGCTGGCCGCTCTGCCACGACACCAGGAGGAATGCCCATGAGCGGGCAGCACGACGAGTTCATCCCACCGGCGAAACCGGTGATCGGCGAGCGGGAGATCGAAGCCGCGGTACGGGTGCTGCGCAGCGGCATGGTGGTGCAGGGGCCCGAGGTGGCCGGCTTCGAGCAGGAGTTCTCGGAGCTGGTCGAGGGCCGGCACTGCGTAGCGGTCAACTCGGGCACCTCGGCGCTGCACCTCGCGCTGCTGGCGATGGAGCTCGGCCCCGGCGACGAGGTGATCGTGCCCTCGTTCTCGTTCGCCGCCTCCGCCAACGCGGTACGCCTGGTCGGTGCCGAGCCGGTGTTCGTCGACATCGAGCCCGGCAGCTTCTGCCTCGCCCCGGACGCGGTCGCCGCGGCGATCGGCCCCCGTACCAAGGCGATCATGCCGGTGCACCTGTACGGCCACCCGGCGGCGATGGACCCGATCATGGCGCTCGCCGACAAGCACAGCCTCGCGGTGATCGAGGACGCCGCGCAGGCGCACGGCGCCACGGTCGGCGGGCGCCCGGTCGGCGCCTTCGGGATCGCCGGCTGCTTCAGCTTCTACCCCACCAAGAACATGCACTCGCTCGAAGGCGGGATGATCACCACCGGCGACGCGGAGTTCGCCCGTACCCTGCGGCTGCTGCGCAACCAGGGCATGGAGCAGCGGTACGCCAACGAGATCGTCGGTGCCAACATGCGGCTCACCGACGTGGCCGCCGCGATCGGCCGGGTGCAGCTCAGCCAGCTCAACGGCTGGACCGAGCAGCGCCGTACCAACGCCAAGTTCCTCGATGCCCACGTCACCGGAGCCGTGACGCCGCCGGTCGCCGACGACGCCCGGCACGTCTACCACCAGTACACGGTGCGGATCCGGGGCGACCGCGACGCCGCGCAGCAGCGGCTCAAGGAGCGCGGCATCGGCAGCGCGGTCTACTACCCCACCCCGATCCACCGGCTCAAGCCCTTCCTCGACGAGAACGGCAAGCCGCGCGACTGGGACCTGCCGGAGACCGAGAAGGCCGCCGCCGAGGTGCTCTCGCTGCCGATCCACCCGTCCCTCACCCAGCCCCAGCTCGACCGGATCGTCAGCGCAGTCAACAGCCTGGCAGTCAACAGCCTGGAGGAGTCAGAATGAGCACGCCCGTGCTGCGCGCCGGCCTGGTCGGGCTCGGCGTCATGGGTCGCAACCACGCCCGGGTGCTCTCCGGGTTGGACGGGGTCGAGCTGGTCGGCATCGTCGACCCCGCTGTCGACCCGACCACCGACCCTCACGGACATCTGCGGGGCGTACCGGTGGTGCCGGAGGTTCCCGACCTGCTCGCCCAGGGCATCGACTACGCGGTGGTGGCCTGCCCCACCGCGCTGCACCTGGGGGTCGGGCTGGAGCTGGCCCGCAACGGCGTACCGGCGATGATCGAGAAGCCGCTCGCCGAGTCCGTCGACGCCGCCCGCCAACTGGTGGAGGCGTTCGAGTCCGCCGGACTGGTCGCCGGCGTCGGCCACATCGAGCGCTACAACCCGTCGCTGCAGAACCTGCGTACCCGGCTGGAGGCCGGTGAGCTGGGCGAGGTGTTCCAGGTCGTCACCCGGCGGCAGGGACCGTTCCCACACCGGATCTCCGACGTCGGGGTGGTGATGGACCTCGCCACCCACGACATCGACCTCACCAGCTGGGTCACCGGGCGGGAGTACACCGCGGTCTCGGCCCGTACCGTCTCGCGCAGCGGCCGGCCCCACGAGGACATGGTGGCCGCGGTGGGCCAGCTCTCCGACGGCACCATGGTCAGCCACCTGGTCAACTGGCTGAGCCCGCTCAAGGAGCGCTCCACAGTGGTCACCGGTGACCGCGGCTGCTTCATCGCCGACACCCTCACCGCCGACCTCACCTTCTACGCCAACGGTGCGATCGACACCGAGTGGGAGGCGCTGCGCGCGTTCCGCGGGGTGTCCGAGGGCGACATGATCCGGTACGCGATCCCGAAGCGGGAGCCGCTGCTGGTCGAGCACGAGCGGTTCCGTGACGCCGTGGAGGGCAAGGAGAGCGACATCGTCACCCTGCGCCAGGGCCTGCGTACCGTCGAGGTCTCGGCGGCGGTCCTCGACTCCGCCTCCCGCGGGGTCACGGTCGAGATCACGGCGGCCGCACCGGCGTCATGAGCCCGGCGCCGCATCGCTGGATCCGGACCGCGGTACGGCTGAGGCCCTCCGGGCCACGGCGTGGCCGTCGCCGGGCAGCCAGGCCGCGCCGGGTCCGGTCCTCGGTGCGGGCGGCGTGCCACGTGGCGGCCGGTGTACCGCTGATGGTCTACGCCGGCCGGCCGGACCGGGACCGTACCGTGGGCGTCGTGGTACCGGCGCTGCGGTCGCTGCCGGGACACCATCTGGCGCTGGTCGGCCCCAACCCGCACGCTGGCCAACTGCTTGCCCATGCGGTCGAAGCCGGCGTACGGCGGCGGGTGCACGTGATCAACCGCTGGGCTGTCCCGCCCGGCTTCCTCGACTCCGCCGACCTGGCAATCGCCGGCTTCGAGCGCACCCCTTCCGCGCCCCGGACCCGGTCGGCGGCGATCGACGCGTACACCGCCGCCGGCCTGCCGATCGTGGCCGTGGACAGCCGGGTGACCCGGGACGCCCTCGACCGGTACCCGGAGCGGGAGTTCTTCGCCTCCGGTGACCGCGACTCGTTCCTCAGCGCCGTACGCCGACTCGAACAGGCACACCAGGACGCCGACCCCGCTGCGACAGGCGCCAGGCGACCCGAACCGGCGCCGGCCGCCGCAGAGCCCGAACCGGCGCCGGGCGCCGGGGGTACGCCGACCCGTACGCCGACCCGGTGGCCCCTGCTCGGCACCCGGCCCATCCGGTTGGGGCTCGGGACCGCGAACTTCGCCGGTCAGCTGTCCGCCCTGGCCTGGGCGCTGTGCCGGGAGCGGGACGACGTCTCGGCCGAGGTGGTCACCGCCCAGCCGAGAGCTACCTTCGCCCACCCCTCCGACGTCGTCCTGCACTTCCCGACCGAGCACCGGCTCGACACCCAGCTCGCTCAGCTCGCCCGGGTGCTGGGCGGCTACACCCACCTGATCGTGGACGCCTTCCGACCCATCCTCGGGCAGCTCAACGGCAACCACATCGGGGCCGACCTGCCGGCGCTGTCCCGTACCACGATCAAGGTGGCGCTGCTGGCGCACGGCACCGAGATCCGTGATCCCCGGCGCCACCTGGAACGGCACGAGCACTCCGCCTTCCTGGACGCGCCGCCCGACCTGCTGGAGCGCATCACCGGAGTGGTCGAGGTGAATCAGCGCACCGCGCGGGACAGTGGCCTGCCGCTGTTCGTCACCACCCCGGACCTGCTTCTCGACCTTCCGCGGGCGCGCTGGGCACCGCTGATCCTCGACGTCGACCGGTGGGTACGCGAGCGCCCCGTGCTGCGGCGCCGCCGTCCGGTGCTGGTGCACGCGCCGTCGACCCGGTGGACCAAGGGCACCGACCGGGTCCTCCCCCTGCTGACCGAGCTGCACGAGCTGAAGCTCATCGAGCTGCGGCTGCTCGAGGGGGTACCGCACGACCAGGTGGTACGGCAGGTCCGGGACGCGGACATCCTGCTCGACCAGCTCGTGCTCGGCACCCACAGCCTGGCCGGCTGCGAAGGCATGGCGGCGGGGTGCGTCGTGATCGCGTACCTGGACCGGGCGGTGCATGATGCCGTAGGAATTGACCCACCGATGGTCAACGCGACCCCGTCGACCCTCGGCGAGGCGATCGAATCCATACTCGATGACCGTCCCACCGCGGCGGCGCTCGCCGCGCGGGGTGTGCGGTACGTGAAGGACAACCACGACGGCCGGCGAACGGCACGCGTGTACGACGAGTTCCTCCAGTAACGAAGGCCAGTGACGAAGGAAGGCACCGATGGAAGAGCAGACCGCCGTACGCCGCGGTCGTGTGGTGATGCTGGTCGACAACGCCGTCGACGGTGACTCACGCGTACAGAAGGCGGCGCAGTCGGCCGCCGAGGCCGGTTGGGAGGTGTTCCTGGTCGGCATCATGGGCCCCGTGGGTCCGGAGACCTGGCACATCGGGGACGCCGAGGTGCGCCTGTTCAAGGTGCCGCGCCGACTGGGACATGCCAGCCGGCTGCGGCGCGGCCTGTTGCGGCGCCCGCTGGCCTACCCGCCCGGCCCCCACGCGTCGCTGCGGGTCGCCAAGATCAATGCCTGGAAGACCGACATCCGGACCCGACAGGCGTTGACCGGGGTCGCTCGCCGCGAAGGCAGGCCGGTCAGCATCGCCACCCGGGCCCGGAACAAGGGCGCCTGGTTCGTCGCCCGCGTGGTCGGCCGGTGGGCGAAGTTCCGCTCCGACGAACTCGACCGGCTCCAGGCCAGCCGGGGCCGGGGCGACTCGCCACTGGTCAGCGTGCCGATGCGGTTCTGGCAGTGGAGGCTCAAGGAGCGCAGCTGGCGCAAGCTCGACCCCAGCCTGTGGGACTACGAGCTGCCACTCGGCCGGCGGATCGACGCGCTGCGGCCCGACCTGATCCACGCGAACGACTTCCGCATGGTCGGGGTGGGGGCGCGCGCCGCCATCCGCGCCCGCTCCCAGGGGCGGCAGGTCAAGCTGGTCTACGACGCGCACGAGTACGTCCCCGGGATCGCCGGGCGACCCGCCGACGCCCGGTGGCTGCCCGCGCAGATAGCGTACGAGAAGGAGTTCGTCGCGTACGCCGACGCCGTGATGACGGTGTCCCCGACCCTGGCCGAGCTGCTGCAGGAGGGCCACAATCTGTCCGAGCGGCCGGCGGTGGTGCTGAACGCGCCTCCCCGCGAACGGCCCGCCGGCGCCGCCGACACCCCGGTGCCCGACCTGCGGGAGATGTGCGGCATCTCCTCCGACACCCCGCTGCTCACCTACTGCGGCGGCGTCAACCCCACCCGTGGTCTCGACATCATGATCGAGGCACTGACGCGACTCACCGACGTACACGTCGCGCTGGTCGTGGTGCACCCCGCGGCCAAGAACCCGCTGGACAGTCTCAGGCAGCTGGCCGAGGAGCGCGGGGTCGCCGACCGGGTCCACTTCCTGCCGTACGTGCCGCACTGGCAGGTGCCGCGGTACCTGGCTCCCGCCGATGTCGGGGTGATCCCGATCCACCACCGGCCCAACCACGAGATCGCGCTGATCACGAAGTTCTTCGAGTACTCGCACGCCAGGCTCCCGCTGGTGGTCAGCGACGTACGGACGATGGCGGACACCGTACGGGAGACCGGCCAGGGCGAGGTGTTCCGGGCCGAGGACCTCGACGACTTCGTCCGCGCCGTCCAGGCGGTGCTCGCCGAACCCAAGCGCTACCGCGACGCGTACGACACGCCGGGGCTGCTCGACGGGTGGACCTGGGAAGCCCAGGCCGACATCCAGGACAAGATCTACCGGCGGGTGCTGGGCTTCGGCCCGTCACGCGCCTGAACGGCGGCCCCTGGCGGCGCCCTCACGGGTGCCGCCAGGGCTGCGCCAGCTAGCCGCCAGGCTCGTGCCAGCTACTCGTCGACCGGAGCGCCGAGCAGCAGCTCGTCGAAACCGCGCCGGGTAACGGTCCAGTCCCAGTTGGTCACCACATGTTCCGCCGCGGCGGCGCCCTCGTCCCGCCAGGACTCCTCGCTGCTGGTGGTGGCGAGGATGCGCTTCGCCGCCTCCTCCGGAGTCCCGGCCACCCACTCGGCGGGGAACAACGTACGGGCGCTGTGCGGCAGACCGGCGAAGTACGGCCAGTCGCGCACCACGGGGACCGCGCCACTCGCGGCGCCCTCGACCAGACCGCAGTGGAAGCTCTCCCGCAGCGACGTACTGAGGATCACGCCGACCTGCTCCAGGGCGGTCGGTACGTCATCGGTCTTCCCCACCTGCACCAGCGCGTCCGCCGCTTCCAGCTCGTCGACCTCCGCCATCAGCGCCTCGTAGTACTCGCGGGCGGCCATGCTGACGCCAGGCTTGAGCATCTCCCCGATCAGGACCATCCGGTAGCGCTCGTCCTGCTCGCGTACCAGCTTCAGCACCTCGATCGCCCACCGCGGATCCTTGGCGACCTGTCCCACACCCACCATGCCGAGGGTGAAGCGGGCCTCCGCGGGCTTCTCGCCGTGCTGGTACTTCCGCAGGTCCATGGCGTTGGTCAGGGCGTGCAGCCGGGGAGCGTGCTCCCCCACCAGGCGAGGGTGGATCTTGACCGTGAACTCCTTGAGGTGCTCGGAGACGAAGACCATGTCGTCGATCCGGGAGAAGTCGACCAGGTGCGGCCAGAAGTTGAACGCCTCGAAGCTGTGCAGCCGCAGGACGATGCGGGTGGTCCCGGGATCGATCAGGGTGAACAGCGCCGCCTGGGCCTGGCACCAGTCGATGAACACGGTGTCGGCCCAGTCCAGGTACGGTCGCAGCCACTGATCGACCTCCTGCCCGTACGGTGAGCCACCCGCCAGCACGTGCTGCATCATCGACTCGCCGGCCCGCACCAGCCGGTGCCGCGACGGATCGGCGTACAGGTCGACGAACCGCACCTCCACGCCGGGGAGGTCTTCGTACCGCTGGCGGATCTCGTGCAGGAAGTTGTCGTTGATCAACGTGACGAACAGCAGCCGCAGCGGTCGGCCGGTCGGCGGTGCGGCCGCGGGCCGGGCGCGTCCGCGGGGCGCGGCGAGCTTCTGGATCGCCGCGCTGTTGCGGTAATCGGCCAGGAACCCGTCCGGGTCGTCGACCAGTGGCGAGCTGAACCGGTCGAAATGCAGCACCCGGTGGGAGATCAGGGTACTGGCCCGGGAGACGCCGTGCGCCGCCTTCGCCGGGTCCTTCGCCAGCTGCGCGTCGGCCAGCGCCAGCTGCGCGGCGACCGCGTCCTTGAGCGACTCCGGCGTCATGCCCTGGGTCAGGTGCGCGACCGCCTCGTTCGCCAGCAGATCCGCCCGCTGCACCGGATCGGAGATGCGCTGCATCGCGGCGACTGTGGCCCGTCGTGCGGCGTCGGCCCGCTCGGCCTCCAGCATGCCGCGGCTGACCTGCCGTACCAGCCTCATCCGGATCCGGTCCGGCAGGCCCGGCATCCCCACGATCGCGGTCCAGAACCAGATGCCGGGGGCGGTACGCATCATGCGCCGGCCGGTGGCGCGCACCGACACCGCCACGGCCAGCCAGATCGCGAACCTGCGTACGGCACGCGGCCAGACCAGCAGTGGACCGCTGATCCGCCGCCGCAGCACCGTCAGCCCTGACGGACCGCCCTCGGTGGTCCGCTTGTCGAGCTGGCGCAACGCGGGCGCCAGACCGTACACCGCGTCGGCCTTCGGGCACCGCTGCGCCAGCTCCCACGCCGTGTGGACCGCGATCGGGTCCAGCGCCACCAGGAGGTCCGCCTCCCGGGCGCGCTCGCGCAGCCAGCGGTGCCGTTTCGCGTGCAGCCACACCCGGCGCGAGGGCCGGGCCCGCTCGATCGCCGCGCGCCGCAGCGGAGTGAGCTGCTCCTCGGTCAGCGCGAAGGAGCGCACCTCGGCCAGAGAGGCGTCCAGTGCCGGCTCCTCCGGGGGGACGAAGCAGGCCAACGACACGGTGGCCGCCTTGTCACCGAACTTGCGCAGCGCGTCCCGCAGCACCGACGTATCGACCGGCAGCGTGTTCGCCAGAATCAGAACCTTGGTCACCGGTGTCACCTTCCCGCCGCGCCGGCCACGGGCGAGCGCCGTACGAGTTCGTCCAGCTCATCCACCACGCGAGACACCTGCGGCCCCCGCGCGAACTGGTGCGCCATTGCCCTGGCCTCGGCGCGGATCTCGGGAGTGGCGGTGAGCGCGAGCTGCCCGGCCTTGACGAACGACTCGGCGAGCCGCCCGGGGTCCAGCCCGACCGAACCGGTCCACAACGGGTGGCCCTCGAGCACGTTCGAGGCATCGTGCTCGAGATCGTGGGCCGAGACGACGGGCAGCCCGGTGGCCATGAACTCGTACACCTTGCCGGACGTCACGAACTTCCCACCCACCAGCATCAGGACCAGTGCGTCCCACCGGCCGTAGGTCTCCGCCAGCTCCGCCTTGGGCACCGGCCCCCCGAAGCTCACGCCGTCGTCGGCGGCGGCATTGAGCAGGCTGGTGTGCCGGTTGTTCTCCCGCTGCGGGCCGGCGCCGATGTGGCCCCGTACCTCGAACCTGGAGCGGCCGATCAGGTCATCCTGCTGGCGCGCGAGACTCCAGCCGGAGAGCACGGCCTCCATCAGCACCGGTGAGAAGTTGATCGAGCCGAGGTAGCCGAAGGTGAGGCCGTCGGGGGCGCCGTCGCGCACCGCCACCTCGGGCAGGCTCTCCTCGTCGAAGCCGTTGCGGACCACGCGGACCCGGTCGGCCAGGCGGGGGTAGCGCTCCCGGTACCACCCGGCGATGGGGTCGTTGACGCACCAGATGCCGACGGCCTGGTGCAGCACCTTGTCCTCCCAGCGCCCCGCCAGGGACGCACGGGTGAACGCCTCCGTACCGCCGATCACGTCGATGGACCAGCCGTCGCGGAAGTCGATCACGTACGGCACTCTGGCCTGCTCCCAGAGCCGCCAGGTGGCGGCGAGGTTGACGTACGGAGCGCAGGACGTGACGAGCAGATCGGCCGGGTGGCTGCGGTGGATCTTCAGCAGGGCCTTCTCCAGCGCGCCCTTCCACGCCCCGAACACCGCCTCCGGGAACACCCGCTCCTGCTTCGCGCGCAGCGTCGCCATCCATCCCGGCGGGTTGAGCGAACGCAGCTCCGTGTATTCGCGGATGTCGGTCTCGAGGTCTTCCCGGATCAACGGCAGCTTGACCACCTTGACCCGAGGGTCGACTCCGGCGGCGATGGTGTGGTCGAGACCGTACTCGCGCTCCCAGGCCTCGTCGACGATGGTGACCGCCGTGACGTCCCAGCCGCGTGCGATGAACTGGTTGGCGGTCTCGCGCATCCGGTAGGCGCAGCTCTTCGCCGCCGGCGGGAACCCGATCGCGAGGTAGATCAGATGTGGGGTACGGCCGGCGCCGCCCGGGTGGCCCGGCTGCGGACCCGCCGGCCCCTCGCCAGGGCTGGTACGGGAGTCGACCACGCTACTCATGGAACCTCATCACACGAAGGAATCGGGCAGTACGGGCTCAGCGACGGTGCTGCCGGAGCACCTCGACCACGCGCTGGGCGGCACGGCCGTCGCCATAGGGGGTGGTGCGTGGCACCGCGGGTACGGGCCGGGTCGCGAGCGCCCGCCACTCCGCCGCGTCGAGCTCGGACGGATCCGGCACGAGACGGTTCCAGTCGCCGTCGAGCGTCTCGACCCACTCGGTCTCGGTGCGCAGCGTAGTGCACGGCCGGTCCAGCAGGTACGCCTCCTTCTGCAGCCCGCCGGAGTCGGTGACCACGCCGGCCGAGCCCACCACCCCGGCCACCATCTCGGCGTACGGCAAGGGCCGGCCGGCGTGCACCGCACCCTGGTCCAGCGCGATGCCGTACTCCTTGGCCCGCGCGACCAGCCGGGGGTGCGCCAGCAGCGCGACCGGCACCGGGAGCTCGCTCATGGCGCCCAGCAGCATCGCCAGCCGCTGCGGGTCGTCGGTGTTCTCGGCCCGGTGCAGGGTCGCCAGCAGGTACGGCTGCTCCGGGTCGATGCCGCCGGGCAGGGCGGGTGCGCGGTGCTCGCCGGCGAGCACCGCGTCGCGTACCCGCAGGCAGACGTCGACCATCACGTCGCCCACCAGCACCGCCCGCTTGGCCAGCCCTTCGTCGGTGAGGTGGCGTACCGCCTCCTCGGTGGGTGCCAGCAGCAGGTCCGCGGCGTGGTCGGTGAGGACCCGGTTGTGTTCCTCCGGCATCCGCCGGTTGAACGAGCGCAGCCCGGCCTCCAGGTGCGCCACCGGCAGGTGCATCTTCACCGCCGAGAGCGCACCGGCGAGGGTGGAGTTGGTGTCGCCGTAGACCAGCACCCAGTCGGGCGCTTCGGCCTGTAACACCGGGTCCAGCGCCGCCAGGGTCTTCCCGGTCTGTACGCCGTGGCTGCCGGAGCCGATACCCAGGTGTACGTCCGGATCGGGGATGCCGAGCCCGGTGAAGAAGACGTCGGAGAGATCGGCGTCGTAGTGCTGACCGGTGTGCACGATCACGTGGTGGCAGTCCGCGGCGGTCAGCGCCGCGGCGATCGGTGCGAGCTTGACCAGTTGCGGACGTGCGCCGACGACGCTAAGGACCTTCACGAGTAAGAATCTCCCAGATAGACGAGAGGGAGCGCTGCGGGACGCCCTACACTCCACCGTGCCCGCCGCTAGCATACTGTGCCGCGTGTCGTGACCGCTATAGGCCTTTTTGTCCCCTTGGGAGCCTTGGGAGGTGACCGCGATTCACGCCGACACGGCCCCCCGCGCGGTTCATCCCCGCGGCCGGCGAGTGGTGATGCTGGTCGACAACGGCGTACGCGGTGACTCGCGAGTGCAGAAGACCGCCCGCTCGGCCGCCGAGGCCGGCTGGGAGGTCATTCTGCTCGGCATCGCCCCTGGCGGCCGCGAGGAATCGTGGACCCTGGGCCCGGCCCGGGTACGCCTGCTGCCGCTGCCCGACACCGCCGGACGCGGTTCCCCGCTGCGCCGGCTCCTGGTACGCGTGCTGCGCCCCCGCC
>JBOGDE010000064.1:0-20595 GCA_050701695.1 Micromonosporaceae bacterium
TACGGGCCGATCCGCTGCCCGTACCCCCGGTGCCGGAGCTTCCGCGATCGGAGCTGCGGCCGCCGGCGGCGCTGGCGTCGCTGTTGTCGGCGGACGCGCCCGACCGGGCGGGCCACGCGTACGGGAAGGCGTACCGCGACGTGGTACGCGCACTCGCCGGCCAGGTCACCGCGCCCGACCTGGTGGCGTACCCCCGCAAGGAACAGGACGTGGTCGACCTGCTCGACTGGGCATCGTCGAGCCACACCGCGGTGGTGCCGTACGGCGGTGGCTCCTCGGTCGTGGGCGGCGTCGAGTGCCGCAACCCGGGCGATTTCACCGGCGTGGTCAGCCTGGACCTGAGCCGGTTGGACCGGGTGCTGGAGATCGACCCGACCAGCCGGGCGGCGCGGATCCAGGCCGGCGCGTTCGGCCCCGCCCTGGAGGAGCAGCTGCGGGAGAGCGGGCTGACGCTGCGGCACTTCCCGCAGAGCTTCGAATTCTCCACCCTGGGTGGCTGGCTGGCGACCCGCGCCGGCGGGCACTACGCGACGCTGCACACCCACATCGACGATTTCGTGGAGTCGCTGCGAGTGGTGACGCCGGTCGGGATCAGCGAGTCCCGCCGGCTGCCCGGTTCCGGCGCGGGGCCGTCGCCGGACCGGCTGTTCCTCGGCTCGGAGGGGATCCTCGGGGTGATCACCGAGGCCTGGCTGCGGGTGCAGGCGCGGCCCGCGTACAAGGCGTCGGCGGCGGTGACGTTCACCGACTGGGGTGCGGCGGTGGCGGCCACCCGGACCATCGCGCAGTCCGGGCTGCACCCGGCCAACTGCCGGCTGCTCGACCCGGGCGAGGCGATGCTCTCCGGCGCCGGCGACGGGTCCGTCAGCGTACTGGTGCTGGGTGTGGAGTCGGCGGCGGTGCCCGTCGACATCGCACCGCTGGTGGAGATTGCGCGTGCCGCCGGCGGCACGCCGCGGCCCTCCGGCGGCGGGGACGCGGTCGAAGCCTGGCGTACGGCGTTCCTGCGGATGCCGTACCTGCGGGACGGGCTGGCGCGGCTCTCGGCGCTGGTGGAGACCTTCGAGACCGCGGTGACCTGGGACCGGGTGGAAGAACTGATTTCGGGGGTACGCGAGGAGCTCGGCGCCGCGATCCGCGACGTGTGCGGCGCCGACGGCATGATCAACTGCCGGTTCACCCACGTCTACCCCGACGGGGCTGCGCCGTACTTCACGGTGATCGCGCCGGGGCGTACCGGCTCGGAGCTGGCGATGTGGGACGAGCTGAAGGCCGTCGCGAGCGAGCTGCTGCTGCGCCACGGCGGCACCATCACCCACCACCACGCGGTCGGCCGCGACCACCGCCCCTGGTACGACCGGCAACGCCCCGACCCGTTCGCCGCCGCCCTCACCGCCGCCAAATCCACCCTGGACCCTGGCGGAATCCTCAACCCCGGCGTCCTCATCGACCAGGCCGCGTTTCAGAAGTCCTAGACGCGAGACCTGCTGGACAGCGGGGGTCACGCCCTGCGCGAAACCGCTCGCGCCGTCGGCCCGGGTGTCGGCAGACTGCGGTTATGGGGTTGGGTTTCGGTGGCGAGGTGGCTGCCTACTACGAAAGGTATCGGCGTGGTTACCCACCCGCCGCTGTTGACGCGATCGCCGGAGCGTTCGGGTTGCAGGCCGACGACGTGGTCGTGGACCTCGGATGCGGCACCGGCCAGTTGAGCCTGCCCCTGGCCGCGCGGGTCCGGGCGGTTGTAGGGATGGATCCCGAACCGGACATGCTCACCCACGCCCGCCGTGCCGCTAAGCAGCGCGGCGTGGGCAACACATTGTGGATGCTCGGCGCGGACAGCGACCTGCCAGCGCTCGGACGGCTGTTGAGCGACGGGGTCGGTGCGGTGACCATTGCCGTGGCAATCCACTGGATGGACCGCGCCACTCTCTTTCCGGCCGTTCGGCCGCTGTTGCGTCGAGGCGGCGGCATTGCAGTGGTCACCAACGGCACGCCGCTGTGGCTGCAGGACACCGAATGGTCCCGAACCCTGCGGAAGTTCCTGCAACAGTGGCTTGGGCGACAGCTGACCTCGTCATGCCAAACCGACGACGAAGGACGCAGGCTCAACCAGCAAGCCCTGACATCAGCCGGGTACCGCGTCGTCGAGTGGTCGGTGGACTATGAGGCGAAACTGACCGTCGATGAGGTCGTCGGCGGCGTGTTCTCGGCGATGTCGGTCGATCAACTGCCGCCGCCCCACCTGCGGGAACAGTTCGCCGCACAGGTACGCGACGCGATCGCAGACCAGGACCTCACCGAACACGTCCGCGTCTGGCTGCAGCTCGGCCACAGCACCTGACCATCCGCCGGGGTGGGGTGGCGCGGGTGGGGTGGGGTGCGGGCGGTTAGTCGTCGGTGGGCTTACGGCGTAGTTGTTTGGTACGGCCCCGGCGGGTCTTGGCGTCCAGCCGGGCCCGTACCTTGCCCCTGCTGGGCCGGGTGGGGCGGCGCGGCGGTGGCGGGGGCGCGATCGCCTCGGCGAGCAGCGTGGCCAGCCGATCCTGCGCGGCCTGCCGGTTACGGAGCTGCGAACGGTGCTCGGAAGCGACCACGGTGATCACACCGTCGACCAGCCGGCCGGCCAGGCGTTGCAGCGCCCGCGTCTTGCGGGTCGGGCCGAACGCGGTGGTGCGCGCCACGTCGAAGCTCAACTCGACCCGGGAGTCGGTGGTGTTGACGCCCTGTCCGCCGGGCCCACTCGACCGGGAGAAGCGCCACCACAGCTCCCCCGCCGGGATCACCACTCCCGAAGCGATCCGTACCTCGTCGTCCACAGCCCTCAGCCTGCCGCATCGCCGGGGACGGAGCCACCGGCCGGCACCAGCTCCACCGCCACTCGGGTGTCGTGGAAGGTCGGGCCACCGCCGAGGTCGGTGTCTCGGACCGCGGTCACCGCGTTGACGGTGGCGCCGCCGGGGCTCAGCCGTGCCCAGTACGCCTTGTATGTGAACGCCACCCCCGGCCGGGTCGCCTCATCGACCGCCACCGCGGCCCGGAACTCGCCACGCTCGTTGTGCACCCGTACCTGGTCGCCGGCGGTCAGGCCGTACGCGGCGGCATCCACAGGGTGCAGGTGGATCCGGGGCGGGCCCATCTTCTTCGCGTGCCACGGCAGCGACGCGAACGTGGAGTTCATGAAGAACCGTCCGGCCGGCGCGAGCAGCACCAGCGGGAACCGCTCGGCGAGCTCCGCGGAAGCCCCCTCCACCGGCGGGGTGTAGCCGACCAGCGGGTCAACCCCCCACGAGGCCAGCGCCGGGTCGTACAGCCGGGCCCGGCCGTCGGAGGTGGGGAAGCCACCCTCCGCGTACGGGGCGGAGCCGACCGCGACGCCGGTGGTCCGGGCGTACCCCCGCTCGCGCAGCTCCTCGAAGCTGACCGACCCACCGGCGAGCCGCTGCCGAGCCAGCTCTTCGTCGCTGTCGCGCAGCGCGGGGTGGTCCAGCCCCATGGTGGCGGCGATCCGGCGGAAGATCTCGGCGTTCGGCAGCGCCTCGCCGGGCGGCGCGACGGCGGGCAGGTTCAGCCCGGTGTAGTGGTGGCCGTACCCGGTGACGATGTCGAGGTGTTCGGGCTGCATGGTGGCGGGCAGCACCACGTCGGCGTAGTCGCAGGTGTCGGTCCAGCGCTGCTCCAGCACGGTGACGAACAGGTCGTCGCGCAGCAGGCCGCGGCGTAGCCGCGCCTGGTCCGGTGCGGTCGCGGCCGGGTTGGCGTCGAAGACCACCAACGACGTCACCGGCGGGTCCGCCTCGCCGGTGAGTACGGCGGCGAGCCGGCTCATGTTGATCGACCGGGCCGGCGGCGCCGGCATCCCGGCCGGGTGAGCGCCGGAGAGCTGGTGGTGCCCGGAGGTCATGCACAGCGCGCCCCCGCCCGGGTACCGGAAGTCGCCGGTGACCAGCGGCAGCGCGCAGATGCTACGGATCGCCTGCGCCGCCCCGTAGTGCCGCTGCAGTCCCAGCCCGACCCGGATCGCGGTGGGCCGGCTGGTGGCGATCCGCTGGCCGAGCGCGCGTACCACCGCCGGGTCCAGCCCGCAGACCTCGGCGGCCCGCTCCACCGGCCACTCGGCGAGCCGGGCCTCCAGCTCTGGCCAGCCGGTGGTGTACGCCGCTAGCCACTCCCGGTCGACGTCACCGGCGTTGACCACGTGTCGCATCAGCCCGAGCGCGAGCGCCGCGTCGGTCCCCGGCAGCGGCGCGACGTGCTCGTCGCAGCGGGCGGCGGTGTCGGTACGCAGCGGGTCGACCGCCACCACGTACGCTCCCCGCTCCCGGGCCTCGGCCACGAACGGCCACTGGTGCAGGTTGGTGGAGAGCAGGTTGGCGCCCCACAGCACGATCAGCTTCGCGTCGACGATCGACTCCGGCTCGAAACCGACGTTGCCGCCGTACAGCGAGCGCAGTGCGGCGCTGGCCGCCGCGGTGCAGATGGTGGTGCGCAGCCGCGACGCCCCCAGATACGCGAACAGCCGCGGCCCCATGCTGTAGCCCTGGACATGCCCCATCGTCCCGGCGAAGTAGTACGGCAGCACCGACGCCGGCCCGTGCCGCTCGATGCTCGCCCGCAGCCCGGCGGCCACGGTCGACAGCGCCTCGTCCCAGCTCGCCCTCCGAAACGCGTCCGGGCCGGCACGCTTCGGCCCCACCCGCAGCAGCGGGTACGTCAGCCGGTCGTCGCCGTTGACCGCGTCCAGGTACCGGTTGACCTTGCCGCACAGCGCGCCCTGGGTGAAGGGGTGCTCCGGATCGCCCCGCAGCCCGACCGCCCGGCCGTCCTCGACGGTCAGCAGCCAGGTACAGGTGTCCGGGCAGTCGAGCGGGCAGACCCCGCGGTGAACGCTGCGCCCCATGGTCCGGATGCTATCCGCGGGGCCTGCAGGCCCGGGACTGGATTTACCGCGCCGCCAGCAGCCGGGACTCGCCGACCGCCATGGTCCACAGGTCTGACTCCGGACGGCCCGCGGCACGCCACGCCGCGATCGACTCCTCGAGCGGCGCCAGCAGTGGCTCCTGGGAGAGCGGGAACGTGCCCCAGTGCATGGTGGCCATCCGGGGGGCGCGGAGGTCCTCGCAGGCGCGTACCGCCTCTTCGGGGTTCATGTGGACGGGCTTCATGAACCAGCGTGGCTCGTACGCCCCGACCGGCATCAGCGCCAGGTCGATGTCGGGGTGCCGGTCGGCGATCTCGCCGAACCAGTGCCCGTACGCGGTGTCGCCGGCGAAGTAGACGGCACCGGCGTCGCCGCGTACCACCCAACCGCCCCACAGGGTGCGGCAGGCGTCGGTGAGGGTCCGCCGCGACCAGTGATGCGCCGGTACGAAACCGAACTCGACCTCGCCCACCGTGGCCGACTCCCACCAGTCCAGCTCGGTCACCGCGGTGAAGCCACGCCGCCGGAACCACCGGCCCAGCCCACCCGGCACCAGGCACGGGGTGTCGCGGGGCAGCCGCCGGATGGTCGGCGCGTCCAGGTGGTCGTAGTGGTTGTGGCTGATCACCACCGCGTCGACGCGCGGCAGCGCCTGCCACGGCAGCCCCACCGGGGTGAGCCGGGGCGGCACCCCGGGGATCCGGCGGGACCACACCGGGTCGGTGAGCACGGTGAGCCCGCCGGTACGCAGCACGAAGCTGGCGTGCCCCACCCAGGTGACGCCGATCTGGCCGGCCGGCGGCTCCGGCAGCGCGGTGGCGGGGGTGACCGGGATCCGGGTGGCGTCGGAGAGGTCGCGGGGCGCGAAGCCGCCCTGCCGCATCAGCCGGAACACGTCGCGCGCCCGCGGGATCGGGTCGGTCAGCCGGTCGGCGAACGACGCCGGCCAGCGCCGGGTGGTGGTCGCGGTCGTCACCCGGCAAACGTACCCGCGCTGTCACACTCCTGGCCGCGGCATCGTCCCCACGGTGAGAGAGCCGACAGGGAGGATCCCGATGCGTGTACTGCTCGTAGGCGCCACCGGCGTGGTGGGCCGGCCGCTGCTGCCACTGCTGCTCGCCGGCGGCCACCAGGTGTACGCCACCACTACCCGTACCGGCCGTACCGCCGAGCTGGCCGCGGCCGGAGCCGAGCCGGTGCTGCTCGACGTGCTGGACGCCGAGACGACCAGCGCCGCCGTACGGCGGATCCGGCCGGACGCGATCGTGCACCAGGCGACCGCGCTGTCCGCGCTGGGCAACAACCCGCGCAAGTTCGGCACCTACTTCGCGCTCACCAACCGGCTGCGCATCGAGGGCACCGCCAACCTGCTCGCCGCGGCCGACGCGATCGGTGGGGCACGGCTGGTGGCGCAGAGCTTCTGCGGCTGGCCGTACGCCCCGGAAGCCGGGCCGGTCAAGGACGAGGACGCGCCGCTCCACCCGGACCCACCGGCGGGGCTGCGCGAAACCCTGGAGGCGATCCGGACCCTGGAACGGCTGGCCGGACGCGACGGCGTGGTGCTGCGGTACGGCGCGCTGTACGGCCCCGGCACCTCGCTCGCCCCCGGCGGCGCCCAGTACGAGGCGGTGCGCAAGCGGGCGTTCCCGCTGCTCGGGCCCGGCTCCGGGGTGACCTCGTTCGTGCACGTCGCCGACGCCGCCGCGGCCGCCGTCGCCGCGCTCACCGCCGGCAGCGGGATCTACAACATCGTCGACGACGAGCCGGCGCCGGTATCGGAGTGGCTGCCGGCACTGGCCGCCCGGGTCGGCGGCAAGCCGCCGCTGCGACTCCCGGGCTGGCTGGCGCGGCTGGTCGCCGGCGATGCCGCGTACTACCTGATGAACCACGCCCGGGGTGGTACGAACGCGCGGGCGAAGCGCGAGCTGGGCTTCCGCCCCGGGTACCCGAGCTGGCGCGACGGGTTCGCCACGACCGTCCCAAGCTGAGCCGGCCCAGACCACGACCGCACCGGACCACGAGCCGGCCCGGACCACGAGCCGGCCGGACCGCGAGCGGCCCGGCCGTCCAGTTCTGTCCAGCATCGTCAACCACCTTCCCAGTGACCCGAGGATCGGGGCACTGCCTCGCCAGAGGGCACTCGGCCCGCCGGCGGCGCCAGGCAGTGACCCGAGGAGTGGGACATGGTTGAGGTCATCGGAGGGATCCGGGAACGCTGGCACGCCCTCGGCGGCGAGGGCGGCTGGCTGGGGCACCCGGTCAGCGGGGAGCGCGACTTCGTCGACGGCGGCCGGGTCAGCGACTTCCAGCACGGCGCGATCTACTGGTGGCCGGACACCGGCGCGATCGAGGTGGGCGACGTCGTGGTGCGCTACCGCGGCATGAGCTGCGTCGCCGAGACCGACGAGCCCAGACACTCCGACCAGCCCAGTCACTCCGACGAGCCGTACGCGGTGGTCGGGGTGCTCGGCTTCGACGGGCAGAAGCCGACCTTCCGTACCCGGATCCACGAGAACACCGGCGGTGACGGCTGCTTCCCCGACCCCGGGGCCGAGGTGTTCCGGGGCCGCCCGTGGGGGCTTGACCTGTCGGTCACGTTCATGGAGCACGACGAGGGCGATCCGAACGCGTACCGCGACAAGGTGCACCAGGCGGTCTCGCTGGCCGCGGACCGGGCGAAGCCCGTGCTGGAGGCGGCGCTGGCGTCCACCGGGTTCCTGGCCCCGCTGGCGGTCGCGGTCGGTCCGGTACTGGACGCCGCGCTGCCGGACATCGTCGGGGGCATCGACGACCTGCTCGGCACCGCCGACGACACCCTCGGCACCCAGCCGATCCGGCTCGGCCCGAAACAGCTGATCACCTCGGTGGTGGCGCCCCACCAGCGGGAACGCGACCTGCACTTCCACGTCGCGAGCCCGCTCGTCAGCGGCGGCGCCGCCTCGTACCAGGCGTACTTCGACGTGGTACGGGCCTGAGGCCGCCTACCCGGGCGTTACGGACCCGGGCGTTACGGACCCGGGCGTTACGGACCCGGGCGTTACGGACCCGCGTGTTACCGGCTCGGCCGGATCGGTGGCCAGGCGTGCCGCCAGCCGATCGGCTTCCGGCAGGCCCAGCTCGGCGAACAGGGCGTACGCCCGCTCCCGGTGCTCCCGCGCGGCGACCGGATCATCCGCCTGCTCGTGCGCCGTGGCGATCCCGGCCAGGGCCCGGGCTGTCTCGTACCGGTCGCCCGCGCGCTCGGCGAGCCGCAGCGCGGCCTGGTAGCTGACCATCGCGTCGGCGGTACGCCCGATCGCGCGCCGCACCGTGCCCAA
The DNA here is from genome assembly GCA_050701695.1 of Micromonosporaceae bacterium. GTDB lineage: Bacteria > Actinomycetota > Actinomycetes > Mycobacteriales > Micromonosporaceae > WHSM01. The sequence goes on from JBOGDE010000064.1 coordinate 8,236, forward strand.
CGCGATCAGCGCACCGGTCTCCACGTCGGCCTCACCCAGCTGATGGCCGATCGCCACCGCCTGCTCCAGCAACGGGAACGCCGCGTCGTACCGGCCGAGACAGATCAGCGCCTCCCCGAGCCCACGCAGCGCGTCTCCCTCCCCCACCCGGTAACCGATCTGCCGGTAGATCTCGATCGCCTGCTGGTGGTACGCCATCGCGTCGCCGCAGCGGCCCATCCGGCGGTACGCGGTGCCCAGGTTGTCCAGCGAGACGCCCTGGCCCAGCCGGTGATCGGTCTCGCGGTGGATGTCCAGTGCCCGCTGGTGGTGCTCGACCGCTTCGGCGTACCGGCCGAGCTGGGTGCAGACCACACCCAGGTTGGTACGCGCCGCGGCCTCCCCTGCCCGGTCGCCGGCCTGCCGCAGCATCTCGATCGCCTGCCGGTGGTACGTCTGCGCCTCGGCGTAGCGGCCGAGCCGGCGGGTGGCGATGCCGAGCGCGTACAGCGCGCCGCCCTCCCCGATCGGGTCGCCCACCTCGCGATGCAGCGCCACCGCCCGGTGCAGCTGGTCGTACGCCTCGGCGTACCGGCCGTGCCGCCAGTGCAGCACACCCAGCCCGTGCATCGCCCTGGCCTGACCGGAGCCGTTCCCGGCTTCGCGGTGCGCGTCGAGCGCCCGCTCGTGCTGGGAGATCGCCGTCTGGTAGCGGCCCTGCCGGCGGCTGACCAGCGCCAGGTCGTTCAACGCGGTGCCCTCCGCACCCGGGTCACGATCGGCGACCGCGGTGGCACGGGCCAGCTCGTGCAGCTCCTGCGCGGCGTCGTAGCGGGCGCGTTCGTCGAGATACCCGGCCAGCGTCGCGGCCAGCTCCCGGGTGTACGCCGGGCGGGTGGCGGCTACCGCCTGCGCGCACGCCACCAGGTTGCGCCACTCGCTGCCCAGCCACTCCCGTGCCGTGGGCGCGGTGGCGAACCGGTCCTCGGCGCCACCGACCCGGGGCCGGTGCTGCGGATTGTGTGGGTACGCGGCATCCATCGCCGCGGCCGCGCTCCGCAGGTAGTGGTCGTAGAGCCGCTCCCGGGCGGCCTCGCACTCCTCGGGCCGGTGGGCGGCGGCCTCTTCCGCGGCGTACGCCCGGAGCAGGTCGTGCATGCCGTACCGGCCGGGTGTCAGCTCGTCGACCAGGTGGGCGCGCACCAGCTCGTCGAGCAACCGCCGGGTGGGGCGCGGCTGTCCGCCGAGCAGCGCCGCGGCGGCACGAGCGTCGGCGTCCCGCCCGGGGTGTACGCCGAGCAGCTGGAACAGCCGCACCGCCGGCTCTCCGAGATGCCGGCACGACCAGGAGAAGACGGTACGCACCGCGGTGTACTCGTCGCCGGTGTCGAGCAGGTCGAGCTGCTCGGCACCGAGTTCGGCGACCAGCCGTGCCAGAGGGGTGGCCGGATGCGAGGCGACAAGCTCGGCGGCGATCCGCAGCGCCAGCGGCAGCCGGGCACACCGCTGTGCCAGCGCGTCGGCCGCGTCCGGTTCGGCGTCGACCCGCTCGCCCACCAGCTCACGCAGCAGCACGATCGCCTCGGTCGTCTCCAGCAGGTCCAGGTTGATCCGTACCGCGCCGTAGCGGGCCACCAGGGCCGGCAGCCGTTCCCGGCTGGTGACCAGAGCGAAGCACGACCCGGTGCCGGGCAGCAGGTCCCGCACCTGCTCCACCGAGTGCGCGTTGTCCAGCACGATCAGCATCCGGCGGTCGGCGAGCAGCGTACGGAACCGGGCGGCACGCTGCGGCAGCTCCCGCGGGATCGCCGAGCCGTCCACGCCCAGCTCCCGCAGCAGCGCCTCCAGTGCCTGCGACGGCGAGACCGGGCTCTCCGGGTCGTACCCCCGCAGGTTGAGGTAGAGCTGACCGTCGGGGAAGCGCTCGGCGACCCGGTGCCCCCAGTGCACCGCGAGCGCGGTCTTGCCGACCCCGGCGGTGCCGGAGACCGCGGCGATGGTGACCGTCTGGCCGGAGTCGGTGAGCAGCCGGTCGAGCTGGGCGAGCTGCCCGGCCCGGCCGGTGAACCCGGCGACGTCGGCGGGCAGCTGACGTGGCGGCCCCGACCACGGCACGGCCGCGGCCGGAGATACGGCCACGGCCGGCGGTACGGCGACCGCGGCCGCACCCGGCTCGCCGCCCCGCCCCACGCCAGCTGAGTCAGAGCCGCCGGTACCGGCTGAGTCAGGGCCGCCCGTGCCAGCTGAGTCAGGGCCGGCTGAGCGGGCTGAGTCAGGGCCGGCTGAGCCGGATCTGCTCGCCGCGAGCCACAGGTCGTGGAACTCCGAGGTGTCGCCGCCGAGGGTCTCCACGATCAGCTCCAGCAGCCCCCAGCGGGGCACCCGGGGCTCGGAGAACGCGGCCGAGACCGTGGTGTGGCTGCAGCCGATCTCCTTGGCCATGTAGCGCAGGCTGGGCCAACCGGCGACGTGGTGCAGCTCGTGCAGCCGGTCGAACAGCACGGCGACGGCACCGTCCGGCACATCCGCCTTCGGCAGCGCCCCCACCTGCACCTCCCGCAGCGAAATACCCCACCAGGTTCGCACCCGTTTCCGGTGGTGTAAACGCAATTCACCTGTCGCGAGGACGACACCCGGGCGGGGGTAGGTTACCGGTCCGCCGGGCTTGTGGCCCGGCGGACCGGCATCAGGGGACGTGGTGCACGACAGGCGCTGTCGTACACCACCTCGCTACACCGGGGTGCCGGTGACGGTGAGTTCGGCGACGTACCCGAAGGGACTGCCGGCCGTCTGCGGGCTGGTGGCGACCAGCTTCACGTACCGGGCGGGGGTGGCGGTGAAGTTGACATGCTGCTCGTACCGGCTGGCGGGGAACGCGCCCTCGGCCACCTTGGTCCAGCTCGATCCGTCGGAGCTGGCGTACACCTGGTAGCCCTTGATCAGGCCGTTGTTGGCGAACTGCCGGGGCAGGTAGTGCACCGCCGACACCTCGTGTACGGCACCCAGGTCGAGCGCGAGGTGGTGCGGGTAGTCCGCCGGCGGGTCGACCGTCGACCAGGCGGTGTGCCAGCCGGTCGCCGGGTTGCCGTCGATCGCCTTGTCGGCACCGCCGCCGGTGGCCGGCTCGTCGCTGGAGACCTCGTGCACGGTGGTCAGCCACGGCGCGATGACGCCGTTGCCTGCCACCTTGGTGCCGGAGACGTTCAGCTCGGCGACCGTGGTCCACGGCCTGCCGTTGACCTCACTGGTCGCCACCAGCTTCAGGTACCGGCCCCGCTTCGGGGTGAGCGGGACCGTCTGCTCCGCACTGGAGGTGGGGAACGTGCCGCTCGCCACCGCCTCGCCCCAGTCGGCGCCGTCGGTGCTGACGTACACCTGGTATCGGGCGATCCGGCCGTTGCTCTGCCCCTGGCGCGGCAGGTAGTGCAGCTTCGTCACGTCGTACCTGCCGCCCAGGTCGACGGTGACGTGGTGCGGCGGTGGCGGTTCGGCGCCGGACCACTGGGTGGTCCAGAAGCTGCCGGCGTTGCCGTCGAGGATGTTGCTGGCGGCGCCGTTCTCGGCGGAGAGCTCCTGGCTGTCGGCGTCGGTGACCCGCATCGACGCCTGCGGGATCATCCCGGCCGGCAACGTGCCCACCTCGGTGCCGGCGTCCAGCGTCCGCCCGGCCCCGGCGAGCTGGTAGCGGGCGTCGGCCCCCAGCGAGTACGCGCCGGGTGCCGTGCTGGCGGGCGGTGTGACCAGCCAGGTCGCGGTCACCGCGGCGCCAGCTTCGATCTTGCCGAAGCTGGTCGCGCCACGCGCGGTGGCGGTCCAGCCCTCGGGCACCGACGGGGTGAGAACGACGTTGTCGACCGCCGCCCGCTCCCGGTTCACGAAGGTCGCCCGCAGCGCGTTCGGCTCGCCCGGCACGTACTTCTGCGGGGCGGCCGACACGTCGAGGGTGGCGCAGCCGGCCTGGTCGGTGGCGGGCCCGAGGTCCTCCACGGCCAGGTTGTCGAGCATCAGGTCGGCGTCGGCCTGCGACCCCTCCGAGGTGAGCTTGCGTACCCCGAAGAAGTAGTCGCCGCAGTCGCCCGGGCTGAACTCGTACCCGAAGCGTGCGGTGTCGCGCTGCTGGCCGAAGGTACGGCGTACCGGCTCCACCGACGTGCCCGCCTGGTCGTAGCCGGCGACGAAGGCGTAGTGCCCGGCGTGCGAGCTCTGGTAGTCGAAGCTGACCCGGTACTTGCGGCCGGCCTCGAACCGCACCGACTGCGGCACCGTCCGGTACAGCAGCCCGGTGCGCTCCTCGTGCGCCTTCAGCGACCACTCGCCGGCCAGCACGTCGTCGGTCAGCTTCCCGTTCCAACCCTTCTGGGTGTACGGGGAGTGCAGCTCCGCCAGGTGGGTACGCGGGTCGCCACCCCCGGCATCGCCCTTGGCGAACGGCCACCAGCCCTGGTCGACGTGCTCGAAGTCCTCGAACAGCATCGTCCCGGGCTTGCTGGCGCGGGTCGCCGGGATCACCCGGATGTCGTCGATCCGTACCCGGGCCTCGCCGGAGGCCGCGCGCAGCTTCAGCGACACCTCTCCGCTGGCGGGTGCGTCGAACAGCACCCGGACCCGCTGGAATCCGGTGTTGCGTTTGTCGTCGGCGGCATTGGTGTTCCGCCAGGTCGATCTGTCCAGATAGGAGGACGCGTTGACCCCGGGCGCGCCGTCGACGGTGAGCGTGGTGCGGCGGGTCTTGCCCGGCTCCACCTCGACCCAGGCCGATGCCGAGTAGGTCTTCCCGGCCCGCAGCCCGGACAGCCGCTGCTCGATCCCGGCCGCGGCACCGCCGCGCAGCTCGGCGACGTGCTGGCCGCCCGGCAGCTCCGCGATCCCGGCCCCGGTCGGGGTCCAGGCTTCGAGGTGGCCGGCGTTGAAGCCGGGGTCGGTGACCGGGCTGCCCTCGCCCCACGTCACGTCCGGGGTGGCCGGCGGGGTGGTCGGGTAGAGCACGTACGGCTGTCCCTTGTCGGCGGCGAGAGTGACCTTGCCGTCGCGTACCTGGGCGGTGGTGACACGTACCCGGCCGTTGTCGGTCAGCTTGTAGACCTCGAACTTGCTCGCGTTGGTGAACGGCGCCGGCACCTGCCAGGTGCTGTTCCCGCCGGCGGGGTTGTAGTGGTAGAGCTTCTCGCCGTCCCACGGCAGCAGGTAGGAGCCGCCGTCGAGCACCTTCGCGTCACCGACGTACAGCTTGCGGCCGCCCTTGGAGGTGCCGCGCACGCCGCCGGTGAAGCTCACCTCGTCGGCGGTCCAGCGCCGGATCTGGTGGTGCTGCAGGAACTTCGCCGGGAGGTTGTTGGTCCAGATGTTGCGGTAGAAGACGTTCCAGTCGTTCTCGCCGGTCCAGCCCTCGAACTCCTCGCTCTGCGCGTTGCCCAGGATCGGGTGCGGATTCCACAGGTCTTTCTCCTGGTTGCGTACGAACCGGATGATCTGCGAGTTGAGCCCCTTGTTGGTGGCGCCGCCGTAGTTGCGGTCGTTCGCCCAGTGCGACCACAGCGTGTTGCGCTCGAAGGCGTACGACCACTCGCTGCCGATCTGCCAGCCCTGCGCGTGCAGCTGCCGGGACAGCGCGTCGGGCAGCCAGCCGAACTCGTAGTACACGTCGATGTAGAGCATCTCCAGGTTGGGGTGGGTCTCCTCGCGCAGCTGCTGGAAGCGGTCGACCACGTTGCCTGAGGTCAGGTCGGGCCGCATCCGGTTGCAGTACGACTGGTCGATCCAGTCCCAGCACTTGCGGGCGGGGTCGACCAGCGTCTCGTTGAACGCCTTCGCCTCCGGGTAGGACTCGGTGGCGTTGACGTGCACCCCGAAGTCCGCGTTGTACGCCTCGCCGCTGGCCAGCAGCTTGTTGAGGTCTTCCAGCCCGCCGGCGCGGCGGTTGTAGTTGCCGCCGTAGTCGGGGTGCGCCGAGTCGTGGCCCTCCGAGCCGTACCCCTTGAGGATGGCCATCTGGCCGAGGCCGTCGGTGGCGAGCGAGACCCGCTTGACGTTGTCGAGGGTCTTCAGGAACGGATTGGTCGCCATGCTCGCGAAGTTGAACGGGATCCGGGTGGTGACCCGGTCGGCGGTCTTCTCCCAGCCCCGCGGCTTGATCGCGATGGTGTCCCGGAACGCCACCGCGCCGTCCTGCCAGTCGGTTTTCGCGTCGCCGTTGCGGTCGCCGGTGACGACCACCTTGGCGTACGGCGCCGGCTCGGTGAAGCTGGCCGTCTCACCGCGGTGGGTCCACTGGCCGCTCCAGACCCCGACCCGTACCGTGCCGTCGGCGGCCTTGCGGGCCTGGTGCCACAGCCGGGCGTTGTCCCGGCGGGCGGCGCCGGACGGCTTGTCATAGCTGGAGTTGGTCTCGATCGCGGCGGCGAGCTGACCGGTGTGGACGATGCCGTACGCCGAGCCGACCGGGGCGGCGTCGGCCGGGGTCTGCGCGGTCACCGGCGCGAACGTGTCGCCCCTGGTGGTCGAGTTCGGGTCGATCTTCGCGAACGCGGTCGCGGCGCCGGTCTGGTCGCTCGACACGGAGACCAGGTCGTGGTCGGGGATGTCGATGGTGCCGACCCGGAAGGCGGCGGTGTCGCGTACCGCGTCGATCGCGAAGGCCAGGACAGGCCCTGCCACGCTCAGGCTGGCGTCCAGCTCCACGCCCGGAAGACTTTCGAAGCTCAGGGTGTACGTCGCTCTGCCGCCCTCCACCGTCGCCAACGCGTCGGTGGCCTGGTAGGCCGTGCCGTTGATGACGACGGTGTCGATGTCGTCGGGCTGCCCGCCGAGCGTGGCGCCGCTGGCCAGGTCGGTGTAGTCCACCACCCGGGGGAAGTCGGTGGCGATCCGTACCCGGAGGTCGTCGGAGGCGATGGTGTCGGTCCCCGCGGCGGCGGTCGCCGAGGTGGGCAGCAGGCTCACCCCCAACGCCACGGCGCCGAGCACCGCGCCCCACCTTCTCGTTCGGCCTGGGAGCCATCGGCCCGGGACCCATCGGCCTGGGAACCATCGACCTGCGGAGCTTCGACCTGCGACCGGTACAGACATGGCGGACCTTCCTGTGGCAGCCCCCTCTGGCCGCCACAGGCCGTACGCTAGGGAAAAGTAATATTATTAGTCAAGACTTCGCCGAGATATTTGTTGTCCGGCACAACAAATATCCGCGCGGAGCTGGCCGAGACCGATCTCAGCGTGGGTCCTGCAGTAGCGCCGAGCGACCGCCGTCGACGGTCAGTACGGTGCCCGTGATGAAGCTGGCCTCGACCTGGGACGCGAGGAACCGGATCGCCCAGGCGACGTCCTCGGGCCGCCCGATCCGCCCCAGCGGGTGCAACTTCTCCACCCGGACCAGCTCTGCCGGGTCCGCCGCGAACTTCGCCTGGTTGATCGGGGTGTCGACCCAGCCCGGGCAGATCGCGTTGGCCCGGATGCCGAGCGGCGCCAGCTCGATCGCGAGCGACTGGGTGAGCGCCAGCAGCCCCGCCTTCGCCACGTTGTACGGGAACACCCCGGGAAACGTGGCGCGGGCGTGGTTGGAGGCGACGTTGACGATCGCATGCAGGCCGGCGCTGGCCTTGACGGCGGCCTGGGCACACAGCCAGCCGGCGCGCAGATCCAGGTCGAGGCACTTCTGCCAGGTGTCGAGGTCGGCGACGGTGGTGCCGGCAAAGACGTTGGCTCCGGCATTGTTCACCAGTACGTCGAGCCGCCCCGTCGTGTCGACCGCGTGCCCGACGATCGCCGCGGGCACGTCGGCCTGACAGAGGTCGCCGGCCACGAAGCTGGCACGGCCACCTCGCCCGACCAACGTCGCCACCAACGCCTCACCTTCGTCGACCACGAGGCCGTGCACCACGACATGGGCGCCCCGGTCGGCGAAGAGCCCCGCGGTCGCCGCCCCGATGCCACGGGTCGACCCCGTGACCACAACCGTCTGCCCGTTCCAGTCCATCCACTCTCCCGCCAGTCCATCCACTCTCCCGCGCACTCGCCTGACCGGCATCCGCCAGCCTCCGGCAAATAATCATACTAATTGGCCCATCGGGGCTCGCTGGCGGGCAGCGGGCAGCGGGCAGCGGGCAGCGGGCAGCGGGCAGCGGGCAGCGGGCAGCGGGCAGCGGGCAGCGGGCAGCGGGATTATGCCGTGTGCTCGGGTGGTGGTCGTCGTTTCCGCAGGAATTGATCCCGCCGGCTCCTGATCGGTTTCTGTTCCGGGTCCACAAACCGGGGCGGGGTGAATTCCGGACACCCATCCTCGGCGATTACTACCCGCCAGTGGCCTTTGTGTATCTCCCGGTGATGAAACCCGCACAACAACACCGCATTACCGATATCACTCGCGCCACCAACTGACCAATGCTCCACGTGGTGGGCCTGGGTCCACGCCGGAGGCCGATCACAACCCGGGAACGCGCACCCACGATCACGCAGGATCAACGCCCGGCGCTGCCCGGCGGTGAACAACCGCTCCCCCTACCCAGATCCAAGGCTATGGAGTCCGAGCCGAGCACAGCGGGAAGGATCTGCGCGTCACACGCCAACCGGCGCACCGCACCGGGGGACAGCTCCTCCCCGGTGTCCAGGCGCCCGGCGCCGACTCCGGTGCGGAGCTGGTCGTAGTCGACGGTGACCACCACCTGCGGCCGCTGCCCACCCTGCGCCGGTAGCCCACCAACTATCAGGGCACGCCGGCACAGCTCCACCAACGCATCGGCACACCGCGCACCGGCACTACGCCGATCCCGGCCACCGTCATCAGCCGGGCGGGGCGCGGCCAGGGGATCGAGGGCGCGACGCACCACCGCCGCCGATTCGGTATCGAGGCGGCCCTGCAGCCACACCGTGCCGTGCCCATCGGCGGTGAACCGCAGGTCACGGCGCTGCCGCGCCTGTTTCTCCTGCTCAGCGAGCACCCGCCCATGATGCGCATCGGCGGCATCAGAGTCCACGTGGTGCAAGATCCGCTGCCCCGCGGTGATCACCTGCCGCCGGTCCAACACCTCGGCGTGCTCGACCAGGATCCGCTCGGCCCGCTCCCGGACCTCACGATCGGCATCGGGCGGGAGTTCGTCGATCGCGCGGACCACCTCACGGGCCCGCCCCGGGCACAGCCGACCCTCGGTCATCGCCTCGGCCAGCACCGGGAACCTCGGCAGCGCAGCAGCTAACCGCACCTGACCGGCCGCCTCCCCCGGCGTGACCGGAAGGTGGGAGCGCAGCCACACCTGCGTCGACGGGGCACCACACCGACCGGCCAGGTCACGACCGTGCACCTCACCGACCACGCGGAGCCGCAACGCCGCAAGACGCGCTTCCTCACGCGCGATCTCACCCAGAAGGTCGGCTATCTCGGTGTCGGGCAGCGACCACAACGACGCATCCACCGTCGAATCCACGGCGGCACGCACAGCGGCAATAGCCTGCCGCACCGGGTGCACACCTTGGCCGCTATTCATGAACCAAATCCTAGGGACACCCACCGACAAAAAACGGGCCTCACCAGGGCAGCGGGAACAACGTACACAGATAATTTTCTGCGACTACGCCGTCACCGCAAGCAAAGGCATTAGCGGAAGCCGTACGAGTCGATTTCGTGCAGCGGTCGCGAATCGCGCGCCGCCGATACCCTCACCGGCATGACGGGAGATACGGGTGCGGCGTGCCGGTCACCGGAGGCTGACGGGAAGCCCGGCCAGGCCGCGCAGCCATACCGTGGGCTTGAGCACGAGTTCGGCGCGCAGCCGTAGTGCGGGGGCCCTGCGGAGCAGGCTGCTCACCATGACCTGACCCTCGAGCCGCGCTAGGTGCGCGCCGAGGCAGTAGTGGTGTCCGCGGCCGAAGGCCAGGTGCGGGTTGGGATCGCGGGCCAGGTCGAGGCGGTCGGGTTCGGCGAAAACCTCGGGGTCCCGATTCGCGGAGCTGACCATGGACAGGACGACATCGCCCTTGCGGATGCTCTGGCCGCCGAGTTCCATGTCGGTGCGGGCGGACCGGGTCGCGAACTGTAGAGCGCTGGTGTACCGGAGCAGCTCCTCGATCGCGGTCGAGTCGGGATTCTGCCGAAAGTGCTCAAGCTGTTGGGGGTGACGCAACAGGTCGTGCGTGGCGAGGGAGATGAAGGTCGACGTCGACGCCTGACCGGCGATGAACAGGCTGATGCAGAATGCGATCAGCTCCATGATGCTCAGTGTCTGGCTCTCCTGTTGAAGCGTGACCAGCGCGCTCATCAGGTCGCCGGTCGGCGCGCGTCGCCGTTCCTCCATCAGCCGCCAGAGGTACGCGAAGAGCTGCATCCTGGCTTCGGTGGAGCGCGCCGCAAGTTCGGGCTGGTCGAAGATCAGCAGATCGACTCCCTCCGACAGGTGTCGACCCACTTCCGGAACCTGCCCCGGTCCTCGGCCGGCATGCCGAAGACGTCGCAGATCACGACCGCGGCCAGGGGATTTGCCAGGTCGGCGACGACATCGACATCGCCGGCGTCGAGCGCCGCGTCGAGCAGCTCGTCCACCGGCCGGCGGACGGTGACCTCGAAGGCCCGCATCAGAGCCGGGGACAGCGCCCGGGACACGAGTTTGCGGGTATCGCCGTAGCGAGAGTCCATCGGATTCCGCGTCGATCCGTTCTCACCCTTGTCGGGGTAGCACCGGTCCTCCGCGATGTTGGTCAGTCTGTCGTCCTGCAGCACCGCGACACAATCCTGGTAGCGGGTGACCATCCAGGACCCCTGCGGCGTGCGGCACACCGGGGCCGCCTCGCGGAGCCGCCGATATATCGGGAAGGGGTCGCTGAAGAACGTTGGCGAGGTCACGTCGATTTGCCCGGTATACGTGGTCGTCACCGTCGAATTCCCTCCTTATCGGCTGGTTCGAGGGTGGCGGTGACAGGCGGATGGCGTACAGCACCCGGGCTACTTCTCGCCATATGGTCGGATTGGTGTTGACATTGCCGGCGCCGACAACGCCGCCGGCGGCGTCGCAAGCAGAGGCGTTAGCGGAAGCCGTACGAGTCGATTTCGTGCAGTGGGGTCAGCTCCGGCGGCGTCGCGCAGCGCTCGTCGAGCACCGCCCGAGCCCGCTGGAACGCGGGGAAGCCGGCGAAGACCTCCGGACCGGCGTCGCCGGTGTCGACGAGGTGGATCACGCTGACCTTGTCGTCGCGTTGGTAGACCGCTTCGCGTACGCCGTCCGGACGCAACTGGCGGTACTCCTCCAGATACTCGCGGACCAGCCTGAGCTGATCGTCCACCTGATCCGGCTTCAACGTGTACGTGATCAACACCTGCATTGTGGGCACCTCCAGACCTTTCACAAGACAGCTTGTCTTTCAGAAGACAGAGTGTCAAGTGAAGTAGGATCCGTCACATGGCGACCCGCAAGTACGTCCAGCGCCTGCGCGCCGACGCCGCCGAGCAGACCCGGCGGCGGATCCTGGACGCGGTGTACGAACGGCTGCGCACCGCCCCGGCGGAGCGGGTCAGCCTCGATCAGGTGGCCCGGATCGCCGGCGTGGCGCGTTCCACCGTGTACCTGATCTTCGGGTCCCGGGCCGGGCTGTTCGAGGCGATCGGCGTGGACCTGCTGCAGCACGGCGGGTTCGACGAGCTGATGCGCGCGGTCACCGACCCGGACGCTCGGGAGGCGCTGCGCGGCTCCATCCACGCCAGCACCCGGATGTACGCCACGAACCGCGATCTGCTGCGCGCGCTGCACTCCATGGCGCTGCTCGACCCCGAGGCGTACGGGGGCGCGATCGCGCGCATGGAAGATGGCCGTGCCGCCGGGATGGCGCACCACGCGCGCCGGCTCGCCGAGCAGGACGCGCTCCTCCCCGGCCTGAGCCGCGACGACGCCGCCCATCTGCTGTGCCTGCTCACCAGCTTCGACAGCTTCGACGCACTCCACACCGGACGGTCACTGCCGGTCACCGAGGTCGCCGACCTGCTCCTCGCCGCCGCCGAACGCGGCATCTGCCGCCCCGGCCGAGGCTGATGACCGCCCCACCAAGGCTGATGACCGCCCTGCCAAGACTGATACCGCCCCCGCCGAGGCTGATACCTCGCGAGCGGCTCAGCGAGCGGGCCTGACCACGCCGGCCAGCTCGGCGCTGGCGCGCGCGATCAGGCGGTGGGTGGCGGCCTCGGCGCCGCCCGGGTCACCGGCACCGACCGCCTCGGCGATCTTCCGGTGGCCGGCGATCACCTCGTGTTCGATGTGCTCCGGCAGCAGCGCCAGCTCCTCGCGGGCCCGCAGCACCGCCTCGATCGCCTCGGAGACCTGCCCGAAGATCCGGTTGCCGGAGCCGGTGAGCAACGCGGCGTGGAAGGCGATGTCGGCATCGGTGAACGCGGCGTGGTCGCCGGCCCGT
>JBOGDE010000065.1:0-20534 GCA_050701695.1 Micromonosporaceae bacterium
GGCGGATTCCAGGCATCGTCGCAACACGACGACCTGATGGCGGGGATCGTAGCGGGCTGAATCAGGGAACGACGGTGTGGATGAGCTCGTGCAGTGTTGTGTCGGTCTGCTCGGCCCAGCTCTGGGTGGCCGCGGTGAGGGTGAGCGCAGCGCCGTAGAGGACGTGCTGGCCGCCGTGCCGGGTGATCAGCGTGTCGAGCGAACGGAACGCTCGCCCTTTGCCGGCCAGGTCGAGGATGTCCGTTGCTGCGCGTTTGCCGCGCCAGTGCCCGGCGGGTAGCCGGGCTTGCTGGGCGAGCCCGGCCGGGGCGTGCGGGTCGTGACCGTAGAGCCAGTGGTCGAGCAGGCCGAGCGCGACGCCGATGCAGCCGGCGACCGTGGCGGATTTGCCGTCGGGGGATTCGGGTGGGACGGAGTCGAGGATCGCGGCGGCCAGGCGGGTGTCGCCGTCGGCGATGGCTTCGATGATCATCCGCAGCGTCGTGATCGCGTACTCGCGGGCCTGGCCGACCGGGGTGAACCGGGCCATGTTGAGCCGCTCGACGGCGCGGTTCATCGCCGCCTGCAGGGTCTCCAGGTCGGGCACGTCGAGGTTGTCGACGTCGATGCCTTCCTCGGCCAGCAGCGGCGCCAGCTCACGCAGCATCTCGTCCGCGAGCCCGGGCTTGTGCTCAACGGTGGGCATGCCCGGGGGAGGTTCGGGGCCGCGTCGTCGCATGTCCGGCATCGGCTCATTGTCCCTGGCCGGGCAGGTGCCAGTGGTTCGCGCTGGGGTCGGTCGGCGTCAGCAGCGACCGGAAGCGGGTCAGGGCGAGTTGCACCTGTGGCAGGGTGTCGGTGCCGACGCTGTCGGGGCAGCGGTCCAGCGAGGCAGCGAGCAGCTCGCCGTCCTCGCTGCTGGTCAGCCAGTCGTGCAGGAACAGCAGCAGGTCCGCGAGTTCGCGCGCGTCGGCGCGGGCGAGCCGGACACCGGTGGCGGCCGCGGGCTGCTCGGACATGGGTTAAGGCTAGGACGTGTCCGCCCAACGCGGCCGGGCGGGGCGGGCTAGCGGCCGTGCCCGGTGAGCAGCTGGAGCGGGGTATCCCAGCCGAGGGTCTTGCGTGGGCGCTCATTCAGCTCGGCGGCCACCGCGGCCAGCCGGGCCGCGTCATGCACGCGCAGGTCGCTGCCCTTCGGGAAGTACTGGCGCAGCAACCCGTTGGTGTTCTCATTGGACGGCCGCTGCCACGGGCTGGCCTTCTCGCAGAAGAACACCGGCATGCCCAGCGCCTCGGTGATCTCGCCGTGTAGCGCCAACTCCTTGCCCTGATCCCAGGTCAGCGAGCGGCGCAGCGAGGGCGGCAGCTGGGCGAACGCGGCAATGACCGCGTCCCGCACCGCCTCGGCGGTGTGCCGCTCGGGCAGGTGCAACAGCATCGTGAACCGGGAGCACCGTTCGACCAGGGTGCCGATCGCTGAGCGGTTCAGCTCACCGGTGATCAGGTCACCTTCCCAGTGCCCGGCCACCGACCGGTCCGCGGCCTCGGCTGGGCGCTGGTCGATCATCGTCATGTCCACCAGGCTGCCGGCACGGCGGGCGCCGGGACGACGATGCGGCTTGCGCCGCCGCCGGCCCGTGCGCAGCACCTTGACGGGCAGCTCGCGCGGCAAGCCACCCCGCTCGAGACGGTAGACCGCCTGATAGATCGTCTCGGGCACCAAATGCCGTTCCGGCTGGTCGGGAAACGCGGTGCGCAGCGCCTGGCAGATCTGCTCCGGGCTCCACCGCTTCTTCAACCGCTCGGCCACGAACTCGCGTAGCACCTCGTCATTGATCAGCTTGCCGCGGCCCGGGCGAGCACGTCGATCAACGGCCCGCCGCTGCGCCGCGAACGGCCGATACCGCCCACTGTCCGGCTCCGCGTTGCGGCGCAACTCCCGGCTGATCGTCGACGGGCTGCGGCCCAACTCGCCGGCGATCGCGCGCACCGTGTGCCCGGCACGGCGTAGATCGGCGACGCGCACCCGCTCCTCCTCGGACAAGTAGCGCGGCGAGATCTCCCGGCTCGGCCCGTTGATCACAGACGGATAATGCCGCCTCCGACCGTCCCGGGTCGTGATTGTGCGCCCCAGCCGCCACCGTGTCCCGGTCTTGCGCGCGATGCCCACGATCTGGCACGCCCGCCGATTACTCACCCCCTGCGCGATCAACCGAGCGAACTGCTCACGCTTCACCACCTGCGGCGCCACGCCACGTACACCGAGACCCATCGCAACTCCCGAACACCTCCGGTGTTGCGACGATCGCTGGAATCCGCCCTGCTACACCGGGGCCAGTTCTGGTTGACACAGCCAGCAGCGCGTCGGCGACCCGGATCTGCTCGCGGGCAAACGCGATGAACTGCGCTGAGGAGAGCCGGGACATCAGCGGTTCCTTCCCACGGTGACCGCACGTCCGGTACCCCGGTCACAGGTCAGCGTCAGCATCGACCCGTCCGGCCGCAGCGAACGCTCCTGGTAGACCGCCTCATTGATGACGATCCACAGCGCCCGGGCGGTCGCCACGTCAAGCGTGACCGACGGTCGGTCGGCGGCGGTGGCGGTCAGTGTCCCGGCTTGCCGGTCCACCGACACCGCCAACAGCGGCGGCCCGCCGATCGACGGCCGTACCTCGTACCTGTGTACCCGTTGGTTTCGCATGTCTTACCGCCTTCGACGCTCACGTGGGTTGGGAGCCGGGGATCGTGGGGCGTTCACCGGCGACCGGTGATGTCCAGGGATGGTAGGAGCCGCACGGCCGATAACGGGAATGCCATTGCACGAAGTTGCACGAGTTCGTTCTGCGCTTGACCACGTCGCGTTCAGGACGCGACGCTCGTGTGCAATGACGTGCAACCCACGGAGCAAAGGGGCAGCTCATGGCGCTACGGTTCCTCGGGATCTTCCCGGACACCCCGGACACCGACTCTCCGACGATCTGGGTGGAGGAGGAGACGGGAGACCTGATCATCCAGTCGTGGACGGCTGATGAGGAGACGGTGAATGAGGCTCAGCGGGTAGGTTCGATTCCCGGTCATTCGACCGAGATCCCGCCGCATGAGTCGATGATCCGGCTTCCAGCCGTGATGCGGCAGTACCTGCCCCAAACCCGAGTGAGGACGTGACCCTTGGTGAATCCGGTACTCGATGCCCTCACGGCAGCGAGGCGGTCAGCGGTGCATCTGGAGATGCGTGACGGCTACATGCGCGACGACCCGGAGTTCATCGCCTGGCAGGAAGGTAAGCGCCTCGACCCGACAGACCGGTCGTCGTGGTGGCGGCCGTTCCTCGATGTCGTCGTCGAGACCACCGAGCGTGGCGTGGTCATACGCCGGGCGCGGATCGTGTCGGAGCCGGTGAGCGACTACATCCGATGGGAGTACGACATCACCTTTACCAATGTCGCCGCTGGTGAGCATGTGCGTTGGCTTCCCCGGCCGCTGGCCAAGGACCTGCTGCTGCCGGGCGCGGACTTCTGGGTCTTCGACGACCAGACCGTCGTGTTCAACCACTTCACCGGGAACGGGCAGAAAGCCGCGCCCGGGTACGAGGTGATCACTGGACCGGCCATCGCGCAGCAGTGTGCTGCCGCGTTCGAGGCGGTGTGGGAGCGGGCGACCCCGCACGACGAGTACGAACCGGACTAGCACAACTGTCATGGCGGCGTCCGCGCACTCCGGCGCCCAGCAGGCCCGTCAGCTCATTGCCGACCGACTTCGCGAGATCCGCGAACAGGCAGGGCTGACGGGCCGGGACGTGGCTGCGGCGTGTGGCTGGCACCCGGCGAAGACCTCTCGCATCGAGAATGCCAAGACTGCGCCCTCGGCCGAGGACCTCCGGGCGTGGTGCCGCGCGTGTGGTGCCGACGATCAGGCCGACGACCTCGTAGCCTCGCTGCATGCGGTCGCGGGCATGTTCATCGAGTGGCGGCGGATGGAGCGCACCGGTCTACGACACGCCCAGGAGGCTGTACGGCCGCGGTTCGAGCGGACCCGCCGGTTC
The DNA here is from genome assembly GCA_050701695.1 of Micromonosporaceae bacterium. Lineage (GTDB taxonomy): Bacteria > Actinomycetota > Actinomycetes > Mycobacteriales > Micromonosporaceae > WHSM01. The sequence continues at coordinate 4,022 of JBOGDE010000065.1, forward strand.
CGCGCCTACTCGTCCTGGCTGATCCCCGGCATGATCCAGACCCCGGCCTATATCGAGAAGACGCTGCGGGCCACTCAGCAGCACCGACGCCTTCCCGACGATGTCGACGAGGCCGTCGCGGTCCGGATCGAGCGGCAGCGGCTGCTCACCGAGGGCGAGCGCGTCTTCGCGCTCCTCATCGAGGAATCCGTGCTGCACTCCGATACCGGCGACGCCACCGTCATGACCGACCAACTGCGACACCTGATCGACGTTGCCAGGTCGCCCAACGTCAGCATCGGCATCATCCCGATCGGCCTGTACCGCACCCATCGACCGGTCGAGGGGTTCTGGATCTACGACAACACCCAGGTCAACGTTGAACTCGTCTCCGGCTACCTCACCATCACCCAACCGCGCGAGATCGCCATGTACGACAGGACGTTCCTCGCACTGGCCGACCACGCCGTCTATGGGTCCGAGGCACGCACCCGCATCCAGGCCGCTATCGGCAGTTTGGGCACTGACTCTGCGCCCAGGCGGTGACGTAAAGTGGGGTCGCGACGACGCCGCTCAGCTGGCGACCCGGCCGTGCAGGACGAGTGCCCAGATCAGGCAGCCGAAGGCGGCGATGTTGGCGGCGGTACGGATCGCGTTCCATCGCACCCAGGTCGCCTCGAAGGCGGTACGGACCGCCGCCACATCGGCGATCTGGTCGACCGGCCCCGCCGTGGCGAGCTGGTTGTTCAGCGGTACGTTGACCCGCCCGGTGATCACCAGCACCGCGGCGTAGAGCACCGCGGCGGCGACCACCCAGAGCAGCACGCCGCCGCGCTCCGGCGCCAGCTGCAGCGCGGCGGCCAGCAGCGTGAACGCGAGCGCACCGAGGAAGCAGAACAGGAACCAGCCGTTGACGATCGCCACGTTGATCCGCTGCATCGTCTCGGTGAACGTACGGTCGTCGGCCCGCGCCAGACCCGGCATCACCGAGAACGTGTACGCAAAGAACAGCCCCGCCATCAGGCCGGTGGTCAGCGTTGCTAGCAGCAGCGACCCGGTCCGCAATACGTCGATCATGGTGGTCTCCTTCACTCGTCTCCCCCCAGTTAAGCCGTGCCAGGCGAGACGATCCATGGCTCAGAAACGCACTTGCATGTGTATCCGTCTACGATGGCGGCCATGGACGCGATAGCCGCCCTGCTCGACGGCCCCCGGGCACAGGGGGCATTCCTGCTCAGGTCGCTGCTGGAGCCGCCGTGGTCGCTGCGGATCCAGGACGGGGCGCCGCTGTCGGTGGTGGCGATGATGCGGGGCACGGCGTGGGTGGTCCCCGACACCGGGCCGCCGACCCGGCTGGGGCCCGGTGACGTGGCGGTGTTCGGCCGCTCCGACCCGTACACCGTGGCCGACGATCCGGCCACCGTGCCGCAGGTGGTGATCCACCCCGGGCAGCGGTGCACCACGGTCGACGGCGCCGATCTGAAGCAGGCGATGGACCTCGGCGTACGCACCTGGGGTAACAGTCCGCACGGTTCGACGGTGCTGATGTGCGGCACGTACCAGATGGTCGGCGAGGTGGGGGAGCGGCTGCTCCGGGCGCTGCCGCCGCTGGTGGTGCTGCCGTCTGACGCTTGGCACTGTCCGGTGCTGCCGTTGCTGGAGGTGGAGATCGTCAAGGACGACCCGGGGCAGCAGGCGGTGCTGGATCGGCTGCTCGACCTGCTGCTGATCGCGGTGCTGCGGGCATGGTTCGCTCGGCCGGAGGCGCGGGCTCCGGCGTGGTACCAGGCCCAGACCGACCCCGTGGTGGGTACGGCGCTGCGGCTGCTGCACCACCATCCAGAACGGCCGTGGACCGTGGCCGGGCTCGCCGCCACCACCGGGGTCTCCCGGGCGGCCCTGGCGCGCCGGTTCACCGCACTCGTGGGGGAGCCGCCGATGGCGTACCTGACCGGCTGGCGGCTGGCGCTGGCCGCTGACCTGCTGCGGGCCGCCGACGCCACCGTCGACGCGGTGGCCCGGCAGGTCGGCTACGGCAGCGGCTTCGCGCTCAGCGCCGCCTTCAAGCGGGTACGCGGAATCAGCCCGTCCGCCTACCGCGCCACCCCACTCCCCGCCGGCCACAGCTGAGAGGTTATGGCTGACGGCCGAGGAATCCGAGGAGGCGGTCCCCGGCCGGCGCGGACTCGGGCACCGGTACGGCGACGGCGAACCGTGCCGGCCGGTCTGCGGGGCTGACGAACAGCCCCGACAGCCGCAGCAGCTCCTCAGCGAGCGAGTCCGGGATCGGACGGTGCAGCCCACGGGCGCGCGCCACGTCCCAGCCGTGTACGGCGATCTCCAACGCACCGGCACCCGCGGTGACACTCGCGGTCACCGGGCAGCCGCCGACCGCGATCACCTCGCCGGGGCCGCCGTTGGTCCACGCCCCGAGCAGCCGCCGGGCACCGTCGCGTACCGCAGCGACGGGGTCCGGCGCCGGGTCCTGATCAGGCGGCTGGAGCGGGATCTGGCCCTGCTCGGCCGCCTCCACCAGCGCGTCCAACGAGTCCCGCAGGTGGCACAGCAGGGTGCCGAGGTCCCACTCCCGGCACGGCGTGGGCCGGGCCAGGTCAGCCGGGGTGAGCTGATGCAGCGAGCCGACCAGGTAGCTGACCGCGCGCTCCAGCAGCGTGACCCCGCCGATCAACGCCGCGGTCGCGCGCGTGTCCGCCATCGCGTACTCCGTTCATCCGTCGGCGAGCTGCGGCTCGGCGGGTAGCACCTCGGGCAGCCCGAAGGTGGGGAACAGGGTGGTGTCGAAGAACGCCACGGTGTGCGACACCTTGGCTCCGCTGAACGTGAGCACCTGCAGCTGGAACGCCCGGTGCACGCCGTCCTCGCCCTTCATGTAGAGCCCGAACGCCGGCTGCCCGTTGGCGATCGTCGGCACCAGCCGCTGGTCGCCGGGGCCTGCTGCCGGGCAGTGGGTGCCGATCAGGGCGGCGATCTGGTCGGCGCCGCGTACCCAGGTCAGGAACGGCGGCATCTCCCAGACGGCTTCCTTGGTGAACAGCTCCTTGATCGCGTTCACGTCGTAGGCCTGGAACGCCGCGACCCACTGGTCGAGCAGCTCCCGCTGCTCGGCCTCGGATGGCTCGACCACCTCGTCGCGGGTGGCGGAGACCTGTTCCATCTGGGCCCGGGCCCGCTGCAGGGCGCTGTTTACCCCGGCGGTGGTCATGTCGAGCAGGTCGGCCACCTCGGCGGCCTTCCATTTGAGCACCTCGCAGAGCACCAGCACCGCACGCTGCCGGGGCGGCAGGTTCTGCAGCGCCACGATCAACGCCAGCCGGATGCTCTCCCGGGAGGTGACCACGGAGGCGGGATCGTCGGCACCGACCATCCCGTCGGGCACCGGCTCCAGCCACGGCACCTCGCGGTTCTCCGCGAGCGGCCCGGTCGGGTCGTCGGCCGGCGCTCCCAGCCCGGTCGGCAGCGGTCGCCGGTTGCTGCTGTCCAGCGCGGTCAGGCACGCGTTGGTGGCGATCCGGTACAGCCAGGTCCGCAGCGAAGAACGGCCGGCGAAGTTGTCGTACGAGCGCCACGCCCGCAGGTAGGTCTCCTGCACCAGGTCCTCGGCGTCGTGCACCGAGCCGAGCATCCGGTAGCAGTGCGCGAGCAGCTCCCGCCGGTACGGGTCGGCCTGCGCCAGGAACTCGTCATTGCCCTTGACGGCATCGCCCTTGACAGCGTTGCCCTGCTTGTCAGCCATGCCGCCGACCTTACTGGCCGGGTACGACGTCGCCGACCTGCTACTTCTCCACGGCTGCATCGTGCACCCCTCTCATGTCGGCTCGCCTTCCTGCAGCACCGACAGGACGTTGCCGGCGGGGTCGGCGAACCACGCGATCGGCGGACCCCACTTGCGCTGTACGCCCTTCTCGTCCTGCTCCATGCCGTCGTATCGCAGGAACTCCACGCCGCGCCGGCTCAGCTCGTCGACGGCGGCGTCGATCTCCTCGACCGGGAAGTTGAGGATGGTGTACGTCGCCGGCGTGTGGTCGGGCTTCGGGTAGACCAGCACCGGACGGTCACCGCCCAGATGCAGCGTCAGGCCGGCCGGATTGCGGGTGACGCGTACCCCCAGAGTTTCGCTGTAGAACTTCTCGGCGGCGTCGAGATCGTCGACCGAGAAGCCGCTGAACGCGCGGGTGTCGGCGAACATCGGCTTACCTCCTCACATCTGGTTCCGGGCCGCTTCGCTGAGCTGGACCAGCTGGATGTAGTTGCCGTCCGGGTCGATCGCGGTGGCGAACAGGCTGCCTTCGCGGTCCTCCAGCTTCGCCAGCCACTCGGTGCCGGCCGCGTCGAGTTTGGCCGCGGCCGCGTTCGCGTCCGGCACGTCGAAGTTGATGATCACCCGGCCGGGCTCGGGGTTGCGCTCGCCGATGTCGGCGCGCTCGTCGATCAGCAGGTAGAAGCCTCCGAAACCGAGGATCCGGTACGGGCCCGTCTGGTCCTCGGTGTCGGGGGTGAACGCCTCGACGTACCAGTCGCGGAGCCGCTGCGGGTTCGTGCTGGCGAGCAGGATGCTCATCACTTTGGTCGATGCCACGGGTATCTCCTTCGCTCAGGGTCTCCCCGGTACTGACCGTCGCGGCGGCCGGAACTCATCGGCGTACCAGGAAATTTTCGAATTTCTCTGCCGGGCGATGAGTTTCGGCCGCCGCCGTGGTCGGTACCGGCGACACGACTCGTACCCACGAAGGAGAACCCGCCATGCATGAGACCGCCGCCCCCGACGAGGTGAGTACCGAGCGGTCGCGCTGGACCGCGCTGGTGGTGCTATGCGCCGGGATGCTGATGATCGTGCTGGACATGACGGTGGTGAACGTGGCGCTGCCGGCGATCCAGGAAGACCTCGGGTTCACCCCCTCCGGTCTGGCGTGGGTGGTCAACGCGTACCTGATCGCCTTCGGTGGGCTGCTGCTGCTCTCCGGCCGGCTCGGCGACCTGGTCTCCCGGCGCGGCATGTTCCTCACCGGGCTGGTGGTCTTCACCGCCGCGTCGGCGGCGTGCGGCCTGGCCACCAGCCAGTGGATGCTGGTGGCGGCGCGGTTCGTCCAGGGTGTCGGCGGCGCGATGACCTCCGCGGTGATCCTGGGCATGATCGTGACGATGTTCCCCGAGCCCCGGGAACAGGCCAAAGCCATCGGGGTGTACGCCTTCGTCGCCTCCGCCGGCGGCTCGGTCGGGCTGCTCGCGGGCGGTGTGCTGACCCAGCTGATCAACTGGCACTGGATTTTCTTCATCAACCTGCCGATCGGCGCGGTGACCGCCGTGATGGCGGTACGGCTGCTGGCCCGGGACCGCGGGATCGGCTTCGCCGGCGGCGCCGACGTGCTGGGTGCCGCGCTGATCACCGGCTCCCTGATGCTGGGCGTCTACACCATCGTGGTGCCCGCCGCGCACCTCGGCTGGGGCGCCGGACAGACCCTCGCCCTGGGCGCCGCCTCGATCGCGCTGCTGGTCGGCTTCGTGGTACGTGAGGCCACCGCCGCCAACCCACTCGTGCCGCTGCGGATCTTCGGCAACCGCAACCTGTCGGCGGCGAACCTGATCCAGGCGCTGACCGTGGCCGGCATGTTCGGGATGTTCTTCCTCGGCGTGCTCTACCTGCAGCTGGTGCTGCGCTACGACTCGCTGCGCACCGGCCTGGCGTTCCTGCCGACCACGATCGTGATGGGCACCCTCTCGGTGCGGTATGCCGAGCGGCTGATCACCCGGTACGGCGCGCGCCGGCTGCTGCTGCCCGGCCTGGTGCTGATCGGCGTCGGGCTGGCACTGTTCGCCCGGGTGCCGATCGAGGGCAGCTACTGGCTCGACGTACTGCCCGGATCGCTGCTGATCGGCCTCGGGTGCGGCGTGACGTTCCCGGCACTGATGACGCTGGCCATGTCCGATGTCGAGATGACCGAAGCGGGGCTGGCGTCCGGGCTGGTCAACACCAGCGCCCAGGTCGGCGCGGCGCTCGGGCTCGCGGTGCTGGCGACGCTGTCGGCGGGGCGTACCGGTGAGCTGGTGGCCGCGGGAGCCGCGCAGCCGGTGGCGCTCACCAGCGGGTACGGGTTCGGGATGCTGATCGGCGCCGGGCTGGTGGCGGTGGCGGTGGTGATCGCGGTGACCGCGCTGCGCACCCGTACCCCGCGCCAGCCGGCGGAGCGGCCGCAGGTCGCGCCGGCGCCGGCGTACGCCGAGGTCTGAGGCCTGGGCCGGCCCGCTCCGCCGACGCGGAGCGGGCCGGTGGCGTGATCAGGGGCACACGCCGGTATCGCTGAGAGCGAACACCGCCGGAAACAAACCACCCCGGTCGGGAGTTGAGTCGAGGTAACTCAACTGTGGAACCGAGGTGTGGAGCCCCATGAGCGAGACCCTTAACCTGCCTGTTCTGCCCCTGGACGACCTGGTCGTGCTGCCCGGAATGGTGGTGCCGGTGCAGCTCGACGACGCCGAAGCGCGTGCCGCGATCGCCGCCGCCCAGGCCGCCGGCAGCGCCGACGACGGTGCCGACGATGACGATGACCGCGTGCTGCTCGTGCCCCGGCTGGACGGCAGGTACGGCTCGGCCGGCGTACTGGCGGTGATCGAGGAGGTCGGGCGGTTCCCCGGCGGCGGCCGTGGTGCCGTCATCCGCGCCACCGCCCGGGTGCGGATCGGTGGCGGCACCACCGGCCCCGGCGCGGCACTGTGGGTCAACGCCACCGTGCTGGACGAAACCCCCGTCACCGAGCGCACGCGCGAGCTGGCCCGCGAGTACCGCCGGCTGATCACGTCGATCCTGCAGCGCCGCGGCGCCTGGCAGATCGTCGACTCGGTGCAGCAGGTCACCGGCGCCTCCGCGCTGGCCGACCTCGCCGGGTACGCCCCGTACCTGACCGACGAGCAGAAGCTGGCGCTGCTGGAGAACCCGGACGTGACCGCCCGGCTGGAGCAGCTGATCGAGTGGACCAGCGAGCACCTGGCGGAGCTGGACGTCGCCGAGACCATCACCAAGGACGTCCAGGACGGCATGGAGAAGCAGCAGCGGGAGTTCCTGCTGCGCCGCCAGCTCGCCGCGATCCGCAAGGAGCTGGCCGAGCTGGACGGCAAGCCCGGCTCCGAAGAGGAGGACTACCGGGCTCGCGTGGAGTCCGCCGAGCTGCCGGAGAAGGTGCTCAAGGCCGCACTCGACGAGGTGGACAAGCTGGAGCGCACCAGTGAGCAGTCCCCCGAGGTGGGGTGGATCCGGACCTGGCTGGACACCGTTCTGGAGCTGCCGTGGAACACCCGTACCGAGGACAGCTACGACATCGCCGGCGCGCGTGAGGTGCTCGACGCCGACCACGCCGGGCTCGACGACGTGAAGGACCGGATCATCGAGCACCTGGCGGTACGCAAGCGCCGCAACGAGCGGGGTCTCGGCGTGGTCGGCGGCCGGCGCAGCGGCGCGGTGCTGGCGCTGGTCGGCCCGCCCGGCGTCGGCAAGACCTCGCTGGGCGAGTCGGTGGCCCGCGCCATGGGCCGGAAATTCGTACGGGTGGCGCTCGGCGGGGTACGCGACGAGGCCGAGATCCGCGGGCACCGGCGTACCTACGTGGGCGCGCTGCCGGGCCGGATCGTACGGGCGGTCAAGGAGGCCGGGTCGATGAACCCGGTGGTGCTGCTCGACGAGGTCGACAAGGTGGGCGCCGACTACCGGGGCGACCCCACCGCGGCGCTGCTGGAGGTGCTCGACCCGGCGCAGAACCACACCTTCCGGGATCACTACCTGGAGGTCGAGCTGGACCTCTCCGACGTGGTCTTCCTCGCCACCGCGAACGTGCTGGAGTCGATCCCCGGCCCACTGCTGGACCGGATGGAGCTGGTACGCCTCGACGGGTACACCGAGGACGAGAAGGTCACCATCGGACGCGACCACCTGCTGCCGCGCCAGCTGGAGAAGGCCGGCCTGACCGCGGAGGAGGTGTCCGTCGCCGACGGCGCGCTGCGCCGGCTGGCCGCCGAGTACACCCGGGAAGCCGGGGTACGCGACCTGGAGCGGTCCGTGGGGCGGATCCTGCGCAAGCTCGCCGCCCGCCTCGCGCTAGCCGACGCCGCACTGCCGGTCACCGTCGCCGCCGACACCCTGCCCGACTACCTGGGCCGGCCGAAGCACACGCCGGAGACGAAGGACCGTACCGGCGTACCCGGGGTGGCGACCGGGCTGGCGGTGACCGGTGCCGGGGGAGAGGTGCTGTTCGTGGAGGCCTCGCTGGCCGACGCCGAGACCGGCTCGACCGGCGTCACGCTCACCGGCCAGCTCGGCGAGGTGATGAAGGAGTCGGCGCAGATCGCGCTGTCGTACCTGCGCTCGCACGGTGCCGAGTTGGAGCTGCCGGTCGGTGACCTGGCCCAGCGCGGGGTGCACCTGCACGTACCGGCGGGGGCGGTGCCGAAGGACGGGCCGAGCGCCGGCATCACGATGACCACCGCGCTGGCGTCGCTGCTGTCCGGGCGGCGGGTACGTCCCGACGTGGCGATGACCGGCGAAGTCTCGCTCACCGGGCGGGTGCTGCCGATCGGCGGCGTGAAGCAGAAGCTGCTCGCCGCGCACCGGGCCGGGATCACCACCGTGGTGCTGCCGGCCCGCAACGAGCCCGACCTCGACGACGTCCCCGGCGAGGTGCGCGACCAGCTGGAGATCCACCTGGCCAGCGACGTACGCGAGGTGCTCGACATCGCGCTGCGGTTCGCCGAGGTCGCCGCACAAGCGGCGTGATCACACTGCCCGGGGCGCGACTACGGCGCCCCGGGCAGTATCTCGCGGCGGCTGCGGGCTCGCGCTGGCTGCGCCTTACAGGATCTGCGCCTTACGGGGTCCGCGGGTCGACGATGTCGAAGGCGTTCGGCAGCCCGAGCCGGTACGCCTGCTCGTCGGCCCGCTTGAACGCCTCGAACTCCGGCGGCCGGAACAGCGTTGCGATGGTGCACCGGCGCGCGGTCGAGCCGGCGGCGTCGAGCAGCGCGTTGACCGCCTGCCGAGCGCCTTCGTTGGCGCCCTCCATGGTGGTGACGTTGATGTCGGTACGCACCCAGTCGCCGGCCAGGAACAGGTTGCCGATCCCGGTTCTGGAGTCCGGGCGGTCCTTCCAGGAGTCGACGTGCTGGATGAACAGCGGCTCGTCGTTGGTGACCTGCGGCGTACCGGAGGCGATGATCGCCGGGTCCAGGAACCAGGAGTGCAGCATGTCGTCGGTGAGCACCGGCTCGCCGGTGTCGTTGAGGTGCGCCTGGATCTGCTTCCAGGTCTCGGTGGCGATCTCGGCAGGGGTGCAGTCCTTCGCCGCCTTGCCGTTGAAGGTCCCCGGTGACACCCAGTCCGACAGGATCGTGGAGAACGACTCGGCGACGGTGCCGTCCCCGTACGTGGTGAAATCCCGTACCCAGAACTGCGCCTGACTGATCGACGTGATCGCCCACGGCGAGTCGACGTAGTTGACGTGCCCCGGGGTCAGCGGCAACTCCTCCCGCAGGTAGAACATCAGCCCGTTCATCCAGTCGGTACGCAGCCGCAGCACCCCGGCCAGCGCCGGATCTGCGGCGAGCAGGTCCGCGGTGACCAGCCGGGCGAACCGTTCCTGTGGCATCGCGGACAGCACCCAGTCGGCGGACACCTCGCGAGTCTGACCGTCTCGTCCGGTCAGCGTCACCCCACTGACCCGGGCACCGTCGAGCCGCAGCGCGGTGGCGGCCCAGCCCATCTCGAACCGCACCCCGAGCCGGCGCAGGTGCGCGATCCAGGGGTCCAGCCACACCTCGCTGGTGGAGCCGTCCAGCACCCGGTCGACCGAGGCACCGCGCTCGTTGCCCCGACCCAGTGCGCTCCACAGCGTCACCTCACCGACCAGCCCGATCGAGTGGGCGCTGGCATCGGCCGACTTCATCGCGGCCAGGTTGCGGATCATGCCGTCGCCGAGCATCCGCTGGTACTCGTAGGACATCTGGTCGGCCCGGATGTGTTCGTTCCAGCTGATCTTCTCCCACTGCCCGAGCCGGCGGGCGTCGCTGCTGGTGGCGTACACCAGGAGTTTGCGGGCGAAGAAGGCCGCCTCGTCCGGCGGCAGCCGCATGCCGGTCTCCAGCGCCGCGGTCAGGGTCGCCAGGAACGATTCCGGGGTGTACGGCGCCGGGCGGGGCGGCATCGGGAACAGGAACGGCAGCGTCAGGTCCGCCCGGCCACCCGAGCGGGCGCCCAGGTAGGTCGTCGCCCGGGTCAGGTTGTCCCAGGTGCCGTTGGCGTTGCCGGGGAAGGGCGTGCGCCGCATGTTGTCGGTGAGGTTGTGGTAGAAGCCGGGGAAGAAGCGGAAGCCGTGCTCGCCGGGCAGCGGCAGCCGGTCGCCGGTGGCCGAGTCCGGCACCGGGATGCTGCGCGCCTTGCCGCCGAGGGACTTGCGTTCGTACACCGTGACGGCGAAGCCGCGTTCGGCCAGTTCGTGGGCCGCGGACAGGCCGGCGACGCCACCGCCCAGGATCGCCACCGACCGCCCGGCGGCGGCGGCGCTGGAGCCGGCACCGACCGCGAGCGCCGAGACGCCGGCGGCGGCCGCACCGGTACGCAGCAGGGGTCCGTCGAGAGATACCGTCCATCGCAACCTCCGTACGGGATTCAGGAACCGAGCAGCTTCGGCAGGGTGTCGCGGATCAACGTCGACAACGCGTCTTCGAGCAGGATCTGGGCCTGCCGCCGGGTCAGCCGGCCGGTGCGCAGCCATTCCCGGGTGGTCGCCTCGGCGAGACCGGAGAAGCCGCGCAGCGCGCCGCGTACCTCGGGATGTTCCCGGGCGAGCGGGCCGAGACCGGTGACCTCGACGATGCGGGTGACGGCGCGTTCCCGGGCGGCGTCGAGCAGCGCTTCGAGGTCGGGGTCGCGCCCGGCACCGGCCGCCTCCACGGCGGTGAGCCAGGTTTCGGCGTTGCGTTCGAGCAGCTCCAGCCAGCCGTCCACGCTGGAGTGGATCCGCTCGGCGACGGTGGAGCCCTCGACGTACTCCGGTACGGGGACCGGCGGCACCGCCATCAGCTCCCGCATCACTTCGAGGTAGAGCTCGCGCTTGGTGCCGAAGTAGTGGTTGAGCAGCCCGCGGCTGACACCGGCCGCGGCCGCGATCTCGCTGCTGGAGACGGCCTGGTAGTCCCGGCCGGAGAACAGCCGCCGCGCCGCGGCGAGGATCTCGGCCCGGCGCTGGTCGTGCTCCAGCCGGGTCCGTACTCCGGTGGGGGACTGCTCGCGTGGCATCGGCGCTCCCGGGCTCGGCGTACCGAGCACCGTAGCGACACTATTGACGAGCGGTCAATAGTGTCTGGCGATCCGTCAGTAACCTGCTCCGGACAGAGGACGACCGGCTGGTGGTGGTCACCAGCCGGTCGTCGGGGAGTCTCGGGGACGGGCCCTCAGGCGGCGACCACGTCCTTGAGCCGCTGCAGCCAGCTCTTCGGCTCCGCGGGCGTCGCACCACGGGGCACCGTGACGCCGACACTGACCGCGTCGGCGAACTCGCGCCCCAGCTCCGCGGCGCGTGCCGGGGCAGTGGTACGCGGGGTGAGCCCGGCCGCCCACGCCAGCAGCGAGTACTCGCGCTCCCGGGCGGGGGCCAGCGCCGGGTGCCCGGCCTGGCTGTCGAGCAGCCGCCGGATCTCCGGCATGGAGCGGATCGTCTCCCGGTACGCACCGCCCACGGCGGTGGAGGGGGCTTCTCCGGTCTCCAGGGCGGCGTCGATGCGCGCGCCCAGGTGGCTGTGCCACCTCTGCTGGGCCATGGTGAGCAGCTCGCCGGCATCGGCGAACACCCCGGGCAGGTCGTGCTCGGGGCCCATGGTGCCGTCCCGCTCCACCCGTGCCAGCACGGAGTTCAGAGCAGCACGCTTCACTGCGTACGGCTGGGACGTCATGATCTACCTACCTTCCGTCTTTGACATACCGTAGGTACGTACCCACAGTATGCGGGCCAGTCCCGGCCGGGCAATTCACGGCGGTGTGACCTCGAACGCGTGTCGCAGCGTGCCCGTACCGACACCGGATTTCGGGGCGGTTTCGGCGCCTGCGCCGCCTGCCGAAACGTGGTGTACGGCGGTGAGGGGGACGGGGAATCCCTCGGCCTGGTGTCCGCCTATTGAGACACGGGTCACCACTTCGCTACTGTCCGGTAACCCCGTTATCGGGTCGGTTGTCACTTTCTGGGAGGCTCGCCGTGATCCGTACCCTGCAACGATCCCTGTCCGTCGTACTGATCTCCCTGGTGGCGCTGCTGGCCGGCGGCTCCGCCTACGCCGCCGAGACCACGCAGGCACCTCCGAACTCCATGTCCGGTCTGGGTGACTCGATCACCCGGGCGTTCAACGCCTGCGGCTGGTACTTCGACTGCACCTCGCGGTCCTGGAGCACCGGCAGCTACAGCGGTGTGAACAGCCACTACCGCCGGATCCTGGCCAAGAACCCGGCGATCTATGGCAGGAACTACAACGACGCCCGCAGCGGCGCCAGGATGACCGACCTGGCCGGTCAGGCCGGTACGGCGGTCAGCCGGGGCGTGCAGTACGTGACCATCGAAATGGGCGCCAACGACGCGTGCACCAGCTCCGAGAGCACCATGACCCCGGTCGCCACCTACCGCTCGCAGCTCGACACCGCGCTGGCCCGGCTCAAGAGCGGCCTGCCGAACGCGCAGGTCTTCATCGCCAGCGTCCCCGACATCAAGCGGCTGTGGTACATCGGCAAGGACAACAACGATGCGGTCTCCACCTGGAACGGCTTCGACATCTGCCAGTCGATGCTGGCCAACCCGCGCTCGACCGCGCAGGCCGACGTGGACCGGCGCAACCGGGTACGGCAGCGGGTGATCGCTTTCAACACCCAGCTGGCGCAGGCGTGCACCAACTACGGCGCCACCTGCAAGTTCGACGGCAACGCGGTGTTCAACTACCCGTTCGTGCTCTCCCAGGTCTCCACCTGGGACTACTTCCACCCGAACGCCACCGGCCAGAAGGTGCTCGCCGACGTGAGCTACCGCGCCGGCTTCAACTGGTGAGGGCTCCGGGTCGCCGGTCCCGCGCCGGTAGTGGGATCGGCGGCCCGACACCGACGTGCCGGCTCGTGCGCTGTCGGTGCGTACTGGTAAGAAGGGCGCATGAGCACCGTGGAGGCGTCCGACGAGGTGGTCCGGATCTGCCAGGACCTGATCCGGATCGACACCACCAACACCGGTGACACCACCACGAGCAGCGGTGAACGGGCCGCGGCCGAGTACGTCGCGGGTCAGCTCGCCGAGGTCGGCCTGGAGCCGGTGATGCACGAGAGCGCGCCCGGCCGCACCAGCCTGGTGGCGCGCTTCCCCGGTGCCGACCCCGGCCGTGACGCGCTGCTGGTCCACGGCCACCTCGACGTGGTGCCGGCCGATCCCGGCGAGTGGAGTGTGCACCCGTTCTCCGGCGAGCAGCGCGACGGCTACCTGTGGGGACGCGGCGCGGTCGACATGAAGGACTTCGACGCGATGGTGCTCGCGGTGGTACGCCGCTGGCGCCGCGAAGGCCGCACGCCGCCCCGTGACCTGGTGCTCACCTTCCTCGCCGACGAGGAGGCCGGCGGCCGGTACGGCGCGCACCACCTGGTCGACCACCGGCCCGAGCTGTTCGACGGCGTCACCGAGGGCATCGGTGAGGTCGGCGGCTTCTCGGTGACCGTCGGCGACCTGCGGCTCTACCTGATCGAGACCGCCCAGAAGGGCATCAGCTGGATCCGGCTGACCGCCACCGGCCGCCCCGGCCACGGCTCGATGGTGCACGACGACAACGCCGTCACCCGGCTCTGCGACGCGGTAGCCCGGCTCGGCCAGCACCGGTTCCCGATCGAGCTGACTCCCACCGTACGGGCATTCCTGGAGCAGGTGAGCGACGCGCTGGGGATCGAGCTGGACCCCGGGGACCCGGAGTCGGCGGTGGCGAAGCTGGGGCCGATCGCCCGGATCATCGGCGCCACCCTGCGCAACACCGTCAACCCCACCATGCTCGACGCCGGCTACAAGGCGAACGTGATCCCGGGCCGGGCCACCGCGATCGTCGACGGGCGTACCCTGCCGGGCCAGGAAGCCGGCTTCCTGGAGCGGATCCGGGAGCTGATCGGCCCCGATATGGCCGCGGAGTACGTGGAGCACCAGCCGGCGTTGCAGACCAGCTTCGACGGTGCCCTGGTGGACGCGATGGCCGACGCGCTGCGCGAGACCGATCCCGCCGCGCGCCCCGTGCCGTACATGCTCTCGGGTGGTACGGACGCCAAGGCGTTCTCCCGGCTGGGGATCCGGTGCTTCGGCTTCGCCCCGCTGAAGCTGCCTCCGGACCTGGATTTCGCCGCCCTGTTCCACGGGATCGACGAGCGGGTGCCGGTCGACGGCCTGCGATTCGGGGTCGACGTGCTGGACCGGTTCCTGTCCCGTTGCTGATCTGACCACATTCGACCTGCGGAGGCCCGATGCCCGACACCCATGCTCCCCTCGACGCCGCGCTGGAGCAGGTGGTGGAAGCCGCCCGAGCCCACCTGGCGGCGGTCAAGGCCGCCGACGGGCGGATCGACGACGACGAGGTGTGGCAGCGTTTCGTCGCGTTCAACAACAGCTCCTCGGCGTACGACGAGCTGCTGATGGACACCTTCGGGGAGGTCACCCCGTGGGACGTCGATCCGATCGACCCCGAGGAGGCGGACGCCGAGTACGGCGTCGGACTGGGCGGCGTCGACGGCACCGAGCCCCTGGACCCCGAGCCGGTCACGGTCTCGGTGCGGCAGCGCCGGGACTACCTGGTGCCGAGCGTGACCGCACTGCTGAGGGTCGCCGAGGCGGCCCGGCGCGCGCTGCCGGCCGGACATCCCGGCGTCGAGCCGGCCGAGGCCACCGAGCAGCGGGGCGCGGTGGAGGCGGTGCAGGAGTTGCTGGCCGCCGGCGACGGCTCGCTGGCCTCGCTGGACATCCCCGAGCTGGAGCCGCTCGCCGGGGTCACCGTGTTCTGCGAGGTGGCCGAGTCAGTCGACGTCGATGCCCTGATGTCCGACGACGCCGACCCGCAGACCCCGTTCGAGATCGTCGCCGCCGGCCGGCTGCGCCTGATCGCCGAGACCCCGTACGGGCCGGACGAGGACGAGCCCGACGCGGAGTAGTCGCGCGGCCCACCCAGGGGGATCAGTAGGACAGGCCGGGCAGTGGCTGTGGGGTACGGCGGCGGCGCAGCATCACCTGGCGGGTGCCGTCGGCGTAGAGCCGTACCCGGGCCAGCTCCCACCCGGCGAACTCGGCCGCGATAGCCAACCGCGCCTGTGCGGACGTCCGGTCGACGTTGGCGGGCAGGCGCAGCGGCACGTACTCGTAGTCAGGCGGCACAAATGAAATAGTGCCTAACGCGGGATGGATTGCACCACCCCTTCGGCTTGCCCCGCCACGAACAGGTCACCGGATTCCAGGTCGACCGCGACCGCGTTGGGCTGCCGTACGGTGGCGTGCCGGGCGATCTCGCGGGGCTCCCCACCGGACAGGTCGAAGCCCACCACCTGGTTCTTCGCGGTCAGGGTGACCCACACGACGTTGCGCTTCGGGTCGTACGCCATGCCGTACGGGGAGCCCGGTACGGGGTAGCGCTGGCGCAGGTACAGCGGACCGGTGGTGAAGATCAGCAGCTCGCCGTCGCGGGTATCGGCGACCACGAACCGGCCCTTCGCGTCGGCGATCACGTGCAGTGCCCCGTTGCCCGCGCGCAACGCCTGCTCGTACTCGCCGGTGGAGGCCACGAACACCGACAGCGAGGTGGCTTCGGCGTCGACCACACCGATCCGGTCCCCGGCGACCGCGACACCGTCCGGCCGCCCCTTGCCGTGCAACGTACGGACCAGCTCGCCGGTCGCGGAGTAGATCCCGACCTGCCCCTCACGCGGGAACGTCACCGCAGTGCCGCCGTCGGGCAGCAGCGCCAGCCCGTGCGCCGGCGGTGACCACTTCACCCGGGTCTCGTCGCCCTTCGGCGGTACGGTGACCAGCTCCCGTCCAGCCACCACCCGGAAGCCACCGGACGGCAGCGCCACCGCGTGCGAGGCGGGCGCCTGCAGGTCGACCATCCGGAGGGGACGGCCGGACCGCGCGTCCATGATCGCGAGCTGCGGCGGGTTGTCGACCCCGACCGCGACCCGTCCGGTGACCGGGTCCACCGCGATCGCCTCCGCGGGCCGGTGCCCCTTGCGGGTGGCGCCCGGCACCAGCCACACCGTGCCGGCGGGGCTGGCGGTCACCGGTGGCGCCGAGGCGGCGGCCGCGGGAGAGGGCGTACCGACCCGCAGCGGGTCCCGCTTGCCACATCCGGAGCCGAGACCGGTGACGAGCACGCCGGCGAGGGCGATGGCTAGTGCCCTGCGCCAGAGATTGGTTGATGAAGTCCGGTGTCCAGGTGGTGGCTCGCAAGGCGGAGGAGGAGTCGATCCCGGTGTTGGATCGGCGACGACGAC
>JBOGDE010000066.1:0-20464 GCA_050701695.1 Micromonosporaceae bacterium
TGCCTGGCCCGTGCGGTGTGCCTGGCCCGAGCGGCTCGCCCGGCCCGAGCGGCTCACCGACCTCGCGGGCGAGCCGGCCCAGCACCCGGCGCGCGGAGGCCACCGAGATCTGCTGCCCGACGACCGCCCGCAGCACCATCTCGAAGCCGTCGACGCAGCGCGGCACCCGTACCCCGGGGGCGGCGGCGACATCGGCGGCGAGCGCGTCGTCGGCGCCGAGCACCGCGTCCACCGCCTCGGGGTCGGCGTCCAGGTCGAGCAGCCGGCGGCAGCGGTGCACCGCCGGGGCAAGGTCACGCAGGTCGGCTAGCCGCAGCGTGGCGGCCACATACCCCTGCCGGGGTGTGAGTCTTACGGTCGCCGCACCGTGCGGCAGTCGCAGACTCCGCTGGTACGTCACACCGTCCACCGCCTCGACGCCCGGCAGTGCGCGTACCGCCAGGAAGCCCAGCAGCGCATCGGCGGCCAGCGGCGGCCGGTACGCCAGCCGCAGCGCCACCGTCGTCGGGGAAGCGTCGGCGTCGGACGGGTCGGTACGGCGCGCCCGCCGCAGCTGCGACGGCGAGCTGGCGTACACCTCGCGGACCGTGTCGTTGAACTGCCGTACCGATCCGAACCCGGCGGCGAACGCGATCTCCGCGAACCCCATGTCGGTGGTCTCGATCAGGGTGCGGGCCGCCTGCGCCCGCTGTGCCCGGGCCAGCGCGATCGGGGAGGCGCCCACCTCGGCGATCAGCATCCGGTTGAGGTGCCGCTCGGTGTAGCCGAGCCGGTCGGCGAGGCCCGCGACGCCGTCGCGGTCCACCACGCCGTCGGAGATCAGCCGCATCGCGCGGCCCACCACGTCGGCGCGTACATCCCAGTCGGGCGAGCCGGGGCTGGCGTCGGGCCGGCACCGCATGCAGGCTCGGAACCCGGCCTGCTGGGCGGCGGCGGAGGAGGCGTAGAACCGTACGTTGCCGCGTTTCGGCGTCAGCGCCGGGCAGCTGGGCCGGCAGTAGATCCGGGTCGAGGTGACGGCGGTGAAGAACCAGCCGTCGAACCGGCGGTCGCGGCTGGACACCGCGCGGTAGCACTGGTCGAAGTCAGGTATCGGGCTCACGCTGTCGATCCTGACAGCGCTCCGCGGCTACTGCTCGCGGAAATCAGACATCACGGTGCCGGTACGCTCACCGTCACGGGGTATGGGTAATCCAGGTCCACGGTCTCGCCCGGGGACAACACCAGAGGGTCGCCGTACCCGCCGTCGCCGTCGAGCCGATAGATGTTGACCTTGCCAGTACGTTCGATTCGCCAGTATGCGCCGACCCCGGCTCCGTACCGCTCGAACTTGTCAACCCGGTCGACCGACTTGGTCGACCGCGACTCCACCTCGACCACCACCGCCGGAAGCACCTCGTTGTACGCCTTCTCGGCCCGCGGGGCGTCAGGTGAGAGCACCACCAGATCGGGTATGAAGAGGTCGTCCCCGAGCTGGAGCCCGATGTCCCAGAGGATCCGCCAGCCGTCCGGTGCAGCGCGGTCGAGCGCCCGGAACACCCAGCTGCACCAACGTTGGTGTTCCTCGCTTGCCGGTGGGGTCACCAGCAGCCTCCCGTCGATGATCTCGTACCGGTTTTCCGGCGGCAGGTGGGTGAGGTCGGGCTCGGTCCAGTGGCGTTGCGTCATGAACCGCACCGCGGCGGTGCTGAATGGGTCAACGACGGTCGAGGGCATGGACCACTCCGACTGGTGGATCGGTAGCGCCATTGCGCGCACCTCCTGGGTCGCCGGTCGGCTGCCATAGTCGCGTCACCATCATATGTGCCGGCCAGCTGGGGATCGGGCGCACGTAGACTGGCCGGCCGTGAGCCTCACTATCGGCATTGTCGGCCTGCCCAACGTCGGCAAGAGCACCCTGTTCAACGCGCTGACCAAGAACAACGTGGTCGCGGCGAACTACCCGTTCGCCACCATCGAGCCGAACGTCGGCGTGGTCGGCGTACCGGATCCGCGGTTGGAGAAGCTGGCGGAGATCTTCGGCTCAGCGAAGATCATCCCGGCCGCGGTGTCGTTCGTCGACATCGCTGGACTGGTACGCGGCGCGAGCAAGGGCCAGGGTCGGGGCAACGCGTTCCTCGCCAACATCCGCGAGGCGGCGGCGATCTGCCAGGTGATCCGGGCGTTCAAGGACCCGAACGTGGTGCACGTCGACGGCAAGGTCTCCCCGGCCGACGACATCGAGACGATCAACACCGAGCTGATCCTCGCCGACCTGCAGACGTTGGAGAAGGCCGTACCAAGGCTGGAGAAGGAAGCCCGGCTGAAGAAGGACCGGGCGCCGGTGGCAAAGGCAGCGGCCGCCGCGGCCGAGCTGCTCAACGACGGCACCACGCTCTACGCCGGGGCGGCGGCCGCCGGGATCGACGTGAGTCTGCTGCGCGAGCTGTCCCTGCTCACCACCAAGCCTTTCCTGTACGTGTTCAACGTCGACGAGTCCGAGCTGGCCGACGAGGCGTTCCTCGGCGAGCTGCGAGCCCTGGTGGCGCCGGCCGAGGCGGTGTTCCTGGACGCGAAGTCCGAGAGCGAACTGATCGACCTGCCCGAGGACGAGGCGCGTGAGCTGCTGGAGGCGATCGGCCAGTCCGAGCCCGGCCTGCACCAGTTGATCAAGGTTGGCTTCGGCACCCTGGGGTTGCAGAGCTATCTCACGGCGGGGCCGAAGGAGGCGCGGGCCTGGACCATCTCGCTCGGCGCCACCGCCCCCGAGGCGGCCGGGGTGATCCACTCCGACTTCCAGCGCGGCTTCATCAAAGCCGAGATCGTCTCGTACGACGACCTGGTCGACGCCGGCTCGATGGCAGAGGCCAAGGCGCGCGGCAAGGTACGCGTGGAAGGCAAGGACTACGTCATGGCCGACGGCGACGTGGTCGAATTCAGGTTCAACGTCTGAGCGCCCGTGGCTTAGACGAATAGTCGTGTCGGACCTGGCACCTATCATTCGGCGCATGAGCGACCAAGAAGGCAAGCACGTCTTCGTCTCCTATGTCCGTGAGGACTCCGACGCAGTTGACGAACTGTGCGCGGTGCTGGAGGCAGCCCAGATCCCCTACTGGCGAGATCGCAAGGACCTCGGGCCGGGTGACGCTTGGAAAGCCAAGATCCGGTCGGCCATCAGGGACGGATCGCTTGTGTTCCTCGCCTGCTTCTCGGACAACTCCCGGGCCAAGAAGAAGTCATACATGAACGAGGAACTCACCCTTGCAGCGAGGAGTTCCGACAGATGCCGCCTGGTCGCGTTTGGTTGGTTCCTGTGCGATTTGACGCGGGGCACGTCCCCGACTGGGATCTTGGTGCGGGGCGTGTGCTGAGCGACTTGAACTACTCCGACCTGTTCGGGAAGGACCACACGGCCCACGCGGCCAGGCTAGTCACGACGATCAATCGCCTCTTGGGCGAGAAGAGGCCCGACCCCGCCACTGCCCTGGCTGCGGTGGAGCAGGCGACGTCCGCGGACCGAGCCGACCTTCTCAAGCGGCTCACGAAGGAGATGCTGCTCGAACCCTCCCGGCGCATCGAGTTGGACGATCTGGTCTCGCAGGAGGTCCAGCGCGTCCTCGCGGTCCTGAAGGACAAGGACCGGGTGGCTGGCCCACTCGGCGGCACGAACGAGGACCAAATCGTTCGGCTCGCGGAAGCGGCACGGGACCTTTGGCGGCTCACGGAGCCGTTCTGTGCTTCGTTGCAGGTCGCGGGGCGGTGGGGAGCGCCGGAGTCGCTTGCGCCGTGGACGAACGGCATTCGGTCCTTCGTCGCGGCGGCCACGAAGGTGGACGGCGGGATCCAGGCCCTCCTCGACCTTCGTCACCTGCCCGGCATGGTCAGCATTATGACCGCCACGTTCGCGTGTGCGTCGAGCGGCAACTGGGCGAGCCTCAAGGCGCTCGTCGTCGATCCGTCGGTTCGCGACAGATACGAGCAGAAGCCGCTCCCAATCCTTGAAGCGACGGACCCATACAAGCCTTTCGCCGACACCACGGGCTGGGTCACCAATGCTCTTGCTCGCGCCGCGACGTCGGGGAAGGACTTGGAGGATTCCCTGAAGGACCTCACCGAAGGCAGGATCGGCAAGTATCACACCCCGGTTGCCGAGTGGCTACACCACGTCCTGCGCTCGATCTTCGCGGACCAGTGGCCGGACGAAGATTCGTACACCGCGGAGTTTGATCAGGTAGAGGCCGTTCTAGGTGTCTTGGCGCAGGACGCCGTGAATGTGCGTGCCGCTGCCAACCCGGAAGGGCGAATCTGGCGCCGATCCTATTGGCACGGTAGGTCGACGTGGCGGTCCGCGCGCGGGTTCGGCAATCCTGTCGCGGACCTTGTCCATGAGTTCGAGGCTCAGGGTGCTCAGTGGGGTCCACTAAAGGGTGGATTGTTCGGCGGCGAGGTGGACCGCGCTCGTGCTGCATTGCAGGACTACCAGGAGTTCTTCAGCGACAGCGTGAGCCGCCGGTTGTTCTAAGCCGAGCTAGGCGCAACACCTGGCCGATGACGCTGTGGCCTGCGGCTGGGAAGGAGCCGCCAGCTCTTACTCAGTATCGACAATGCGTGCCCCACGTTAGTCGGTAGAGCGGTCGAGTTCCGCTTCGGCGTCTAGGCGGAGCGTGCATCGGGGTTCCTGCGGACCTGCGCGCTGCGCCGTTCTTAGGTTTCGCCTTCCAAGGGGTGGTCTTCGTCCGAAGGATCCCCTAGTGCTCCACCGCGACCACCCCTAGTGTTGGGTACATCTTGTACCCCCTCGGAGGGATGGCCCGGCATGACGCCTGATCCTGAAGTCGGCCAGCGAGTCAAAGCCCTACGTGAGCGCGCGGGGCTGAGCCGGGAGCGGCTCGCCGAGTCCACCGGTGTGAGTGCCACCTTGATCAAGTTTGTGGAGCGGGGAAGTCGCCGGCTCACCCTCGACACCGCGCGCAAGCTCGCCGACGTGCTCGGCGTACGCGACCTCGGCGAGTTGTACGGCCCGACGGTGCGGCTCAGTCTGGACGGGTCGAGCCCGACCCATCCTGGTGTGCCAGACGTACGTCGTGCACTGACCGCGTGGCCGGTTCGGGTCGACGGACACCCCCCGACGCCGGACTACCTCGATGGCGCGTTGGATGCTGCCTGGCGTACCTGGCACACCTCCCGGCAGCAGCGCTCCGAAACTGGCGCAGTACTGCCCGGGCTGATCGACACCACGCAGCGCGCCACCCGGCTCCTGGACGGGCAGGAGCGCCGCCGCGCGCTGGCGAGCCTGGCCGAGGTGTACCACTTGGCGCAGGCGTACCTCGCCTGGCACGGCGACCGCGAGCTGATGTGGCTCACCGTCGACCGCGGGATGCAGGCCAGCCTCGACGCCGACGACCCGCTGTCCATCGGCCGGTCGATCTGGTACGCCGCGCACCTGCTCCGCGCCGTCGGCCGCGCTGACGAGAGCCTGGAGCGGCTGCGCGAGGGTGTCGAGCTGGTGGAGCCGATCGTCGCCGACGGGCCGCCCCAGGCCGCCGCACAACTGGCCGACCTGCACCTGTGCGTCGCCCTGACCAAAGCTCGTACCGGCAATCAGGGTGCTTGGGCTGACTGGGACCGGGCCCGCGAGGTGGTGCACCGGGCGCTACCGGCCGACTTCGTGGACTCACGTACCCGGGTCGGGCGGACCCTGGTCGACGTGTACGCGGTGATGTGCGCGGTCGATCTCGGCGATGCCGATGAAGCCCAGCGCCGGGCGCATTCCCTGGATCCGCAGTCGATCCCGAGCACCGAGCGCCGCGCTCGGCACTACGTCGAGCTGGCGCGCTCGGCGGATCTGGAGGGCTCGCAGGAGGCGACCTTGCACCTGCTACAGCGTGCGCTGTCGGTCAGCCCCGAGACGGTGCGGTACTCGCCGATCGCCCGCGACATCGCCGGTCGGCTGGTCACCACGTCCGGCGCCGCGATCCGCGCCGACGCCGTGGAGCTGGCCCGCGCGGTAGGGGCGCCCGCCGAATAGCGGGGCACCGACGGGGTACGCCACGTACCAGTTACCGCTCGTACCCAGGCGGTAAGTGTCCACGTCCATACGGTCTGTGAAGCCCCCGGCGCCGGGTACTCGGCTCTGGCCCCCGGTGCCGGGCGGCACCCAAGCGCCGCCCATGGGGATCCAGGTTCGGCTGACCCCCGGCCCTCCTGGGCGGCCCACAGCCGAGGGAGGCAACATGGACAGCGGGATGACGAGCGCCCGGGCGCGCCCGCACCGGTGCGGGTGCGGGGAGCTGTGCGTACCGCGAGACTCCACCGAGACGTATCCGATCGAGCTTGGTGCACCCCGTGGGCACGACCGGCTCACGGCTGCCGATTGGCTGGCCGCTGCCGGTGTGGTAGCCGGGTTGGTGCTGGTGGTAGTGACCGTGCTGTGGGCAACAGGATTGGTGCTGCGGTGACGGTCGCGGACGCGGTCGCCGGGCGGCGGCGGCCCAGGCCACACCCTGACCCGCAGGCGGTGGCGGTGGCGCGACGCGAGTACGAGGAGCACATCCCGTCGATGACCGAGCTCGGTCTCTGCCTCGCGCCAGAGTGCGACGAAGGGTGGCCGTGCCGTCGGTACCGGCTGGCGCGGGAGACGCTGTTGCTGGCTGGTGAGCTGCAGGACGGGCCGGTGGCGCCGTCGGTCTGAGCGGTCGCCGGAATAAGGATGTCAACGGAGGCGACCATGTCACCGCGACCGACCCTGCAACGATGACCCAGGGCTGGGTGGTGTGGTCCCAGAAGCACATGGTCGAGTTCAGCCGCAACGCCTGACGCGGTAATTGGCTTGCCCAGCCCACCCGGGCCGGTCAGGGTGATCGCGATGAACAGAGACGATCTTCTCCGGGCGTACGACGAGCAGCTGCGTACCGACGCCGAGACGCCGAGCGCGGTGTCGGTGACCCGTCTCGGGCCGCTGTGGCTGGTGACCTTCGCGGGTGGGCGCGGATTCGTGACGTACCGCGACCTCGCCGGCGCCGACGCGGACGAGATCGGCCGGCTGGTACCGCGGGCGCTGGCGCACTACCAGGCCGACCCCGCGATCGAACGGGTGGAGTGGAAGACCCGCGGCCACGACGACGCCCCCGGCCTGCACGAGGCGCTGCTGGCGCACGGGTTCGCCCCGGACGAGCCCGAGTCGATCATGATCGGAGAGGCCGCGTCGCTGACCGCCGACGTACCGCTGCCCGATGGTGTCACGCTGCGCCAGGTGACGGAGGAACCGGACGTACGCGCCATGTGTGCGATGCTGGACGAGGCGTTCGGTGAGCCGATCCCCAGCAGGCAGGTCGACGCGCTGTTGCGACGTTTGGCCCTCGACACCGGCATGGAACTCTGGGTGGCCGAAGCCGAGCGCCGGATCGTCAGCGCCGGTCGCCTGGAACCAGTGGCCGGTACGGTCTTCGCGGGCATCTGGGGCGGCGCCACCGTCGAGGAGTGGCGCGGCCGGGGCATCTACCGAGCCCTGACCGCCGCCCGCGCCCGGTCGGCGCTGGCCGGTGGCAAGACGCTGATCCACAGCGACTCGACCGAGTACTCCCGGCCGATCCTGGAACGTTCCGGCCTGGTCAAGGTGTCGACCACGACCCCCTACCTGTGGCGGCGCTGAACCTCGTCCGCCCACACCAGTCTCGGTCGCCAGGCGGCGGCTGAGGCGAAGACGTGCGGCAAGGCCGGCACTGAAACCCTCAACGCTGTGAGCGACTTGTGAGCGCCGCAGCGCACACTCGGGGCCCAGCAGATCGCGGGAACGAGAGGAAGAGCCTGTCATGAGAGTCCGTACGATCAGCGCCGTCGTCGCAGGCGTCGCCCTGCTGGCGGGCGCGCTCGCGGGTGCTTCAGTCGCCGCGGCCGCCACGAGCGTCACGTTCACCCCGCGCACCGTGGCGGGGACCGTCGGTGGGCAGAACGTCGTACCACTCGGCACCATCTCGCTCAGCATGACCAGCACGCAGACGGCGTACGTGGTGTCCGTTATGCGGGTCAACTCCGCCACCATCCGGACCCTGTTCGACAACGAAATCGTCTGCAACGGCCCCAACGGCTGGAGCAAGAACATGGTGATGGGTCAGAACGTCTACCAGACCGGTAGCGGGTCACCGCAATGGGAGGACGTCACGCTCACCACCCGGTACCTCGTCCATCCGGGAGTTTCCGGCACCGTCACCTGTACGGCGAACCTCCGTACCGCGTCACTTGGCGTCAGCCAGTCGACCGTCCGCCTGGTCAGTGGTTCGCTACGTTTCGCCGACCAGTCGGTCGGGAACGCCGTCACCGGCCAACCGCTGCAGCAAAGCGTTCCCGCCGGACTGTACAAAGTGGATGCCGCCACCCCCACCGTGCGGCTGCCCGCCCTCAACTACGTCAACACCCGTACCGGCCTCACCGGCCTGAGCGTCTTCGGCGACACCGAATTCATGGTCTGCCCCTCGGCGAAGAGCTGCGTCAAGACCGGCAGCTCCAAGGCACGCTTCACGTTGTACGTCAACCAGTGGAAGTCCGACGGCACCCTCTGCCACACCGACAGAAGCGCCACCGTCACCAAGACCGTCCCCTACTGGGTCCACCACGCCTACGTTCCGCTCCACAAACCAGACTTCCAGGTGTACGCCGGGAACGGTTGCATCCCCCGCTTCAACGCGTACGTGAAGGTCGACTGGCTGGGCGGCCAGGCGGGAGCCGTCCAGGGCACCGCCCGTAACCTCACCGACTCCCGCGGCTCCACGTCCACCCACGACTCCGACATGAGTCACGTCTACGCCGTCCCCTACTGAGCCACACCGGCAGATGTCGTACGCGGGAGATAGCGTGCGGGGATGTCGGACCCCAAGGACACCCTGAAGCGGTATCTGCAGTCGCTGCGCGAAGCCCTGCTCTGGAAGCTGGACGGCCTCTCCGAGCGCGACCTGCGCTGGCCGCAGACCCCGACCGGCACCAACCTGCTCGGGCTGGTCAAGCACGTGGCGACGATGGAGCTGGGCTACTTCGGCGACGTGTTCGGCCGGCCGTCGCCCGTACCGATGCCGTGGATCGAACCCGGCGCGGAGGACAACGCCGACCTGTGGGCGACCGCCGACCAGTCACGGGAGTGGGTTGTCGAGCTGTACCACACCGCGTGGGCGCACTCCGACGCCACGATCGACGCGCTGTCGCTCGACGACACCGGCGAGGTGCCGTGGTGGAGGCCGGAGCGGCGGGTGGTCACGCTGCACACCATCCTGGTCCACGTGATCGCCGAGACCGCTCGTCACGCCGGGCACGCCGACATCGTGCGGGAGCAGATCGACGGCCAGACCGGGATGCTACGGGAGAGTACCAACCTCCCCGATCACGACCGGCAGTGGTGGGAGGAGTACGTGGCGACGCTGCGGCGTACCGCCGAGGAGGCCGGCGGGTAGCGCGACGCCGGGGGTCGGGCGGGCGTCGGTACACTGTGGACCGGGCGTACGGGGGTGGAGAGGGTCCGCCAGCGCCCTGTTGGCCGGCGGTCGGGTGCCGCCGGCATGACGATGGATCCGATCCCCAGGGGTGACCGTGACCGCCCGTGCTCGGCCGTCTGCGCCCGAGACGCGCATGCTGCTCGCGAGCGAAGGCTCGACCACCACGCTGCTCGACGCGCTGCTCGGTGAGTCGCTGCGACTGCGGCTCGACGAGGTGCGTACCGGCCGGGGCCGTGAGGCGCCGAACGCGGCTCGTACCGCCCTCCACCTCACCGACACCACCCCGGTACTGGTACGCCGATCCGCGCTGGTCACCGTGGCGGGCCTGGTGGTCTCCCGCAACCTGGTGGTGGCGCGCGGCCCGTTCGACGGCCCGATGGGGCGGGTGCTCACCGGCGCCGAGCCGATCGGGCGCACCATGAACGGCTCCCGCGACGGGCACAGCCGCACCCTGCTGGAGGCCGGCTGGTCCACCTGGGAGTCCGGCGACGGGCAGCTGACCTGCGCGTTCAAGGCGTACGTGATGAGCGAGGGTGGCCGGCGCCAGGTGTACGTCGAGGAGCGGTTCAATCCGCGGTGCATCCCGGCCGACCCGCACGCCGTACCGCCTGCGGTGGTGCCGCGCCAGGTGGTGCCCGGACAGCGGGGGAGGCGAAGCCGGTGAACGTGTTGATCGTGGGGGCCGGGCCGGCGGGGCTGCTGCTGGGCAACATGCTGACCGAGCACGGCGTCGACTGCCTGATCCTGGAGCGGCACACCCGCGAGTACATCGAGCGGCGGCCTCGGGCCGGGCTGATCGAGCACCGCGCCGTGGAGAGCCTCACCGAGTACGGCCTTGCCGACCGGCTGCGCGCCGAAGGAGCCGAGCACACCGCGTGCGAGTTCCGGATCGCCGGCGGCCGCTACGTCGCCGAGTACGGCGCGCTCGCCGGGGGGCGCCGCCACTACGTGTACCCGCAACAGGAGCTGGTCGCCGACCTGGTGGCGGCGTACCTGAAGCGGGGCGGCGATATCCGGTTCTCCACCGAGGTCACCGGTGTCGAGCGGCTCGGCGGAAGGCCGCGGGTCAGCCTTGCCGGCGGCGGCACCCTCGACGCCGACATCGTGGCCGGCTGCGACGGGTTCCACGGGGCGAGCCGCCGCGCGGTGCCCGATGGCGCGGCGACGACGTACCAGTACCGGCACCCGTACGGGTGGCTGGCGGTGCTGGCCGAGGCGCCGCCCTCGACCCGGAACATCATCTACGCGATGCACCCGGACGGGTTCGCCGGCCACATGCTGCGTTCGGCCACGGTCAGCCGCTACTACCTGCAGTGCCCGGCCGGCGACACCGCCGACGACTGGCCCGACGAGCGGATCTGGGCGCAGCTGCGGCACCGGCTCGGCACCGCCGACGGCTGGAGCCTCACCGACGGGCCGATCATCGAGAAGTCCGTGCTCGACATGCGCAGCGTGGTCACCGAGCCGATGCGGTACGGCAACCTGTTCCTCGCCGGGGACGCCGCGCACATCCTCACCCCGGTCGGCGCCAAGGGGATGAACCTCGCGCTCGGCGATGCCCGGGAGCTGGCGTACGGGTTGGTCGACCTCTACCACCACGGCGAGGGGCGCGGGCTGGAGGCGTACTCGCGTACCAGACTCAGAGTGGTGTGGCGGGAGCAGGAGTTCTCCACCTGGATGCTGAACCTGATCCACGGTGCGGGCGATGCCGCGCAGCCCCGGGAGTTCGCCGACCGGCTGCGGTGGGTCGCGGTCGAGGAGATCACCAACGGCTCCGCGCGCGCCCGCGCCTTCGCCGCCAGCTACGTCGGCTGAAGCTCGTCGGGTTCGTGGACACCGCACCAGCCGGAACACCGGCCGAGTTATTCTGACTTACAATCCATAAGTCGGAATAACTCTGGCGTTGTTCCGGGTTAAGGGGGTGGTGATGTCGCACAGCGAGCCTGAAAGGCGATCCGGTGAGCCTGGTGTGGCTGGGCGTCGTGTCGCGATTGAGCCCCACGGCCGCCGACTCGAGCCGTGGCGGCAGACAGCCCGGGGCGGGTCTGTCGAAGACCGTACGTTCCGCGAGGTGACAGTCTCCCTGCCGCCGCTCATCGGGTCCGTCGATCTCGCGATTCCGTCCAGTCTCGGTGCCGAGATGGACCGCGCTCTGCGCGAGATCGCGGCCCTCGACGACACGCACGGCGGGCACCTTGCTTCCCTCTCGACGCTCCTGCTGCGGGCAGAGTCCGTCGCATCGTCGAAGATCGAGCACGTCGAAGCCTCGATCGACGATTACGCGCGCGCCCTGCACGGCGTCAGGGCCAACAGTTCGGCCGTCTCGATGGTCGCGTCCACCCGGTCCCTCAATGATCTGATCCGTTCGGTGCGGGGCGGCGCCGACATCGAGCTGCGGAGCATCCGTCGGGCACATCGGCTCCTGATGCAGGACGACCCCGCCGAACACGCGTACGCCGGCCGGTTCCGGGACATGCAGAACTGGATCGGCGGCTCCGACTACTCGCCGAGGGGGGCGATGTACGTGCCCCCGCCACCCGGCACCGTCGCCGATTACATGGAAGACCTGGTGTCTTTCGCCAACCGGAGCGACCTGAACGTACTCGTGCAGGCCGCCGTGGCACACGCACAGTTCGAGTCGATCCATCCCTTCACCGACGGCAACGGCCGCGTCGGCCGAGCCCTGATCAACACCGTTCTCCGTCGACGCGGGGTCACCGAGCGGGTCGTCGTACCGATCGCCTCCGCCATCGTCGCCCGGCGCGAGGCGTACTTCGATGCGCTCGGGGCCTACCGGGTCGGGGACGCCACCCCACTCATCAGCTCGTTCGCCGTGGGGTCCACGATCGCCGCGGAAGAGTCCCGTGTGACGGCACAGCGACTCGCCCTGATGCCGGAACAGTGGCGCGAAGCGGCCGGTCGACCCCGCGCTGGGAGCGCAGCCGCCAGGATCCTCGACACGCTCCTCGACGAGCCCATCGTCTCCGCGGAGGTGGCCGAGCAGCGGGTGGGCGGGGCGACGTCGACCGTCTACGCAGCTGTCAACCGGCTCCATGAGGCGGGAGTAATCCGCCCCCTCACCCGGAGGACACGCAACCAGGTGTGGGTCGCGGCCTCGTTGGCAGACGAACTCGAAGACCTGGGTGTACGGATCGCTGCCCGTACCCAGGGCCACTGACCGTCAGTCCGGGAGGTCGGCGATCCGGCTGGACACCTTCGCCAGCAACGCCAGCTCGTCGGGGGTGAGGTGGTCGATGAAACGGTCGCGTACGGACCGTACGTGCCCTGGTGCCGCCTCGACCAGCGTGGCGTAGCCGACGCCGGTCAGCCGGTAGATCGAGCCGCGCGCGTCATCCGGATCGGGCTCGCGCGTGATCAGGCCGCGCTGCTCCATGCGTGCCGCGTGGTGGGAGAGCCGGCTGCGGGACCACTGCATCTTGTGGGCGAAGTCGCGCAGCCGCCAGCACCGGTCGGGCCGCTCCGACAGGGTGCTGAGCACCTCGTAGTCGGGTGCGGAGAGGCCGAGCGCGTTGAGGTCGCGCCCGAGGCGGGCGGGCAGCACGATCCGCAGTGTCGCCAACCACCGCTTCTACGCCGCCGCAGGGTACGCGGTCACCGCCCGGGATCCCGACCAGCACACCGCCCGGCTGGCGAAGCCCGCGCCCCACGCGCAGGCCATGGCACACACGGCCTGAGCGCCGGCCGCGCAGAGGCTCAGTCGGCGTCGGCGGCGAGTTCGCGCAGGATGTGCCGGGCGATCCGGACCATAACCGGATTGGTGTGCAGGTAGTACGCCATCGCGCTCACCGCCACGAACAGCGCCCAGCCCCGACCCCGGGTCCACGTGGCATCGTCCACATCGACGGCGTCCCGGAACACGTCGCGGCCTTCTCCACTGAAGACGCTCCAGGCGCTGATCACGTCGCAGGCGGGATCGCCGGTGCCGGTCGCCCCGAAGTCGATGACCGCGCTGAGCGTGCCGCCGGAGACCAGCAGGTTGCCGGGCAGCAGGTCGCCGTGCGCCCACACGTCCGGGCCGTC
Organism: Micromonosporaceae bacterium; assembly: GCA_050701695.1. Lineage (GTDB taxonomy): Bacteria > Actinomycetota > Actinomycetes > Mycobacteriales > Micromonosporaceae > WHSM01. The sequence continues at coordinate 13,503 of JBOGDE010000066.1, forward strand.
CCAGTCGGGCGCGGCCAGCACCCGCTCCCAGACCTCGGTGGCGAGCGCGGCGTCGATCACGTCGGCCGCACTCGCGATGGAGCGGCGTACCGCCTCGTCCCTGGTACGCACCGGCGCGGTACGGCCGCTGCTCGGCCCACCGGGCAGCGGCACCCGGCGGAACGCGGTGACGAACTCCGCCAGCCGCAGCGCCAGCGCCTGCTGGTCCGGTACGCCGACCGCGAGCACGCTCTGTCCGCGCAGCCAGCGGTTCACCGACCACTGCCACGGGTAGCCCTCGCCGGGGCCGCCGACCGCCACCGGCGCCGGGATGGCGACCGGCAGGTACGGGGCGAGCGCCGGCAGCCAGCGCTGCTCCTTCGCCACGTCGTCGACCGCCCAGTGGATCCGGGGCAGGCGTACCACCAGCTCGTCGCCGAGGCGGTAGAGGGCGTTGTCGGTGCCGCTGGGGACGATCCGCTCCAGCGGCAGCTCCGCCCAGCGGGGAAACTGCGCGGCCAGCAGGCGCCGTACCAGCGGGGTGTCTATCTCCAGCTCGTCGTCGTGCATCCGCGTCGTCATCGCGGGCAAGTCTGCCTGACCGGGAAACCGCTCGCGACGCGGACTTCTTCGGCGTAGCGTCGCCGGCGCCAGTTGCCTGTCGCGGTAGGGAGATCCGGTATCGAGAACGGGGAGTTTCACGACCCGCGGCTGGTGCCGCTGTACGACCTGCTCTGCACCTGGTCGCGCGACGACGAGTTCTTCCTCGCCGAGGTCAACCGCGCCGCCGCCGAGGTCGGTCGCACCGCCGGCGCCCGGGTGCTCGATCTGGGCTGTGGTACCGGGCGGTTGACGCTCGCGATGGTAGGGGCCGGCCACGGGGTAACTGGCGTCGATCCGGCGGAGCCGTCGTTGGCGGTGGCTCGCGCGAAGCCGGGAGCCGAGCGGGTGCGGTGGATCCGCGGCACTTCGGCTGACGTACCCACCGAAGGTTTTGATGTGGCGGTGATGAGCTCGCACGTGGCGCAGTTCATCCGCGACGACCGGGAGTGGGCCGCCACCCTGGCCGATCTGCGGCGCGCGCTGGCGCCCGGAGGCCGGCTGGTGTTCGACTCGCGTGACCCGGCCGCCCGGGGCTGGCGGGCGTGGAATCCGGTGGAGTCCCGGCGCCGGGTGCGGCTACCCGACGGGTGCGAGGTGGAGTGCTGGATCGAGGTCACCGAGGTCGCGGGCGATGTGGTCAGCTTCGTACACCACTATCGGTTCCTCGGCAGCGGGGAAGAGTTGAGCGCCTCCGCGACGCTGTGCTTCCGCCCCGAACAGCGGCTCCGGGCGTCGCTAGCGGACGCGGGATTCGCGGTGGAGGCGATCTACGGCGGCTGGGGACGCGAGCCGGTCGGCCAGGGCGACGGTGAGTACGTCGTGGTAGCGCGGCGGCCGCTCGGAGTGGCGGGGGCGTCAGCGGTCCGGTGAGCGGGTCACTCGGCGGTAGGCGTCTTCGATCCGGGCGGCGAGCGTCACCTGCCGGGCGCTCAGGCCGCTGTGTGGCTCGCAGATCCGGATGTGGGTACGGCCGGCCTCCCGGCGTACGTCGGGGCGCAGCCGCAGGGCATCGGAGTAGACCTTGACGCGTTCGGTGAGGTCGGCGTGTTCGGAGTCGTCCAGCTCGAGGGTGCGGTGGATGTCCCGACCGTCGCCGGACCAGCCGGCCAGCTGGGCGAGCGCGTCGTGCAGGAAGTCCTGTCCGAGCGCAGTCATACCGTCCTCCCCAAAGGCGCCGTTGCCACCGGCTCGTGACCTAATTGTCTCGTCGCCGTTATCTGCGGTGCCCCGAGTGTGCATGGTGATCGCCGATGTGTCCACGCCCACAAACCTCGCGTCCCGGACGTTCAGGCTCTGGGTACCACCCGTTGTCGGAGATCTGGCACCCTTGAGCGCCGTGCACAGTAAAAACACCGAAGGCGCGTCGGCACCCCCCGTCACACCGCCCGAACTGCCTGTGATCGTGGGTGCCGCCATCCTGTCCCAGGGGCGGGTGCTCGCCTGCGAGCGCGCGGAGCCTGCCGAGATGCGCGGCATGTGGGAGTTCCCCGGCGGCAAGGTCGACCCGGGCGAGACCGAGCGGGAGGCGCTGGCCCGGGAGTGCGTGGAGGAGCTGGGGGTACGGATCGAGATCGCCGACCGGGTCGGCGAGGACGTCCTGCTCTCACACGGCCAGGCCGTCCTCAAGGTGTACGTCGCGCGGCTGCTCGGCGACGGCGTACCGCATCCGCACGAGCACTCCGACCTGCGCTGGCTCGCCGCCGACGAGCTGGACACCGTGCGGTGGTTGCCCGCGGACGCCCCCATCGTCCAGGCGCTCCGCCCCCTGCTCACCGCAGAGGCCAGCTGAGCCCACCTGACGGTCGCACCGGACCCACCCCGGAATAGCAAGATCGCCGTTCCGGAACAGAAGTGCGGCCTGACGGCACTTCCGTTCCCGAACGGCGATCGTCGCGTTACAGCGTAGCCTCAGGCGCCGGAGCGCTTGAAGATCCTGTTGCCCAGCCAGACCAGGGGGTCGTACTGGCGGTCGACGGCGCGTTCCTTCATCGGGATGATCGCGTTGTCGGTGATCTTGATGTGCTCGGGGCACACCTCGGTGCAGCACTTGGTGATGTTGCAGTAGCCCATGCCCTGCTCGGCCTGCGCGAACTCCTTGCGGTCGGTCTTCGCGTCCAGCGGGTGCATGTCCAGCTCCGCGGCCCGGATCATCAGCCGGGGGCCGGCGAACGCCTGCTTGTTGTCCTCGTGGTCACGGATCACGTGGCAGGTGTTCTGGCACAGGAAGCACTCGATGCACTTGCGGAACTCCTGCGAGCGCTCCACGTCGACCTGCTGCATCCGGTACTCGCCGGGCTCCAGATCGGCCGGCGGAGCGAACGCCGGCATCTCACGCGCCTTCTGGTAGTTGAAGGACACGTCGGTGACCAGGTCGCGGATCACCGGGAAGGTACGCAGCGGCGTCACCGTGACCGTCTCGTCCGGCTCGAACGTACTCATCCGGGTCATGCACAGCAGCCGCGGCTTGCCGTTGATCTCCGCCGAACACGAGCCGCACTTGCCGGCCTTGCAGTTCCACCGTACGGCCAGGTCGGGGGCTTCGGTGGCCTGCAGCCGGTGGATCACGTCGAGCACGACCTCGCCCTCGTTGACCTCCACCTTGTGGTCGGCAAGCTCGCCGCCGTCATCGTCGCCGCGCCAGACGCGGAAGTGGTGCTGCGCCATTACTTCGCCTCCTCCGCGTCGGCGGCGTCAGCCGCGGCGACAGCGCTGTCATACTCAGCGAGTTCGTCCTCGGTCATGTACTTCGACAGCTCGGCGCGGTCGAACAGCGCCAGCAGCTCCGGCCGCATCTTCGGCAGCGGCTTGCGGTCCAGGTTCACGGTGTCGCCGTCCAGCGAGCAGACCAGGTTGACCTGGCGCCACTCGGCGTCCATGCCGGGGAAGTCGTCGCGGGTGTGACCGCCGCGGCTCTCCTCGCGCTCGAGTGCGGCGCGAGCGGTGCACTCGGAGACCACCAGCATGTTGCGCAGGTCCAGCGCCAGGTGCCAGCCCGGGTTGTAGCGGCGACCGCCGGTGGCGCCCACCTTCGCGGCGCGTTCCCGGATGCCGACCAGCTTCTCCAGCGCCGCCTCCAGCTCCTCCTTGCGGCGGATGATGCCGACCAGGTCCTGCATCACCTGCTGCAGGTCGTGCCAGATCGCGTACGGGTTCTCACCGTCGCGTTCCAGCGGCGCCAGGGCGGTGGCGGTCGCGTCGGACAGCGCCGCCTCGGACACCGCCGGCCGGGCGTCGCCCAGATCGTCCACATAGGCCGATGCGCCGGCGCCGGCGCGCCGGCCGAACACCAGCAGGTCGGACAGCGAGTTGCCGCCCAGCCGGTTCGAGCCGTGCATCCCGCCGGAGACCTCGCCGGCGGCGAACAGCCCCGGCACCACCGACTGCGCCGAGTCGGGATCGACCTCGATGCCGCCCATCACGTAGTGGCAGGTCGGCCCGACCTCCATCGGCTGCTTGGTGATGTCGACGTCGGCCAGCTCCTTGAACTGGTGGTGCATCGACGGCAGCCGCTTGATGATCGTCTCCGGCGACATCCGGGTCGACACGTCGAGGTAGACACCGCCGGCCTTCGTGCCGCGGCCGGCTTTGACCTCGGAGTTGATGGCGCGGGCCACCTCGTCACGGGGCAGCAGCTCCGGGGGACGCCGGTTGTTGTCCGGGTCGGTGTACCAGCGGTCGCCCTCTTCCTCGGTCTCGGCGTACTGCTTGCGGAACACGTCCGGGACGTACTCGAACATGAACCGGTTGCCCTCGGTGTTGCGGAGTACGCCGCCGTCACCGCGTACCGACTCGGTGACCAGGATGCCCTTGACGCTGGGCGGCCACACCATGCCGGTCGGGTGGAACTGCAGGAACTCCATGTTGATCAGCGTGGCGCCGGCGCGCAGCGCCAGCGCGTGCCCGTCGCCGGTGTACTCCCACGAGTTCGACGTCACCTGGTACGACTTGCCCACCCCGCCGGTCGCGAGCACCACCGCGGCGGTCTCGAACAGCAGCAGGTCGCCGCTCTCGCGGACGTACCCGAAGGCCCCGGCGACCCGACCCTCGTCCAGGATCAGCTCGGTGATGGTGGTCTCGTCGAACACCTTGAGCCGGGCCTCGTAGTCGCCGTACTCGGCGAAATCCTCCTGCTGCAGCGAGACGATCTTCTGCTGCAGGGTACGGATCAGCTCCAGCCCGGTACGGTCACCGACGTGCGCCAGCCGGGGGTACTCGTGGCCGCCGAAGTTGCGCTGGGAGATCTTGCCGTCCGGCGTACGGTCGAACAGCGCGCCGTAGGTCTCCAGCTCCCAGATCCGGTCCGGGGACTCCCGGGCGTGCAGCTCGGCCATCCGGAAGTTGTTGAGGAACTTCCCGCCGCGCATGGTGTCCCGGAAGTGGACCTTCCAGCCATCGTTCTTGTTGACGTTAGCCATCGCGGCGGCGGCGCCGCCCTCGGCCATCACCGTGTGGGCCTTGCCGAACAGCGACTTGGAGATGATCGCGGTCTTCTTGCCCGCCAGCCGGGCCTCGATCGCGGCCCGCAGCCCGGCGCCGCCGGCGCCGATCACGACCACGTCGTAGGAGTGCCTTGTCATGTCAGTCATCGTCATTACCCCACGAACCGCAGGTCGGTGATCCAGCCGGCAGCGACGGCCATGATGTAGAAGTCGGTCACGGCGAGCGTCGCCAGGGTGATCCAGGCCAGTGCCATGTGCCGCACGTTCAGCCAGGAGACGTACCCCCAGAGCTTGTAGCGCACCGGGTGTGCCGAGAAGTGCTTGAGTCGCCCGCCGATGATGTGCCGGCAGGAGTGACACGACAGGGTGTACGCCCACAGCATGATCACGTTGCCCCAGAGGATCACGTTGCCGAGCCCGAAGCCGAAGCCCGACGGCGAGTGCATCGCCAGGATCGCGTCCCAGGTGTTGATCACCGAGATGACGCCGGCGGCGTAGAAGGCGTACCGGTGCGCGTTCTGGAAGATCAGCGGGAATTTCGTCTCACCGGTGTACGACGCGTGCCCGTCCGGCACCGCGCACGCCGGCGGCGAGAGCCAGAACGACCGGTAGTACGCCTTGCGGTAGTAGTAGCAGGTAAGGCGGAACAGCAGCAGGAACGGCAGGCTGAACGCCGCCTCCGGCAGGATCCACCACGCCGGCAGGTACGTGCCGAAGTGCGCGGCGCCGTCGGCACAGCGCTCGGTGACGCACGGCGAGTAGAACGGCGTCAGGTACTGGTAGTCGTCCACCCAGTAGTACTTGTGCATGAACGTGCGGAACACCGCGTAGCCGACCCAGGCGGTCAAGCCGAGCACGGTCAGCAGCGGCGCGAGCCACCATCGGTCCGTACGCAACGTCTTCGCTGAGATAGCGGCCCGCGGGCGCGCGCCGGGCGGGCGCGCCGGCTCCGTCGCCGTCGTCGTCATCTACTCGCTCCTTGGTGCATCGCCGTTGAACAAGCTCTGCCTCGTCAGCCGGGTGGTGCCGGCCGTTGTCGACCGCCCGAAATGCGGTGGTGCGTGACGGGTGCCCCGTGATCGGTGCACAGGTTACGCCGCGTGGGCACGGTCGCGTGTGCAGGGAGTGTTGCGTGTGACGAGATGGTTTCGGAAGCGTTGCCGAACGCCTGTGGACAACCTCATAGTGTCCCGCGACGCAGGCACTTACCGGGTACGGCGCTCAGGTGCAGCCGTACTCGTCGGCGAGCCGGTTGATCTCTCCCGCGAGCCGGACGTCGCGCTGCGTGACGCCGCCTTCGGAGTGCGTGATCAGGGCGAACGTGACCTTGCGCCAGCGGATGTCGATGTCCGGGTGGTGGTCGGCCGCTTCGGCCGCCTCCGCGACCGCGTCGACCAGCCGGATCCCGGTGATGAAGTCAGGCGCCTGCACCGTACGGGAGATGCCGCCGGTGTCGCCGCCCCATCCGGACAGCTCCGGCAGGACCAGCGCCTGCGCCACCTCAGAACTCGTCAACACCGCCACCATGCCCCCTACGCTGCCGGTCCCGGCCGCGCCGCGCAACCGGAACCGGAAACCGTGGCAGGTCAGCGGCGGGTCAGCGCCCGTGGCGGGTCAGCGGCGGCGGGCGCCGGAGCGCAGGCGCTGGGGGTCGATCTCGCGGTGGGGGCGGCGGCGGAGGTACTCGTTCTCCAACTCGGCGGTACGGCGGTCGTGCTCGGTGACCGAGGCGTCGGAGCCGTGCCGCAGCGTGGTGACCCTGGTACGCGAGAGGCTCTCCATCTCGCGTACCAGGTCGTCGTCGGAGAGCTGCTCGGCCGGTACGCCGAGCGGCTCGTCCGGCTCAGCCACGCCGCCGAACTCCGTCATCGGTCTCCTTCGGTATCGGGATTCGGTCAACCCCTCCCGTACCCACAAAAAGAGAGACGACACCTCGGAGGG
>JBOGDE010000067.1:0-19951 GCA_050701695.1 Micromonosporaceae bacterium
CGTCCACACGTCGCTGAAACCGGCGCCGGTGAGGATCGCGTAGTCGGGCACCACGGTGTCGGACTCCTTCCGGTAGGCGCCCGGGTCCGGTCCGCTCCACAGCCGGCGGGATTCGCCGATGTCGTACCCTTCCAGGGCGTCGTCCTTGCGGGAGTCGCGCGTGAGCACCACGTCGCCGGTGACGCCGATCGGGTAGTGCCCCTCCGGCCCGGTCCAGGTGGCCTCGCCGTCGGCCGGATCCACCAGGATCGGCCGCTCGTCGGGAGTGTGCATGAGCATTCGACCCTCGATGAGCAGGGGGCCCCAGAAGAGGCCGCACTCGTTCGTCGGTTCGCTGCGCCACCCGGCCGCCTCCTGCCGCCAGGCCAGCTTCGCGGTGGCCACGTCGTAGCCGGTCACCGAGGTGCCGCAGCTCGCGGAGCTGTTGGCCCAGACGGCATACCGCGTGTCGTCGATCAGCGCCACCGTGCCGTGCCGTGGCATCGTGGCCGGTCCGCCTACCGTACGACCGGTCCGCGGGTCGATGATCCGCAGGCGGTCCTCCCGGCCCTGGCCAACCTCCTCGTACCCCTGGAGCGCTATCAGGGTGGTCTCCGGTGCGAGCAGGGGATCGCGTGGTGGCGGTGCCTTGCTCCAGTTGCTGTGGTGCGCCGGCGACATCCGTGTGCGTGCCCGGGATTCCTGTCGCCACAGCGCCCGCCCGGTGCTGAGGTCGACGGACTCGAATGCCTGACCCGCATCCTCGCCAGACTGGCCGGGTAACGCGTTCACCACCAGAAGCGTGTCTGCGGTCACCGCGACCCAGCCCTTCGCGTTCGAGCGGCGGTGTGCGGTGCGGCCGTACTCCAGGGCAGCGCGTTCCTTGCCGGAGGCCAGGTCGTACACGGTCGCCCTGCCGGGGTCTTCACCGCTTTCGGACTCCTGGAGCAGGACGAGCGCGTCGGAGGTGACCCGTACCGATTCACGGGCGGGCTGGAGGCTGTTGGGGAACGTGGCGCCGACCGACCAGCGTTTCTCGCCGGTCTTTCGGTCCAGCACGGCGACCTGGCGTTCGAAGACCATGACCAGGTGGCTGCCCGCGATCTGCGCGGTGACCGTCGCGCCGTACCCGTCGGAGGGGGTTATGGACCATGCGGGGGTACGTTCGGCCGCGTTCGGCCGCACCGTGGGTGGCTCGGCGCCGGACAGGCTGCAGCCCGCCACCGCGGTACAGGCCAGCGCGACGAGCGCGGCCGCGAGTTTCTGGTTCACCATCTGGGGCCTCCACCAGTCGGATCGGCTGTCGCGCGCGGAGCCGACTCGGAGGCAATGGTAGGGATCGGGCGCCAGCCGCTGTCGGAGTCCCGACAGCGCTGCCGGACCGTCTCGATGATGCGGACTTCGGGTGCTCTGGTGCACTACGCTGCGAGGCTGCGTACCCCGTCTCGGGGCGTACCCGCCTACCTGCCGGAGAGCCGCATGAGTTATCAGGGACCCACCCCCGGTGGTGCCGCACCGCAGGACCCCTGGTCCAAGGGCGAGCCGGCGCAGCCGCCGGCGGGCGACCCGTACCAGCCGGCTCCGGCGGGGTACGACCAGCCGGTGTCGGGACAGCCCGTCTCCGGCCAGCCGGTCTCCGGCCAGCCCGGCTACGGCCAACCCGCCGGTTACGACCAGCCCGGGTACGGCGCTCAGCCGGCCGGGTACGGCGCTGCGCCGGCCGGGTACGGCCAACCTCCCGGCTACGACCAGGCGCTGCCCGCACCCGTGACCGGCCAGCCTGGCTACGGTGCTCCCGGCTACGGCCAGCCTGGCTACGGCCAGCCTGGGCACGGCCAGCCCGGTTATGGCCAGCCCGGTTATGGCCAGCCTGGGTACGGCCAGCCCGGACCTGGTGGCCCGCTGACCTCCGACGAACGGACCATGGCGCTGTTCGCCCACCTCGGCGCGCTGCTGCTCGGGTTCATCGCGCCGTTGATCGTCTTCCTGATGAAGAAGGACGAGTCCCGGTTCGTGCGGCACCACGCGGCAGACGCGCTCAACCTCACCATCAGCGCCACCCTCGTCAGCCTCGGGGTCAGCCTGATCGGCTGCATCCTGTCACTGGTGGTGATCGGCTTCGTCGTGTTCCTCGCGCTGATCCCGTACGGCATCACGGTGATGGTGTTCATGATCTTGGCGGCGGTCGCCGCGAACAAGGGCGAGTGGTACAAGTACCCGACCTGGCTCGCCTGGCCCATGGTGAAGTGAGCGGGAGATTCCGGGGTTGTCGTTGTATGGGGCCCAGCGGATACCCCGACTACCCCGGAAAGTCAGTGGCGTGACGCCAGGAGCGTGTTGATCGCGGTGGCGCCACGGCGCCGAGCGCAACTGTTCAGCGGTGAGTAGGTCCGCGCGGGTCACGTCCCGCGCCCGGAACACGCATCGCTGCAGACTCGGCGGCGTACGGGGAGCGCGAGACACCCGGCGACCCTGCCCGAACCCACGCCCCGCACGCACCTTGCGCGCGGAACCCTGTGGATAACCTGTGGATTCTGGGATACTCGTTGCTACGCCGCTCGCCGATACCACGACAACCCCAGAAACCGTGCAGCCCGTGACGCAACCGCGTGATGTGGTCGGGAGTCAGTAGACCGACAGCGCAACGATCGAGCGGAGGCGTCGGGTGGCGGTCGGGCACGACTTCACGGCGTTCTACGAGGGGACGCGAGACCGGGTACTCGCCTCGGTCTACGCCCTGACGGGCGATCTCGCCGAGGCACAGGACATCACGCAGGAGGCGTACGCCCGTGCGTGGCAGCGGTGGCGCCGGCTGCGCGGCTACGACGTACCCGAGGCGTGGGTACGCACCGTCGCCCGCAACATCGCGCGCAGCGGCTGGCGCAAGGCGCGCAACCGGATCACGGCGTACCGCCGGCACGGTGCGGCACCGCCGGCGCCACCCCCCAGCGAGAACCAGGTGGCGCTGCTGGCCGCCCTCCAGGAGCTTCCCGCCGCGCAGCGGGAGGCGGTGGTGCTCCACCACCTCGTCGGGATGTCCGTGGCGGAGATCTCCCGGCAGACCGACACCCCCGAGGGCACCGTCAAAGCGCGGCTCGCCCGGGGCCGGAAGGCCCTCGCCGAGCTGCTTCGCGTCGACATCAGTGAGGTGAGCCGTGGCTGAGTTCGATGAGGCACGAGAGGAGTTTCGGAGCCAGCTCGGGCTGGTGAGGTGGGCCGACGTCGCGTCGGTGCAGCGCCAGGGGACCCGGCGTACGCACCGGCAGGTTGTCCTGGCGGGTGTGGTGACGGTGCTGGTGATCGCCGGCGGGGTGGGCGCCGGTGCGGTGTTCGCCGATCGCGACCGGCGGTCACCGGCCCCGCCCGCCGAGTCGGTCTCGCCCAGCCCCGAGGACTCGCCCTCGCCCAGCCCGGACACGTCCCCGTCGCCCAACCCGTCGCCTTCCGCCGGGTCGCCGTCGGCGGACGCGACCGGGCCGGACCCCACCACGGAGATCCCCGACAGCGCCCTGTTGCAGCCGGAGGACGCTGGTGCCGGGTACCGCGTCGGTTCCCAGCAGGGGGAGGACTGGGTCATGGGTTTCCTGTACGCCGCGGTGTGCGAGCAGCGGGACTGGACCGACGCTCATGCGGGCGCATCGAACCGCGGTGCGCTCGATCACGATTCGAAACCGACGATCTACCAGGCCGTTGACCGCTACCCGCCGGGTCAGGGGCGGGTATACCTGACCGACCTGATCGAGGTCACCGATACCTGCCGGAACATGCGAACCTCAACCGGGGCCGCCATCAGGCTCAGCATCGTGGATCACGGCTTTGCGGGCGATGCCGCGATCCTGATCCGGGTCGATCACGACGAGGACGCTCACGACGCGTACCACGTCTTCGTACGGCAGGGCGACGTGGTGTCAGAGGTCATGGTGCTGGGCACCGAGGACCAGGCGCGAGAGCTTGCCGTGAAGGCGGCGGCGCGGCTCTGTGAGGCCACGCCGACCTGTTAGACGTACACATATTCGGGCCCGGTGGGTGGAACCGCCTACCGGGCCCGGGCGTGTCTAGAGGCATGTCCACAGTCATGGAGGCGGGCGCGACGGCGGCGCCGGACACCGGAAGGGGTGCTCGTGACCACGGGGGACTTCGACGTGTTCTACCAGGCCACCCGGCAGCGGGTGGTCACCGCTCTGTACGCGCTCACCGGAGACCTGTCCGAGGCCCAGGATGTCACGCAGGAGGCGTACGCCAGGGCATGGCAGCGCTGGGGTGCGGTGTCCGGCTACGAGAATCCCGAGGCCTGGGAGCGTACGGTGGCGCGGCGGATCGCGTACAGCGGGTGGCGCAAGGCCCGCAACCGGGTCAGGGCGTACCGCCGGCACGGCGCGGCGGCGCCGGCGACGGCCCCCAGCGAAGACACCGTGGCGCTGGTGACGGCGCTGCGGGAGCTGCCGCTCCAGCGGGAAACCATCGTGCTGCAGTACAGCGGTGAACCCAGACCCAGCTACTTCGCCTTCACGAGGCAGGCCGATCTGATCAGCGAGGTCCGTGTGGGCAAGGCAGGGTCCGGCGGCGAGGAGCTGACACGGGATCTCGGGATCAAGGCGGCGGCACGGCTCTGCTACGCCACCCCGACCTGCTGACGTACCCCGGCTACCGGGCGGGATCTGATGATCCCGCCCGGTACCATGTGCCGTCGAGGAGGGTGCTGCGATCGACGGCCCATGGTTCATGGCGGTGCTGCCGCTGCTGGTGTTCGTCCTGCTCACCGCCGGCAACGCGTTCTTCGTCGCGGCGGAATTCTCCCTGGTCACGGTGGACCGTTCGCAGATCGCGCAGCAGGCCGCCAGCGGCGACAAGCGGGCGCGCACCGTACAGAAGGCGCTGCGTTCTCTGTCTTTTCAGCTGTCCGGGGCGCAGCTGGGCATCACCATCACCGCGCTGCTGACCGGCTATCTCGCCGAGCCGGCGATCGCGCGGCTGCTGCGACCGGTGTTCGCCGGACTGGGCGGGCACGCCGTGGCCTCCGTGGTGGCGCTCACCATCGCCACCCTGATCTCGATGCTGTTCGGTGAGCTGCTGCCGAAGAACGCCGCGATCGCCCGGCCGATGTCGACGGCCCGGTGGACCGCGCAGCCGCAGCGGGCGTTCTCGTCGGTGTTCGGCTGGCTGATCCACCTGCTCAACGGCTCCGCCAACTGGGTGGTACGCCGGCTCGGCGTGGAGCCGCAGGAGGAGCTCGCGAGCGCCCGCTCCCCCGAGGAGTTGGGGCTGCTGGCGGCGATCTCGGCCCGCGCCGGCGCGCTGCCCACCGAGACCGCGGTGCTGCTGCAGCGCACCATCCGGTTCGGCGACAAGCGGGCCGCGGAGGCGATGACGCCCCGGGTCGACCTGGTCGGCCTGGAGGCCACCGCCACGGTCGCGGATCTGCTCACGGCGGTGCAGGAATCCGGTCACAGCAGATTCCCGGTGTACGAGGAGACCCTGGACCAGATCGTCGGGGTCGCCGGCGTGACCGACGCGCTGTCGGTGCCGCCCGACCGGCGGGCCACGACGCCGGTCAAGGACGTGGCGAACGAGCCGGTGTACGTACCGGAGCACCTTGACCTGGACGCCCTGCTGGACCGGCTGCGGGACTCCGGTGCCGCGCTCGCCGTGGTGGTCGACGAGTACGGCGGCACCGATGGCGTGGTGACGGTGGAGGATCTGGTCGAGGAGCTGATCGGCGAGATCGACGACGAGCATGATGAGCCGGAGACCGCGCAGGTTGGTCTGCTGGTCGACGCGCTCGCGGTGACGGTGCCCGGCGCGGACCCCACCCGGTTCGTCTCCGGCGTACTGCGGGAGGACGAGGTCGCCGAGCAGACCGGCTTCCGGCTCCCCGAAGGCCCGTACGAGACGCTCGCCGGGTTCCTGATGGCGCGGCTCGGCCACATCCCCGACGAGGGCGAGACGCTGACGTACCAGGGCTGGGAGTTCACCGTCACCGAGGTGGAGCGGCACCGCGTGGAGCAGGTACGGGTACGCCCGCCCACCGACCTGGAGCCAGTCCTGTGAACCTCGGAGCGCTCGCGGTGACCGTGGTGCTGCTGCTGGGCAACGGCTTCTTCGTCGGCAGCGAGTTCGCGTTGATCGCGTCCCGGCGTACCGTCGTGGAGCCACTGGCGGAGACCTCGGGCCGGGCCCGGCTGGCGCTGCGCGCCATGAACCAGATCCCACTGATGATCGCCGGCGCCCAGCTCGGCATCACCATCTGCTCGCTGGGGCTGGGTGCGATCGCCGAGCCCGCGCTGGCGCATCTGCTGGAGGGACCGTTCCACGCGATCGGACTGCCGGAGCAGGCCGTACACCCGGTGGCCTTTGTACTGGCGCTGGGCGTGGTGGTGTTCCTGCACACCGTGATCGGCGAGATGGTCCCGAAGAACCTGACGCTGGCCGGGCCGGAGGCATCCGTGCTGTGGCTCGGCCCGCCGATGCTGTGGTTCTGCATCGGCACCAAGCCGCTGCTGCTGGCGATGAAGTGGGCCTCGCGGACGTTGCTGCGGTTCTGGGGGATCGAGTCGGCGGACGCCGTGAAGACGGTCTACACCGCCGAGGAGCTGGCCGGGCTGGTCGCCGAGTCGCGTACCGAGGGGCTGCTGGACCCGGAGGCCCATGCCCGGATCACCGGCGCGCTGGCACTGTCGAGGCGTACGGCGGGCGAGGTGCTGCGGCCGTGGCCCACCGTCGACACCGTGCCCGACGACATCTCGCCCGGTTCGCTGGAGGTGCTCGCCACCCGGACCCGCCGCTCCCGGTTCCCGGTGATCGACCGGCAGACCCGCCGGGTGGCCGGCTTCGTACACGTCAAGGACGTCCTGCCGATCAACGGCGGGGCCCGTCGCAGCCCACTGCCGCGCGAGCTGATCCGCCCGCTCGGCGTGGCGCCGGCGACCCGTACCCTCGCCGACCTGCTGCTGCAGATGCGCCGCAGCCGCAGCCACATCGTGCTGGTCACCGACGGCACCAGCCCGCTCGGCATCGTCACCCTGGAAGACGTACTCGCCGCCGTCGTCGGCGGCCACCCGATCCCCGCCACGTAACCGGACAGCCGCGGCGGTCGGCCGGCGCGCGGGTTGACCAGGAGCAGGGGTTCCACAATTGTGGTGGCAGGTGACGGCGAGCGGGCCTGGCGGGAAGTGATCGGGAGACGGGGCAGGATGTTCGGCGCACAGGTGCGAGGTCACCGGCGAAGGCTGGGGCTGACCCAGGGCGAGCTGTCGCGGATCACCGGGATCAGCGAGCGCAACATCCGCAATCTCGAGAACGGACGGATCGCCAGTCCTCGCGCCGGCACCGTACGGTTGCTCGCCGACGCGTTCGCCCTGATCGGTGCCGAGCGGGACGAGTTCCATGAAACCGCTGCGGGGCAGCTCTCCGAGGGCCGGCCGCACGGGGACCCGAGGCCGGCGCAGCTGCCGGCGGACGTGGCCGGGTTCGCCGGCCGTACCGACCAGCTGCGGCGACTCGACGATGTCGCCGGCGCCCCGGCTGTGGTGATCACCGCGATCGGAGGCACCGCTGGCGTCGGTAAGACCAACCTTGGAATGTGACACATATCTCGGCCCATCGCCCTGCCGCGCAAAGCTCACCGCCCACCACCACTCAGCGAGCAACGGAGAGGTCCGTGACCTGTTCCCCTGGTCTCGAACCTCTCCGAATTGCTTCGTCTTCTCCTGCGGGCGATCGTCGTGGCATGAGACTCACACCCCGTCGAAGTCGCCAGCTTTCGCGCCTGCGAGGAAGATGTTCCACTTGGTGCGGGTGGTGAATGTGACGTGTGCAGGGTCGGTGATCGTGGTGGGGTCGTCGGTCTCCACGATGCCGATCACGTCCTCGCCTAGGTCGGCCACGTAAACGCAGCCTGTGCCGTTGTCGGAGCGGGTGCTCTTGCGCCATTGGGCGCGGGCGAGGTCTGCAGGTGTGGGCATCCCCGCGCCTCCTTTCATCAATGACTCGCGATCGCCTCGTTGATCAAGACCAGGGACTGGGCGGGGTCTGACGCCGCCGCCCGTAGATGGTCATACACCAGGCTAGCCCGCTCAACCTTCTCGGGGTCTTCCGTGAGTGCCGAACCCAACGGATTCTCGGAGTAAACCGCGCCGCTTGCGTCCATGCGGAGCACGGTGAAGCTGGCACCTATACCGGTGTGTGCGCCCAGCGAGAACGGCACCACCTGCAACGTCAGGTTGGGCCACTTGGCGACTTGCTTGAGCCGTTGAAGCTGCTCGATCATGGTCTTCGAGCCACCGATCGCGCGGCGCAGAACAGCCTCGTCCAAGATCACCCACATCTGTGGCTTGTCAGCGAAGACGGCCTGCTGCCTTGCCATGCGGGACGCCACTCGGTGATCGATCTCCTCAGTCGTCTCGGTCGGGTGATCGGCCGCGATGAGTGCTCGTGCGTACGCGTCGGTCTGCAGCAAGCCTTGGACAAGCTGGACACCGTAGATCATCAGGCGCGTCGCCTCGGCCTCCATCGAGTAGTACAACCGGATCCACTCTGGCAGCACGTCGTCGTAGGGCTGCCACCAACCCGCCTCCGTGCGAGCCCGCCGCGCCAGCGCGGCCAGCTCGTCGACCTGTTCCCTGTCCACCCCGTAGAACGTCAACAACTCCATGACGTCGCCTGGCTTGACCTGGGTCTCGCCGTTCTCCAACCGCGAGATCGCAGACTCGGACCGACCGGTGTGCTCGGCCACCCGATCCTGCTTGACTCCCTTCTCCTCGCGGATGCGGCGCAATTCCTCCGCAAGTCGTTTACGCAGCCAGGGCGAACCCTTGGTCACTTTCGGCATGGCGTCAGTCTGCCATAGCCCCCAGTAGTGCTCACACCCGATATCGCCCAACCCAAAAATGGGACTTGCGTTTTCGCTGACTTGTGTGTTGTTCTGGTATGGCGCACGTCACCCAGCGGTGACCCCGCGTGAGCTGTCCCTGGTCTCGCTGATCAAGGCAACGAGGCCAGGCGACGGGGCGGTGCACCTCGGAGGGGGATGCACCGCCCCATTCCAAGGCAAGGGAGCGAACATGGACAGCCGACGCCGACTGTTGGGCGACCCAGAGCCGCCTGTGGAACTCGTACGCATCGTTGAGGTCCCATACGCCGAGGTAGCTCGAATGGACATCAGGCTGCACCGCCGCAGGCTTCTGCGGCGGGCATGTCGCAGTTGTCGTGAGCCTTGGCCGTGCGCGCGCCGCAGGGAAGTAGGGGCGGCTCTCGGCCGGACCCCAGAGTTGCGTGTCTGGTGGCTGGCGGTGCCGGTACTGCTCGGCGTGGGGTTGGTCGCGGCTGCGGTGATGGGGGTGTTGTCGTGACCAAGGCTGTTGGTCGGGCCGCAATGCCGGTAATGCCGCGCGCCTGCGCGCCGGATGCCGAGTACATCCTCGACGGGAAGTTTCTGCTGCACCGGCCGTGTGGTCGTTGGATGCGTCCCCGCCCGGATGAAGGTGGATTACGCACTTACTGGTGCGGCTCGGCGTGCCTCGGCGGTGTGGTGGACGCGGCGCCGGTGGAGACCGAAGTCGAGTTCGCCACGCTCGCGCGGGCAGTGGTCACGCTGCACCCCGACCTTGCCCGCCGCCACCACCGCGACCAGGACCGACTGGACTGGTGTGAAGCGCCGTCTGCGGAGGTGGACGCCGAGGAGTTGCGCAGGTGGCAGCGGTGCGATCTGTCCGACCGGCGCGCGATGGTGCGTACCGCGTACGTGCGGGTGGAGATCGATGAGCAGGGCCACGTCCACCGCGTGCGGCGCGGGGGACAGTCGTGATCGCGATGACCGAGCCGACCGCGCCACCGCTGGAGCCGTTCGTGGAGCCGGTGCCGTGCGGGACGTGTGGCGGGCCGATCGTCAACTCGGTGCTGGGCTGGCTCCACGTCACCGAGCACGGCGTCCCCGCAACCGGCTGGCTGTGCCCCGTGCCGCACATGCACCTGGCCGAGCCGGACTTCCTCGCCGCCCCCGACGTCTCGACTGGTCGTGAGACCGCGCCGTCCCCGCCGAAGCGGATGCCGACACCCATTCCACCCCGCAAGGACGTGGGGCGAGCAGCGTCCTCCCCGCAGGCCGCCCCACCGGCGCAGTGGCCCCCACTCCAGGACGGCGAGTGGTGGCAGCCGCAGTGACGCGCCGAGCGCCACGCACCACCGCTCCCCGTTGGTGGTGCGTGGCGCTGTTCCGCCTCGGCCCCGCCCACGGTGGAGCCTGCCGCCCGCCAGTCCCGAGTCGGGGTCCCTACCGTAACTCTGCGTACCCAGGGGCTTGCCGTCAGGTACAAGGTGCCATACGGTTCCGGTACGCAAATGACAGTCCGTCGAAATTGGCGGAGGAGCGCGCCAGAAGGCGCTAATGGATTACAGATAGGAGAAGCGATGCCGACACCTCGGCGCAGCAAAGACGATCACCTCATCTACGCAGACGTTGTGGACTCCGACAGCAAGGCCGGCGTATGGATGGGAGAGCGTGAAGCCTTCCAAGCGAACCAGTCCAAGATCATGGAAGCGGTGAAGGACCGCACGGACTGGGTCTCGCTGAAAGATGCCGTCATGGTCATAACCACCGATCCGGCCGGAATCACGGTTATCGCCGCAAACCCAACACTCCCCGGAATGATTGTGCTCGCAGACGGAGGCTGCCCCGAAAACTCGGCCAAACTCCAGAGCATGAGTGAGGAGGTCATCCGTCAGGTCATGGCTGACCTGGGGATTGCTGAGGAAGACGCGGTGGCCTGACATGGGTGCAGCCCCCGGGCTGCTGTGGGGAAAGTATTTCCAGTTCAACCGGGAAGAGTCTTCGGTCCTTCTTGACCCGGTGAGTCTGGAGAGTGTCTACCTCAGCCGCAGAGAGATCTCAGATCTCTCTGCGGCAACCCACGGCACGTCCACACATCACGCTCTCGCCGCCTTGGGATTCACCCCCGGCGGCAACCCGGTCGACCGGCGCCCCGCCCTGCTGGCCCGCCTTACCGACCTAGGCATCAGTCCCATCCCGGTACGGGTTGGAGGTATGAGAGTCTGCCTAACTGACCGCTGCAACATGACCTGCACCTACTGCTTCGTGGACACCAACAGCGGTAAAGCCGACATGACCAAGGAAGAATTGATCGCCGGCCTGACGTATCTGTTCGAGGAAAACGCCGGACAGAAGCAGGTCAACATCCAATGGTTCGGTGGAGAGCCAACAATCCGCTTTGACCTGATGCAGTTCGGTGACACGCTCGCTGATGCTCTGGCCGAACGCCACGGCGTCCACCGTGTCCGACGCACCGTGGTGACTAACGGTGCCCGCTTGACCGACGACATGCTCAATCACTTCACGGCTTACGGGTATGGGGTCGGTGTGTCGATCGACGGCATTCCCTCCGTCAACCAGCAGAACAGGACACTGCTGGGCGGGCAGCCGGCGGATAACAGGATTCGCGACAATGTGCGGCGCCTGCTGGAAACCAGCAATATCAATGTGGGTTGCAATCTGACCCCCACCCCGGCCAATGTCACACGGCTGGCGGAAACCGTGGCGTGGATCATTGACGATCTGGGTCTCAAGTTCATCTACACCAACACCCCTATTCCCACCACAGGTCGGTGGCTGATTGACGGGCAGCAGTTGGCACACGGCCTGTACGAGGCCCGCATGACCGCGCTGGCCAAGGGCGGGATGATGTTTTCCGTGCTCGACCGCGCCTTCCAGGCTCTCGACACCCGCCGCCCGATGCTTCTCGACCACATGCAGGGAGATCGGACCCTCAACGCCGCCCTGCTGCCCGGTGGCCGGGTGAGCTTGTGCGACATCAACTTTGAAGAGCCCTCGTTCTTGTTCACTCTTGACGAGCTACGCGAAGACCCTTCCCGCATGTCCGCAGTGGCGAAACAGGTTGCGCCGGTGCCGGCGTGTGAGGTCTGCCCCGCCCTTGCGGTGTGCGGCGGCCCTTCCCGCAACGAGCAGGTGCTTGTCGATGATGCGCCGGACCCGCAGATGTGTTCCTTCTACCAGACCACGGTGGAGATAGCCGCCTGGGACAGCACAGGTATTCAATGAACGGAGTCACCATAAGCACGCGTTCGGCTCTGATTAGCACCGCAGGGCATTGTTCCGTCGCCTGCGGGTTCTGCTTCAGAGCTGACCGCCGGCATGGGTTCCTGGCGCTCGACACCTACACTCGCGGACTGTCACGGCTCAAAGAGTTGGGAGTGGAAGGTGTGTGCCTTACCGGTGGGGAGCCTGCCCATCATCCGCGCCTTCGTGACCTGGTGCGGGTAGCGCGCCAGTTCGGAATGGGAGTGTCAATCGTAACCTCCGCCCGCACCCGACAGGAGATTGAGCACGTGGGTGGCGTCGTGCGTCAACTGGAGAGCATAACCATCTCCGCTGACACCGCAGGTGCCATGGCCCTGGGTGGCACCCGTCGTGACGTTTTCGGAGCAGCCGGCGCCTTGAAGATCTGGGGAGCCGCAGCGTGGCATCCGATCATTCACCTCACCTACTGGAAGGTCGCCGATGAGGAGTGTGCAACGATCGCGAGGATCGTCAAGGATGCCGCAGCCACTCTCCAGGCGACACCGGTTCTGCTGGATCAGGTGGGGCGTGACCGTGCAGGTCTTACCCTCACCGAATATCTGAACCAACAGCAACAGGATGCGGAGACGCTTGGTCGTCACTGTCCGCCCACGACCGCCGCATCACGTCATCTGTGGGAGATCCGGCAGCTGTACGAACGGGAAGACGCAGGAACTCTGTGTCGGGCGGGGGCGCGCGCCTATCTGTCCGCCGGGGGACAGCTACGCCGATGCCCCTACGGGCAAACAGGACCCCCGGTATGGGCTGCACGCCAACAGATCCACACCTACTTCAGCAGTCCCGTGCAGGACCGGACACGGATTGACTGCGCCGCGATCTGCCGGGAGATTACCGATGACTGACACCATCACCAGCACCGACCAATTCCTCAACCGCTGGCACACCCCACCGAATTTCCGTATTGACCCCTCCGTCGTCCCCTTCAAGTACCAGCCCCCTAGGCTGATCGACGTTCTCGATGCATTCCGCAACGACCCGGAGATACGTGTCACAATTCTCGACACCGTACCCGCGCCGGTGCGCACCGCACACCTTGCGCGGTTCCGCACCGCACCCGTTGATGAGGTCGCAAAGTGGCCATTTCGCCTGGTCCATTTCAACCTGCCCCGCTTTTATTCGACCGTGTTCAAAGGGTTCGCGGAAGAAGTGATGATTCCGTGGCGCACCTACTTGTCGCAGCATGGTTTCACCTGGCTTCGTATCAACCCATACGTGTTTCTGTCCGGCCCCGGGGCGTCCTCTACGTACCACACCGATCGTTCCCACGGCCTCGTGATACAGGCCGAAGGGGTCAAGACGTTCCATAGCTATGTCAATCCCGACCAGATTGTCTCGCCCGACGATGCCGCGAACGGCATGATCGCCGCCGAGAGACCACCGGCCCCGGGTGACGCGCCACGGCAGCCTGACCGGATGGAACCTGGAAACATTCTGTGGTCCCATCTCCTGACGCCGCATTGGGTGACCGGATGGGACGAAGGTCCCTCCATGAACATCACACTCGCCCACGGTGGCCTCTGTCACCAAGGCAGCTACGCCCGTCGCGAGGAGGTGCTGCGCGGGTTCTGGGACGCCCACCCGGAACGGGCATGGATGGAAGACCTACGGGCGGCGAAGTACTGACGCACATGCCGGGACAGCCGTCCCCGGGCACTGTGGTGACTCTCCGCTGGGCCGGCGCACCACCTGATCACCGCAGATCGCCAGTGTGTTGGTTGGGCCGACAGACGCCGCCCCTATGATTGGGAGAAAGCGTTGACGGAGACGAGTAGCCGAAGGACCACGCGAGCCAAGAGAGCTGCCGGTAGCTGGAAAGGCGGTCTCGCGCCCCGAGGTGAAGACCCTCCTGAGCGCGGGGAGGAACGGCCCTGGCCCAATGCCCCGCCGGCTCGCCCCCGTAATCGGGCCCGAGTGAGGTCGCTGCCGTCAGGCGGTGGCGAAGGCGTGGTGGCACCGCGAGTACCCTTCTCGCCCACGCCCCCAAGGGATCGAGACGACGCCCTTGGAGGGCTGCGATGATCCACTCAACCACCCGTGTACTAGTTGCTGACCTGCGAGAACACGTCGGCCAGACAGTTTCGATCTCAGGCTGGGTCAACACCCTCCGCCTGCAGCGCAAGATGCAGTTCGTCCTCCTGCGGGACCACACCGGCATGGCCCAGGTAACGCACAAGCGTGGTGGAGAGAGCGACGAGTTGGAGGAACAGCTTGAGCACCTCACCATCGAGTCCGCTGTACGGATCGTCGGCCGTGTCGTCGACAACTCGGTGGTCAAGCTCGGCGGCCTGGAGATCATCCCAGAGTCGGTCGAGGTCCTGAGCCGGGCTGAGGCCCCGCTGCCGATCGATGAGCAAACAGGTTCGGAGCAGCGCCTCGACTGGCGCTTCCTGGATGTGCGCAAGCGGTCCAGCGCCCAGTTGCTGTTCGCCGTGCAGACCACGCTTGAGCAGGGCATGCGCGAGTACGCGTACGCCGAAGGCTGTACCGAGATGCACACTCCGAAGCTGATGGGGACTGCTTCGGAGTCCGGTGCCGAGGTTTTCAAGCTCGGCTACTTCGGCCGCTCCGCCTATCTGGCCCAGTCGCCGCAGTTCTTCAAGCAGATGGCGATCGCCGCCGGCATCGACCGGGTCTTCGAGATCGGGCCGGTGTTCCGCGCCGAGCCCTCGTTCACCTCGCGGCATGCCACCGAGTTCACCGGGGTCGACGCGGAGCTGGCCTGGATATCCGACGTCGAGGACGTGATGACCTTCGAGGAGCAGATGCTCGCGCACGCCATCGCGAAAGTCGCCGACCTGCATGGGAAAGCAATCCAGGAACACTTCGGGGTGGCGGTGACGGTGCCGCGAACACCGTTCCCGCGCATCACCATGGCCGAGGCACAAGAGATCCTGCGGGCCAGTGGATGGGACCCCGAAGGGGTCAAGGAGGACCTCGACCCGGAGGGCGAACGACGCATCTCCGCGCACATCGGGGACCAGACCGGGCACGAGTTCGTGTTCGTCACCCACTACCCGACGAGCGTCCGGCCCTTCTACCACATGCGGCCCACAGACCGGCCGGACGTGACCCTCAGCTTCGACCTGCTGTGGAAAGGCTTGGAGGTCACCACCGGCGCCCAACGTGAGCATCGCTACGACATGCTGCTCAAGCAGGCCGCAGAGAAGGGCATGAGCACCGAACCGATGCAGGACTACCTGAACGCGTTCCGGTACGGGTGCCCACCGCACGGCGGACTCGGGATGGGGCTCGGACGTGTGCTGATGGCAATGCTTGGGCTTGAGTCGATCCGCGAAGCCGCGTTCCTGTTCCGCGGACCAAACCGCCTCAACCCATAGCCTTGTTCTTGCCACAGGTCGGAATGTCGGATTTTCCAATTTGGGCCTCGAAATTGTCGTTATGTAGGTGAGGGCTGCGCGGCCAGCGCCGGCCCGCGGTTGGGGGGCCGTGGCCGTAGGGTTGGTGTGTGGTGGTCGTAGATCAGTCACCTTTCGGACGCGACCGTCGAGGTGCGGCCTGACCTGCGGTTTTGTGCTGTGTGGGGTGCGAGGTTCACTACGTGGCTCGTCGGGTCGACCTCGGGTGAACGTACGGCCGAACGGGCGGGCCGGTTGTTCTAACGGTCGTTCTGACGCGCGTTGGGCCGCGCGCTCTACGGGCTACGAGCGCGCGGGTGAACGGCCGACCCTGGCAGCCGTGTTTGCGCACGTCAGCGGCGGTTTCGGTGAGGTGCCCCGCGTTCCCGACTAACACTATGTGTCAGGGGGCGGCGGTCCCTGGGGGCGCAGCGCCGGAGACCGTTTCCGCCCTCGCCGCCGCGCGGCGAGGTGTTCGGCGACCTGCCGCAATCCTGGCCAGTCGAGTGTTGAGCGTCGTTCTGGATGACGACGTGGGGATCGGGGTCCTTCGCTGAGGCTGCCGATGTCGGGTGAGCCCCTGGGCGGTGTGTCGATCTTTGTGGTCGGCGCCGTCACTGTGCCGTGCTTGTTGAAGAATGCTTGCGACGAGATGACTACGGCCCTCCCGCTGCATGTCGTGGAGGACCGTCGCGGGAGGGCCGTGCTGGATGCGCGGAGGCACCCGTTGGTGACGGTAGAGGCTGACGAGGTTCGAGTCGAATCCCGGTTGGTGTTCGGGCAGATCGTCTGCCCGGACTGCCCTGGGACGTTGCACCCGTGGGGGTGGGCGCGCCCGCGTGTGGTGCGCGGGGGTCGCTGGGGTGATGCGGCCGCGACGGGCCCGCTGCGGGGCGTGCCAGATCACGCATGTGCTGCTGCCGGTGACGGTGCTGGTGCGGCGCGCGTACGCAGCTGAGGTGATCGGTGCGGCGCTGCTGTCCCGCGCCGATGGCGCGGGACACCGGAGGATCGGGCGAACGCTGCGGGTGCCTGCGGCGACGGTGCGGGGCTGGCTGCGGGTGATGGGTACGCGTCTGGAGGCGACCCGGCTGCACTTGATGCAGGTGGCCCGCCGTGCCGGGGTCGACCGGCCGGTGCCGAAGTCGATGGGTTCGCCGTGGCGTGACGTGCTGGCCGCGTTGGGAGCGGCGACCGTGGCGGTTACCGACCGTTTCGGTCGCCTCGGGGTGCTCGGCCCGGTGACGGCCTGGCAGGTCGCCGTGGCGTGTTCGGCTGGTCGGCTTCTCGCGCCTGGCTGGCCGCCGCATGAACCTGGCAGTGATCGCAACACGAGTTGCCCCTGACGCACTGCGCGGTTGCCCGGAATCCTCGCGAGGGTCGCTGCCCGGCCGGTCCCGGCTGGGCCTTCCCTTGCTGAATCGAGGTTTTCGTGGTGAGCACACCCGAGCAGGACGACATCACCCGTCGGCAGCGGGCGCAGCAGGTGGCGTTGTTCCGCTACCAGTTGATCTGTCCTGCGCTGGATCCGGGCCTGTCGAGGAAGGCGCGCGGGCGGGTCGTGCGGGCGATCGCCGCCGGCGCCCATGCCGGCCCGTTCGGCGGGCAGCACTCGTATTCCCGCGACACCCTGGACCGCTGGATCCGCGTACCGTCTTCTCCTGGTCGTACCGGACGCTCGGTCCGGATGCCGCTCAGCTGTTCCGGTTGCTCGGGCTGCACCCCGGCCCGGAGATCTCGGCCGTCGTCGCCGCCAATCTGGCCGGCTGCTCCCCGGCGGAGGTGCGCCCGCTGCTCGCCGACCTGATGTGGGCCAACCTGATCACCGAGCCGGTGCGGGCGCTACAGCTTCCACGACCTGCTCCGCGCGTACGCCGCCGAGCTGGCGTCCACTGTGGATTCCGACGCCTCCCGGGGCGCCGCCCGGCTGCGCATGTACGACCACTATCTCGCCGTCGCGTACGACGCCGCGAGGCTGATGAATCCACATCGCGCATCGATCACCTTGGCCGCGACGTCACCTCCTGTCGCGATCGAGCGGCTCACCACCGATGGCGGTGCACTGGCGTGGTTCACCGACGAGTACCCGGTGTTGATGCGGATCGTCCACGAGGTGGCTCTCGGCGGTTTCGATGTCCACGCGTGGCAGTTCGCCTGGACGTTGCGGACGTACTGGGAGCGGCTGGGTCACTGGGAAGACGCTGTGGTGGCGCAGAACGCGTGCCTCAAGGCGGCTCGCCGGCTGGGCGATGACGAGGCGCAGGCGAAGATGCGCGAGGGCCTCGCGCACGTGCACTGGCTGCGGGGTCAGCCAGAGGATGCAGCCGAGCAACTCGCGCATGCGCTGAGGATCTTCGAACGGATCGGCGATCACGCGGGCCGGGGCCGCGCCCACCGCGGGATCGCGCGGGCGCTCGCGCTGACGCACCGCTATGCCGAGGCGGTTCATCACGCTGAGCGGGCCCTCAAATACTCGCGGCTCGCGGCGGGGAACGTCGGCGAGGCTCAGGCGCTGAACGCGATCGGCTGGTACAACGCGCTGCTCGGCAATTACGAGTTGGCGCTCGCCGCATGCCGGAAGGCCCTGATACTCAGCGAAGAGCGCGGTGACGAATACACCCAGGAGAATGCCTGGCACAGCATCGGCTACGTGCATCACAAGCTCGGTGACTATCGCCAGGCCGTGGAGTGTCTCGAGCGGGCTCTGGAGCTGGCACAGGCCACGGGTTCCCGGTACGACGTGGGCTTGAGCCTGCTCCACCTGGGCGAGTCGTACGCGGCGGCCGGAGATGGCGAGGCCGCTCGCCGGGCCTGGCAGAGGGCGCTGGAGACCTTCGGGGAGCTGGATCACGCCGAAGCGGATGTCGTACGCGAGAAGCTGCGCGACCCGGACGCCACGTCGGCAACCCGTTGAACCGCGGTCGGCGTGCGACCGCCCCGCCGCGGTGGCCGGGACCGGCGGCGGGGCGGTCGGGTCGGTGCTACGCGACCGGCGAGCCGGTGAGTATCACGTCGGCGGCGCGTACGTACATCAGGCGGTGGCCGTACTGGATCTGGTAGTAGCGGTCCTTGCCGTTGACCACGGTGTGGTTGGTCGGGTCGAGGGTGACCGCCCGGTAGTAGTTGGTGCCCACGAACATGCCCATGGTGTAGAACTGCCCGGCCGGCATCTTGTACTGCAGCGGCACGATCGGCTGCACCGGCACGTGCTCCGGGTACGCCGACGCCTCCGGGTACGCCCGCCCGTACACCGGGATGGTGTCGCGGCCCGGCTTCGGGGTGACCACCAGGCCGGTCGCCCACAGCGTGTCTGACTTGTGCAGCCAGCCCTTCTGGCCGAGATACCAGATCGCGATCCAGTCCCCACGTTCGTCGGCGACCGCGTACTGCATGCCGGAGTCGACCCGGCTGCCGATGTCGGAGACCTTCATCGTGTTCGGTGAGCCGTCGGGGCGCAGCCCGATGTCGTTGAGCAGGGGCGCGTCGTCGCGCGGCTCGGTACGCAGGATCACCGAGCTGGAGCTGCGCAGCGGGCACGGGTCGGCCGGCGCGGACGGGTCGCAGCCGTAGAACGCCGGCTTGTTGGTGGCGTAGTCCGGCTTGATGGTGACCATGTGGGAGCGCGGCGCGCCGGTCTTCTTGAAGGGCTTGCCGAGCAGGGCGAAGTAGTGCGCCCAGTCCCAGTACGGGCCCGGGTCCCAGTGCATCTTCGGCACCCGCGCCGGGGTGATCCCCGGTACGTTGTCGTGCCCGACGATGTGCTGCCGGTCGATCGGGATGTCGTACTTCGCGGCGAGGTGCTTCACGAGCTTCGCCGAGGTGCGGTACATCGCCTCGGTGTACCAGGTGCCCTGGGCGGCGAAGCCCTCGTGCTCCAGCCCGATCGAGTGGGTGTTGAAGTACCAGTTGCCGGCGTGCCAGGCGACGTGCTTGTTGTCGACGTGGTGCGCGATGTGTCCGTCGCTGGAGCGCAGCGTGTACTGCCAGGAGACGTACCGGGGGTTCTGCACCAGCCGCAGCGTGTTGGCGTAGCTGGTCTCGGTGTCGTGGATCAGGATGTAGTTGATCTTCAGGTTGTTCGGCCGGTCGGCGGCGTCGTGGTTGCCGTACGCCCAGGGCTCGGGGCCGTACTGCTCGTACGGGGCGGGGATCCACTCGCAGGAGATGTCCGACGGGCAGTCCGTGCCGGCGGTGTCAGTGGCGCGAAGCCCGAGCCCGCCGAGCTGGCTGGTCTCGGGCGTCACCGGAGTCGGTGCCAGTGTGACCGCCTCGCCGTCGTCGGTGACGCGGCTCGCCCCGGTACGCAGCGTCGCGTACACCTCGTCGGCGTAGGCGCGGGCCGCCTGGGTGTCGGTGGCGCCGCTGTAGCGGGCGACCGCGCCGTACCAGTCGGCCGGGTGGTCGGACGGGTGCTGCTGGTACGAGGCGAGCAGCGCCGCGCCGCCCCGGATGTTGGCGGTCGGGTCACCGCGCAGCGCGGCCGGCGCCAGGCCGGTCAGCTCAGCGG
>JBOGDE010000068.1:0-19871 GCA_050701695.1 Micromonosporaceae bacterium
GCGGGGGACAGCCTGGCTGCCCGGTGGAGCGCCTGGCTGCTGGTGGAGACCCTGGCCGCCGACGGCAGGCTGGCCGAGGCCGCCTCGGCCGCCGAGCGCGCCGCCGAGGCCTGCGCCGCCGATCTCGCCTACAGCTGGCAGACCCGCTTCCTCGCCGCCGAGCTGTGGTGCACCGCGCTGCGCGGCGAATCCCTCGACTCAGTGGTACGCCGTGCGGTGGACCTGATCGACCGCACCCTGCCCACCGTGGCCCGGGGCTACGCCGTCGCCGCCGCGTCCCTGGCCGAAGCCGACGGTGGCCTGCTGGCCGCCTCCCGGGCCCGGCTCACCAGCCACCGCAACGCGCCTCCGTCGATCGCCGCGCTGCTCGACTGGGTCGCCGGGGAGGCCGCCTGGCTGGACGGACAGCCCGACCGCGCGGTGCCCGGTGGCGCGGCCACTGACACCCGCCTGGTCCAGGGCCTGCGCGACATCACCGCACGATGGGCGGCCTACGACGGAGCGGATGTCCACACCGACCAGACCGAGCACGCACTGGCACCGGTACGCGCCACCCTCGCGGCCTGGCAGGCGGTGCTCACCGACCCCGCCCGAGCCGAGGAGTTCCGCCCCGCGGCCAGCTCCTGGCACGAGATGGTCCGCCGCGAAGAGGTCCGCTGCCTGCTCGCCCACGGCGTACACGCCGCGAACGCCGACGATGCCGTACCGCCGCTGATCGAAGCCGAGCGGATCGCCGAGGAGTCCGGTCTGGTGGTGCTGCTGGGCCGGATCCGGCGCGCCCTGCGCCGTCACGCGGTACGGCGGGAGACCCGCGGCCCCCGCGCCGGCGACGACCTCACCGACCGCGAGCGCGACGTGCTGCGGCTGGTCGCACAGGGCGAACCGACCCGGCGGATCGCCGGCCTGCTCGGCATCTCCCGGGAAACCGTCGAGACCCACATCCGGTCCGGCATGCGCAAGCTTGGCGCCCGCACCCGTACCGAAGCCGCGGCCCGCGCCCTGGAGGTACTCGGATGACCCACTCCACTGAGAGGCTGTCCCGCGCGGCGACCGAGAGCAGGGGCGCCGGATGAACGCGCCCCGCTACCTGCTCGGCACCACCACCGACGCCACCTCGGTGCTGCGCCGGCTCGCCCGGGACGGCTGGAAGACGCGGGAGGGCTTCGCGCTGCCCGACCCGGCATGGGACGTCAGCGACAAGCAACTGCTGCTCTTCGGCCGGGTGCCGGACCTGCAGACCGCCGAACTCGCGGTGCTCGCCGCCGTACGCGGCGCTGGGGTGGTGGTGATCGCCGACGCGGAGTCCGAGCCGGGGCGCACCCTGCTGGCCGACCTGGCACGGATCGGGCCGGTCGGCACCGACGCCGACGACGTACCCACCGAGGCGGGCGACGACGACCTGCCGCTCACCGAGGAGCAGCGTGCCCTGCTGGCCCGCCTCGCCGCGGGCGAGACCATTGCGGCCGCCGCAACCTCGGAGTTCCTGTCACTGCGTACCGCCAACCGGCGCATCGCCCAGGCCCGGGCCGCGCTCGGGGTGCGTACCACCCGGGAAGCGGTGCTGGCGTACCTGCGTCAGAGCCGGGACTGAACCTCGCACCGGAAGGTACGCGCGTCCGACACCGGCCGGTACGGGTCGACGTAGCGGGGGAGGACCGGCTCGTCGGCGCGCAGCGGCCGCAGCCGCTCGACGATCGCCGCCATCACCCGGTCGGTGGCCCGCACCGCGTCACCGGGCACCCCGTCGTCCAGCCCGGACAGGTCGACCGGAGCCCCGAACCGCACCCAGACCACTGGGCGGCGCCACAGGCAGAGCGTCAACCGCGCCAGCATGGTGTGCGGTGCGTCCCAGGTCATCACCTCGTGGGCGCCCCACTGCGCCACCGGGATCACCGGCACCCCGGTACGCAGCGCCAGCCGCGCCATCCCGCTGCGGCCGCGTTCCGGCCACATCCCCGGATCCAGCGTGATCCGCCCCTCCGGGTAGCCGGCCACCACCGACCCCTCCCGCACCGCGCCGACAGCGGAGTCCAGCGCCTCCACCGCGGAACGGTCGCGGCGGTTGACCCGGATGTGGCCGCACCGGCGCAGTACGGTGCCGATCACCCGTGCCCGGAACAGCGCGCCGGTGGCCAGGAACCGCGGCGCCAACCCGATCCGCCCCGCCGCCGCGGCCAGCGCGATCGGGTCGAACGTGCCGATGTGGTTGCTCGCCAGGATCAGCGGACCACCACGCAGCTCGGGCGGGATCTCGTCGACCACCCGAAGCCGGCAGAAGATCGGCGCGACGATCCGGGCCAACCGCAGCAGCACCCGCCACAGCAGCGGCGCCTGCCACACCGGCGCGTCACGCGCTACCGCGTCCTCGGGGACGGCGACCTCACCCGTCGCCTCATTAGTACTCATTGATCGAAGGATCCTAGCCGCAGGACCCGATCGGTGCGCCTCACAGCGCTCAACCGGGGTGCCGGTACTACTCAGCTGACCCCGAGGAGACCGGACGCAGCCGCCGTACCACCCCGGCGGGGGTGTGCCGCAGCCCCTCCAGAATCAGGATCACGGTGGACTCCACCTCTTCACGTACCCGCTCCTTGTTCACCGCACCCGCGATCGCCGACGCGCCGGCGGCGAGCGCGCCGAAGAGCATCCTGGTGACCGTCTCCACGGGAAGCGCGGGGTACTCGCCGGTGTCGATCAGAGAGACCACCACGCCGCGTACCACGCCGAGCGTGTACTGCTCCTCGCGTTCCCGCCACCGCTCGTAGCCGAGCACCGACGGGCCCTCCTGCAGCACGATCCGCTGGTAACCCGGATCCAGACAGCTGTCGAGGAAGACGCCCAGACCGGACCGCACCATCTCGATGGGTTCGGAGTGCTCCCGCATCACCGCCGCGACATCGGCGATCACGGCCAGCTCCTTGGCGTCGAACACCGCCTCGAACAGCGCGCGCTTGCCTCGGAAGTGGTGGTAGAGGGCGCCCTTGGTGACCCGGGCGCGGGCGGTCACCTCGTCGAGCGACGTACTCGCGTAACCACGCTCCGCGATCAGTGACATCGCGCTGTCGATCAGGGCACGACGGGTGATGTCGGAGTACTCGTCGCGCCGCGATCGCACCGGCTTTGTCATCCCGAAAGTCTATGACGTACCGCCGGTACCTACCAACGGTATGTGAAATCGCCGCACCGGCCCCGGGACGGCGGCGGCGCTGGGCAACTCCCGGTACGACGTGGCACGATCCTGCAGGTGACCAGCAGTCCCGCCACCGCGCAGCGGCTGCGTGACCTCGCCCTGCTGCGCCGGGTACGCGACCGGATCGACCGGGAGTACGCACAACCGCTGGACGTCGAGGCACTCGCCCGCGGCGTGAACATGTCGGCCGGGCACCTCAGCCGCGAGTTTCGCCGCGGGTACGGCGAGTCGCCGTACAGCTATCTGATGACGCGGCGTATCGAGCGCGCGATGGCGCTGCTGCGTCGCGGCGACCTCAGCGTCACCGAGGTCTGCTTCGCAGTCGGCTGCGCGTCGCTGGGCACCTTCAGCACCCGCTTCACCGAGCTGGTCGGCATGTCGCCCAGCGCCTACCGGCGGCAAGCGGTGAACGGCACGCCGGGGCTGCCCGCGTGCGTGGAGAAGAAGGTCTCCAGACCGGTCAGGAATCGAGAAGCACAGGCGTCGGCACGCACATAGCGTGATGCCCATGGACATCACCATTCACACCAGCTTCCTGCCGCACTCCGACCCAGAGGCCTCCCTGGCGTTCTACCGGGACGTACTCGGCTTCGAGATCCGCAGCGACGTCGGACAGGGCACCATGCGCTGGATCACCGTCGGCCCCGTGAACCAGCCCGACACCCGCATCCTGCTGGCGCCGCCAGCCGCCGACCCCGGCATCACCGACGACGAGCGGCGCACCATCGAGGAGATGATGGCCAAGGGCACCTACGGCTGGATCCTGCTCGCGACCAAAGATCTCGACGCCACGTTCGAACAGATCCAGGCCCGTGACGCCGAGGTCGTCCAGGAGCCGACCGACCAGCCCTACGGCGTACGCGACTGCGCCTTCCGTGACCCCGCCGGCAACCTCGTCCGCATCCAGCAGGTGAACTGAGCCGTGTGCCTGAAAGGACTCGTCATGACCTCCATCGAATCCCTCACCCTCGAGGTGGGCGACCCCACCGCCGCCGAGCGCTTCTACAGCGACGCCTTCGGGTTGAACGGCACGGTGCGCCTGCGTGGCTCGGACGCACCGACGACCGGCTTCCGCGGGTTCACGCTGTCGCTTCTGGTGTCCCAGCCGGCCGACGTCAAGGCGCTCGTCGACGCCGCACTCGACGCGGGCGCGACGTCACTGAAGCCGGTCAAGAAGAGCTTCTGGGGCTACGGCGGTGTGGTGCAGGCCCCGGACGGGACGATCTGGAAGATCGCGACCGCGAAGAAGAAGGACACCGGCCCCGCCACCCGGAAGATCGACGAGATCGTACTGCTGCTCGGTACGGCCGACGTGGCCGCCAGCAAGCGCTTCTACGTCGACCACGGTCTGACCGTGGGCAAGAGCTTCGGCCGCAAGTACGTCGAGTTCGCTCTCCCCGCCAGCCCGGTCAAGCTGGGGCTCTACGGGCGCCGCGCGCTGGCGAAGGACGCCGGCGTCCCGCCCGACGGCGGCGGTTCGCACCGGCTGGTCGTCAACACCGCCGCGGCACCCTTCACCGACCCCGACGGCTTCACGTGGGAAGCTGGGTGACTGCCGCGACGGCACCTGGCGGGTCTGACAGAGGGGAAGCAGCAAGCATGGCCACGAGGACGGACACCCAGCAACCCATGGTGAACACCGCCGACAGCCACGACCTGATCCGGGTACAGGGCGCGCGGGAGAACAACCTCAAGGACGTCACCGCAGAGCTCCCCAAACGCCGGCTCACGGTGTTCACCGGCGTCTCCGGTTCCGGCAAGAGCTCCCTGGTGTTCGACACCATCGCCGCGGAGTCGCAGCGCCTGATCAACGAGACGTACAGCGCCTTCGTACAGGGCTTCATGCCGACCCTGGCCCGTCCCGAGGTCGACGTCCTCGAAGGGTTGACGACCGCGATCATCGTCGACCAGGAGCGGATGGGCGCCAACCCGCGCTCCACTGTCGGCACCGTCACCGACGCCAACGCCATGCTGCGGGTGCTGTTCAGCAGGCTGGGTACGCCGCACATCGGTCCGCCCATCGCCTTCTCGTTCAACATCCCGGCACGGAAGGCGAGCGGGGTGATGACGTCGGCCACGGGCGAGAAGACCATCGTGCGCGACGTCGTCTACCACGGCGGCATGTGCCCGCGCTGCGAAGGCCGGGGCGCGGTCTCCGACATCGACCTCACCCAGCTCTACGACGACTCCAAGTCGCTCAACCAGGGTGCGATCACCGTCCCGGGCTACACCGCCGACGGCTGGATGGTGCGTACCTACAGCGAGTCGGGGTTCGTCGACCCGGACAAGCCGATCCGTGACTACACCGAGAAGGAGCTGCACAACCTCCTCCACAAGGAGCCGACCAAGATCAAGGCCAAAGGCATCAACATCACCTACGAGGGCCTGGTCCCGAAGATCCGCAAGTCGATGCTGAGCAAGGACGTCGACTCGCTGCAGCCGCACATCCGCGCCTTCGTCGAGCGGCTGGCCACGTTCGCGGCCTGTCCCGAGTGCGGTGGGACCCGGCTCAGTGAGGCCGCCCGGTCCTCGACGATCAAGGGGATCACCATCGCGGACGCGTGCGCGATGCAGATCACCGACCTGGCCGAGTGGATCCGCAACCTCGACGAGCCGTCGGTGGCGCCGCTGGTGAAAGGGCTCGGAGCCAACCTCGACTCGTTCGTGGAGCTCGGACTCGGCTACCTCAGCCTGGAACGCCCGTCCGGCACCCTCTCCGGCGGCGAAGCACAGCGGATCAAGTTGCTGCGGCACCTCGGCTCCTCGCTCACCGACGTGACGTACGTGTTCGACGAGCCCACCATCGGGCTGCACCCGCACGACATCCAGCGGATGAACGACCTGCTGCTGCGGCTGCGCGACAAGGGCAACACCGTCCTGGTCGTGGAGCACAAGCCTGAGGTGATCGCGATCGCCGACCACGTCGTCGACCTCGGCCCGCGCGCCGGCACCGCCGGTGGCGAGGTGGTGTTCGAGGGCACCGTCGACGGGCTGCGGGGGAGCGGCACGCTGACCGGGCGGCACCTGGACGACCGGGCCCGCCTCAAGCCGTCCGTACGCACCCCGTCCGGAGTCCGGGAGCTACGCGGCGCCAACCTCCACAACCTGCAGGACGTCGACGTCGACATCCCGCTCGGCGTACTGGCGGTGGTGACCGGGGTCGCCGGATCGGGAAAGAGCTCACTGATCCACGGCTCGGTATCGGGCCAGGACGGAGTGGTCGCGATCGACCAGGGCGCGATCCGCGGATCGCGGCGCAGCAACCCGGCGACGTACACCGGGCTGCTCGACCCGATCCGCAAGGCGTTCGCGAAGGCCAACGGCGTGAAGCCGGCGCTGTTCAGCGCCAACTCCGAGGGCGCCTGCCCAGAATGCAAGGGCAACGGGGTCGTCTACACCGAGCTCGGGTTCATGGAGACGGTGGCCACACCGTGCGAGGACTGCGGCGGCAAGCGGTTCGAGGCCTCGGTGCTGGAGTACCACCTCGGCGGACGCGACATCAGCGAGGTGCTCGCGATGTCCGTGACCGAGGCCGACGAGTTCTTCGGCGCGGGCGAGGCGCGGACCCCGGCGGCCCACAAGATCCTGCAGCGGCTCTCCGATGTGGGGTTGGGTTATGTCACCCTGGGCCAGCCGCTGACCACCCTCTCCGGCGGCGAACGCCAGCGCCTCAAGCTGGCTACCCACCTCGGCGAGCAGGGCGGCATCTACGTCCTCGACGAGCCGACCTCCGGCCTGCACCTCGCCGACGTCGAACATCTGCTCGGACTGCTCGACCGGCTCGTCGACGCCGGCAAGTCGGTCATCGTCATCGAGCACCACCAGGCGGTCATGGCGCACGCCGACTGGATCATCGACCTGGGCCCGGGCGCCGGCCACGACGGCGGCCGGATCGTCTTCGAGGGCACGCCCGCCGACCTGGTCGCTGCCCGCTCCACCCTCACCGGTCAACACCTCGCGGAGTACGTCGGCCGCTGACATTCCCAGAA
Organism: Micromonosporaceae bacterium; assembly: GCA_050701695.1. Lineage (GTDB taxonomy): Bacteria > Actinomycetota > Actinomycetes > Mycobacteriales > Micromonosporaceae > WHSM01. Next base: position 7,180 of record JBOGDE010000068.1, read on the forward strand.
ACATCCAGCCGGCGTGACAGGGCCTGAGTCTCGGGCCGAACCCACCCCACCCGATTAGCCGATAATGCACATTATGTTAAGTAGCTAGGTGAAGCGGGGCGCCGGTAGGCGGCGCACCCCTGCCCTCAGTACGGCGGGCCGAGCTTGCGGGCGACGAGACCCATCCCCCGGCCGATCGCCGCCAGGTCAGCCTCCTCCACCAGGTCGACCAGATGCTCCCGTACGCCACGCACGTGCGTGTGGGACGCCTCTTCGAGCCGGCGGAACCCCTCGTCGGTCAAGATCGCGAAAACGCCGCGCCGGTCCTCTTCGCAGGTGTCGCGTAGCACCAGCTGGGCGCGCTCCAGGCGGGCCACGGTGTGCGAGAGTCGGCTGCGGGACTGATTGGCCGACTCGGCCAGCTCCGCCATCCGGATCCGGTGCTCCGGGGCTTCCGAGAGCCGTACCAGAATCTCGTACTCCGCCATGGACAGGCCATGCCCGGCCCGCAGCTCCCGGTCCAGCCGCTCGTAGAGCCGAAGGCTGCCTTCGATGTACGCCCGCCACGAGCCCTGCTCGGACTCGGTCAGCCACCGTGTTGTCACGTGGATCACTTTATCCTTGGAATTAGTTGATGCTTCAACAGCTTACTCCTAGCGTACTAGTTGAAGCTTCTACTACTTCTGCGAGGTTGAGATGACCACTGCTTCCGCCACCGTCCTGCCGGGCCTGACCACCGGGACCTGGAGTATCGACCCGGGCCACTCCGAGGTCAGCTTCACCGTCCGCCACCTGATGAGCAAGGTCCGCGGTAACTTCAGCGACTTCAGCGGCGAGGTGCGGATCGCCGAGCAGCTGGCGGGCTCCACCGCCACCGCCGAGATCTCGATCGCCTCTGTGGACACCCGTAACGAACAGCGCGACGGCCACCTGCGGTCGGCCGAGATCCTCGACGCCGAGGCTTTCCCGACCATGTCCTTCACCGCCACCGGGGTACGCGAACAGGGCAGCGACTACGTGGTTACCGGCGACCTCACGATCAAGGACGCGACCCGCCCGGTCGAGCTCGCCGTCGAGTTCCTCGGCGTCAGCGGCGACCCGTGGGGTGGCGTACGGGCCGGCTTCTCCGCCCGTACCCAGATCAGCCGCGACGAGTTCGGGATCGACTTCAACATTCCGTTCGAGGGCGACAAGCTGCTGCTCGGAGACAAGATCGACATCAACCTGGAGATCCAGGCGGTCCACCAGGGCTGAACGCCCATCCCTTTTGTACGGCGTGACCTGGTTCGTGAGTGAACCAGGCCACGCCGTACCGCGTAAGAGGTCCTGCCAACAGTGCGCCAGAGGACTACAGTCGCCGATGGCCCACGAAATCACTCCGCGTCGCAGGCGCGGAGTCTCACCGCTGGAGGGGAAGCCGTGCGACGCCGCCGCGATGCGGTCACTGTGCGCTCCCACCGACGGGGTGGGCGGCGCCGCAGCCTCGCGCTCGCGCCGTGGATCGTGATCACCACCGTCTCGGTGCTGCTGCTCTCCGGTGTCTCAGCCGGGTACGCGTGGCTGGCCACCCGGGGCTGCTCCGGTGCCCCGGAACAGACCACCATCGTCTCCTCCCACAGCCTCGCCCGGCTGCTGGACAACCTGGCGCGCCGGTGGGCCAACACCTCCCCCGCCGTGGACGAGCGGTGCGTGGCGGTCAAGGTGGTGAGCAAGAGCTCCGCCGCGGTGGCGCAGTCGCTCGGGCCGACCTGGAATCCCCGCCGCGACGGGCCACAGCCGCACGTCTGGATCCCCGACTCCACAGCCTGGCTGAAGCTGGCCGCCGCCCGCGAGGAAGCCGCCCAGCTCATCCCCGACCGGCAGCCCAGCCTGGCGCGTACCCCCACCGTGATCGGAATGCCGATGCCGATGGCGAAGGCGCTCGGCTGGCCGAAGCCGTCGCTGACCTGGAAACGGCTCGGCACCGACCTGGCCTCCGGCAAGGCCAAGCAGGAGTGGGCCCGCCACGGCCACCCGGAGTGGGGCGGGTTCAAGACCGGGATGATCAACCCGGTCACCTCCACCGCCGGGCTGCACGCGCTGATGGCGATCGCGGACGGCAACGACGACGGCCGTATCACCAACGAGGAACGCCAACCCCTGGTCAGCCTCAGCCGCGGCATGAACGTCTACGCCGAGGACGCCGCGACGATCGTCGGCGAGCTGAGCAAACGCGACCCCGGCGGAGACAAGCAGGTGCTGCCGTACCTGTCGGCGTTCCCGATCCTGGAGAAGGACCTCCGCGAGTACAACGAGAACAACCCCAGGGTCCCGTTGGCGGCGGTGTATCCGACAGACGGCACCAGCGACGCCGACTACCCGTACCTCACCCTGGACGCGTCCTGGTCGACGCCGGTCCACAAGAAGACCGCAGGGATGTTCCTGGCGTTCCTGCGTGGAGCCGAGGGCCGCAAAGCCTTCCTCGACAGCTTCTTCCGGGACCCCAACCGGGCCGCGGGCGGCAACCTCACCGCCGGCTACGGCGTACAGCCCAGCCTGGACACGCTGCCCCGGGCGGTGCTGGCGCCGGACTCGGTGAGCCTGACGGTGGCGAGCTGGGTGGCGTCCAACCGTCCCACCAATGTGCTGTTCGTGGTCGACGTCAGCTCGTCGATGTCATCGCAGGTACGCGGCACCTCCGAGGACCGTACCGGGATCGTGCGTGATGCCACGGCACGCGCCGTGGATCTGCTCGGCGACAAGGCGCGGGCCGGGCTGTGGGCGTACTCGTCACGACTCGACGGCGACGCCCACCACGCCGAGCTGACCTCGCTCGGGCCGCTCACCGAGAAGCAGGGCGGGGTGAGCCGCCGGGAGCTGCTCAAGGCCGAGATCGATGAGCTGACCAGCGAAGACTCCGACACCTCCGGTACGTACGACACCGCCAGTGCGGCGTACCAGCACGTGCTCGACCGGTTCACGCCGAACGCCGCCAACCTGGTGGTGCTGATCTCCGACGGCAAGGACTCCGGCTCCCGGCTGGACCTGCGGGAGGTCACCGCGAAGCTCGACGCGAAGGCGAACTCGAAACGGCCGGTGCACCTGATCACCATCGGCTACGGCGCCGGCGCAGATGTCGCCTCCCTGCAGAAGCTCGCGACGGTGGGCCAGGGGCGCTTCTACCACGCCCAGTTCGAGACCGACATCGAATCGCTGCTGATCACCGCGCTGTTCAACGCATAGGAGCCCGCTCCTGGCTCAACTGGTGGCCGCGACCCGGCGTGGTGCCGCGGTGGCCGCCAGCGTCGCCATCAGCGGCTCGGCCTTCGCCGCCGCTTCGGCCACCTCGCTGGCCGGGTCGCTGTCCCAGGTGATCCCACCACCGGCCCACAGGTGTACGGCGCCCGCGTCGAAGGCCACCGTACGGATCGTGAGCCCGACGTCGATCCGGTACGGGGTGACGTACCCGATCGCGGCCATGCTGGGTCCGCGCCCGACCGGCTCCAGAGCGGCGATCTGGTCGATCGCGGCGAGCTTGGGTGCACCGGTGACCGAACCGCCGGGGCACAGCGCCCGCAGCAGTTCCGCAAGCCCGATGTGCGGGGCGAGCTCGGCGGTGACCACCGACTCGGCCTGCCACAGGTCACACCAGCGCCGGATCCCGAACAGCTCGGTGACCCGTACCGAGCCGGTGCGCGCGATCCGGGACAGGTCATTGCGTTCCAGGTCCACGATCATCACGTGTTCGGCGCGTTCCTTGGCCGAGCCGAGCAGCTCGGCACGGCCGGCGGGGGTGGCGACCCGAGTGCCCTTGATCGGCCTCGTCTCGACCCGGCCCGCCTCGGCGGTCACCAGTGCCTCCGGTGACGCGCAGGCCACCGCCCAGCCGTCGCCCTGAATCGCGCCGGCGTACCGGGCGCCGGGCAGCCCCGCGACCGCGGCCAGCGCGCCGGTGGGATCCCCGTGGTACGCCGCGCTCCAGTGCCCGACCACGTTGACCTGGTAGACGTCACCGCGGCTGATCGCGCGGCGGACCTCGCGTACCGCGGCGGCGTGGTCGCTGGTACGCCACGAGGGCCGCCACGGACCGAGCCGCGGCGGCCGCACCGGGTGCCACAGCGGTGTCGGCGGCGGGGCGTGTTCGTACACCACGACGGCGACGTCCGGCACTCCGGGCGCCGGGCTCGCCGGTCCGGCGGGGCGCCCGGCGAGCAGGTTGCACGCCGCGGTCGACACCAGTACGGCCGCGCCGCATCGGCTGCCCGCCGCCGCCGGGTCACAGCCGCCCGGCGGCATGCCCGCCAGATCCGGCAGGAGCAGGTTGTGACGCCGCAGCATGTCCTCGATCAGGCTGCCGGGCTCGCCCGGCTCACCGACCCACCACTCGAGACGGGCGCGCTCGGTGACCCGGCCCCGGCACCCGGGCGGCTGGCCAGGGAAACCGATGGCAACAGAACGGTCACGATGCCGGGAAGTTTTCATCCTAATGGACGATTTCAGTCGTTACCCGCGGCGTGGGGGCTCGTTCAACTTGATAGCGCGCGTCACTATGGCGTGTAGCGGTGTGTGAATCCGAGCACACCCTAATCCCGGAGACCCACTGATGTGTCAGCACCACCCCACCTGCCCTGACGCCGGCGCCCCTGACCGGGAGGCCGCACGAGTCGTCGCTGCCCACCCCGAACAGGGCTGGAGTCGACTCTGCAACGGCGTCATCATCTTCGAAGACACCGGCGAGCTGCTGCCCGACGGCAGCATGATCGCACCCCACCGCGGCCCCGCCGTACACGGCTCGGCCGCCTGACCCGCAGCTGAGGCCGGCCCGGCGCCTGCCGGACCGGGCTCCCGCCGCCGGCAGGTTCACTCGAACGCATCCGGTGGCGGACACGCGCACACCAGGTTGCGGTCGCCGTACGCGCCGTCGATACGCCGTACCGGCGGCCAGTACTTCGCCTCCGTCGACCCCGACGGGTAGGCCGCGACCCGCCGCGGATACGGGTACGCCCAGTCGTCGGCGGTGACCACCTCAGCGGTATGCGGCGCGTTCGCGAGCGGACTGCCGTCGTGGCTCCACTCCCCCGCCACCACCCGGTCGATCTCACCCTTGATCGCGACCATCGCGTCACAGAACCGGTCCAGCTCGGTGAGATCTTCGCTCTCGGTCGGCTCCACCATCAGGGTGCCGGCGACCGGGAACGACATCGTCGGGGCGTGGAAGCCGTAGTCGATCAGCCGCTTCGCCACGTCGTCGACGGTGACACCGGTCTGCTTGGTGATGCCGCGCAGGTCCAGGATGCACTCGTGGGCCACCAGACCCTTGTTGCCGCTGTAGAGCACCGGGTAGTGCTCCCGGAGCCGGGCGGCGACGTAGTTGGCGGCCAGCACCGCCGTACCGGTGGCCTGGGTGAGCCCATCGGGGCCCATCATCCGCAGGTACGCCCACGAGATCGGCAGGATCCCCGCCGAGCCGTGCGGCGCCGCCGAAACCGGACCGACCGGGGTGTGTCCGTTGGCCGGGTGCCCTGGCAGGAACTCCGCGAGGTGGGAGCGCACCGCCACCGGGCCCACCCCGGGGCCACCGCCGCCGTGCGGGATGCAGAAGGTCTTGTGCAGATTGAGGTGGGACACATCGGCACCGAACTCGCCGGGCTTGGCGTACCCAAGCAGGGCGTTGAGGTTGGCACCGTCGACGTAGACCTGGCCGCCGGCCTCGTGGATCTTCTCGCACAGCTCGGTGATGCCGCTCTCGTACACCCCGTGGGTGGACGGGTAGGTCACCATGATCGCCGCGACCCTGCCGGCGTGCGCGTCGAGCTTGGCGGACAGATCGGCGATGTCGACGTTGCCGTACTCGTCGCAGCCGACCACCACCACCCGCATCCCGGCCATCACCGCACTGGCGGCGTTGGTGCCGTGGGCGCTGGACGGGATCAGGCACACGTCCCGCTCGGTCTCGCCGCGGCTGGCGTGGTACGCGCGGATCGCCAGCAGCCCGGCCAACTCGCCCTGGGAGCCGGCGTTGGGCTGCAGCGACACCGCGTCGTAGCCGGTGGCCGCGGCCAGCCACCGCTCCAGGTCACCGATCAGCTGGGCGTACCCGGCGGCCTGGTCGGCCGGAGCGTACGGGTGGATGCTGGCGAACTCCGGCCAGGTGACCGGCTCCATCTCCGTGGTGGCGTTCAGCTTCATGGTGCAGGACCCGAGCGGGATCATGCCCCGGTCCAGTGCGTAGTCCTTGTCGGCCAGCTGCCGCAGGTAGCGCAGCATCGAGGTCTCCGACCGGTGGGTGTTGAAGACCTCGTGGGTCAGGTACTCCGAGGTACGCCGCAGCGCCGGCGGCAACGCGTCGGGCGCGTCGTCCTCCCACTCGGCGACCCCGGTGCCGGAGACCCCGAAGGCCCGCAGCACCGCGAGCACCTCGCCGATCAGCGTGGTCTCGTCACACGCCACCTGTACGGTGTCGGCGTCGACCAGGTGCAGGTTGATCCCGGCCTCCCGGGCGGCGCCGACCACGGCCCCGGCCCTGCCGGGCACCCGGGCCCGTACCGTGTCGAAGAAGTGCTCGTGGACCAGCTCGACGCCCGCCTCGCGCAGCCCGGCCGCGAGCGCCGCCGCCATCCGGTGCGTGTGGCCGGCGATCTGCCGCAGCCCCTGCGGGCCGTGGTAGACCGCGTACATGCTGGCCATCACCGCGAGCAGCACCTGCGCGGTGCAGATGTTGCTGGTGGCGCGGTCGCGGCGGATGTGCTGCTCGCGGGTCTGCAACGCCAACCGGTACGCCTTCGCCCCGTCGGCGTCCTTCGACACCCCGACCAGACGGCCGGGCAGCATCCGCTCCAGCCCGGTGCGTACCGCCATGTAGCCGGCGTGCGGACCCCCGAACCCCATCGGTACGCCGAACCGCTGCGCCGAACCCACCGTGATGTCCGCGCCGGCCTCACCGGGCGCGCGGAGCAGGCACAGGCCGAGCAGGTCGGCGGCGACCGCCACCAGCGCACCCGCGGCGTGGGCCTGCTCGACGATGCCGGCGTGGTCTGCCACGCGCCCCGACGAACCCGGATACTGCACCAGGACCCCGAAGTAGTCACCGGCGTCGGTGGGCAGCGCGCCGCCACTCAGGTCGACCGGCCTCACCTCGATGCCGAGCGGCTCGGCGCGGGTGGAGATCACCGCGAGGGTCTGCGGATGGGTGTCGGTGTCGACCAGGAACACGTCGCTCTTGGCCTTGCTGGCCCGCCGCGCCAGGGTCATCGCCTCGGCTGCGGCGGTCGCCTCGTCGAGCAGGCTGGCGTTCGCCACCGGCAGCCCGGTCAGGTCCGAGACCACGGTCTGGAAGTTCAGCAGCGCCTCCAGGCGGCCCTGGCTGATCTCCGGCTGGTACGGGGTGTACGCGGTGTACCACGCCGGGTTCTCCAACACGTTGCGCAGGATCACCGGCGGGGTGTGGGTGCCGTAGTAGCCGAGCCCGATCATCTGGACCATCACCCGGTTGCGGGCCGCCAGCGCGCGCAGCTCACCGATCGCCTCGGCCTCACTCGCCGCGGTCGGCAACCCCAGTGGGGTGTACGCCCGGATCGCCTCCGGGATCGCCGCGTCCATCAGCTCCTCGACGGAGGTGTAGCCGACGGTCTCCAGCATCCGCTGGTGATCCTCAGTGGACGGGCCGATGTGACGCCCCGCGAACGGCACCGGCGGACCGGGGTTCGTGGCGCGGGGTGATGTGGTGACGGGCCGGTCAGTCATGGCAGCTCCAAGGACTCTGCTCCGGATATCGGGCGGTATGCCCAAAGTTGTGAGCGGTCCTCCCCCTCTGTCGTCAGCTCCCGGGTGTCCTGCCCCCGCGGATCACCCACGCTGCGCTCCAGAGGCGCCTGCCCGTACGGTCCTTTTGCCTGAGAGGTTCCGGGGAGGATTTGCCCCTTCGGCGCCGCCCCGGTTGGTTACCGGGTGGTCTCTCCCGTACGGATAGCCGGCTACCGCAAACGCTACCAGGTCTGGACGGTGCCGCCCGTACCGACGAGCCGCGGCCGGGTTCGTGACGCCGCTCTCATCAGCGCAGACAGCTAACCTACGGTTCCGTAACCTAGGTGCCGTGAGCCTGCAGACGATCGAACCCGCGACCACTCCCATCCCCGACACACGTCCCCGGATGCGGGGATGGCTGCACCTGTACGGCGTGATCGTCGCCGTCATCAGCTCGGCGGTGCTGATCCCGCTCGCCGCGCTGGTCAGCGGCACCGCAGCACTCGCCGCCGTGGTGTACTCGCTGGGCATCTCGCTCTGCTTCGGGGTCAGCGCGCTGTACCACCGCCGGTTCTGGGGACCCCGGGGGTACGCGGTGATGCGCCGCCTGGACCACGCCGCGATCTTCCTGCTGATCGCCGGTACGTACACGCCGTACTGCCTGCTGCTGTTGCCGGCGCCGACCGCCGCGGTGCTGCTGACCGTGGTGTGGGGCGGCGCCGTGGCCGGGATGGTGCTGCAACTGGGCTGGCCGCACGCGCCGCGCTGGCTGTCGGTGCCGATCTACATCGCGTTGGGCTGGACCGCGGTCGCGGTGGTCCCCGACGTGCTCGCCCGGGGCGGGGTGACCGTGCTGGTGCTGCTGGTGGCCGGCGGCGCCGCGTACAGCCTGGGGGCCCTGTGCTACGCGGTGAAATGGCCGAACCCGTGGCCCCGGACCTTCGCCCACCACGAGGTGTTCCACGCGTGCACCCTGGTCGCGGCGATCTGCCACCACATCGGGGTGTACTTCGCGCTCTTCAGCTGACCGTTACGGCGCTGTCCGGGGTTACGGTGCTCAGCCGGCGCTACGGCGGGCGCGGCGAGCCGACAACTCGTCGTCGTACGCCGCCGGCGCCGGCGTGTCCTCGGCGCCGGACTCCGCGGGCAGGTGCGCCAGCGAACCCTGGATCTCCTTGAACGCGCCGCCGATGGCGATGCCGAACACGCCCTGGCCGCCCTGCAACAGGTCCACGACCTCTTCCGGGGAACGGCACTCGTACACCGTGGTGCCGTCAGAGATCAGGGTGATCCGCGCCAGGTCCTCGATGCCCCGGGCGCGCAGCTGATCGATCGCCTTGCGGATGTTCTGCAGCGACACGCCGGCATCCAGCAGCCGCTTGACCACCTTGAGCACCACAATGTCGCGGAACGAGTAGAGGCGCTGGCTCCCGGAACCGGCCGCCATCCGTACGCTCGGCACCACCAGGCCGGTACGCGCCCAGTAGTCCAGCTGGCGGTAACTGATCCCGGCGGCGTTGCACGCGGTGACACCGCGGTAGCCCGTCGCGGCATCGTCGGACGGCCCGACACGCTGATCGAACAGCACTCCCTGAACCGGTGACTCCGCCGACTCAGGTGACTGCGCCAACTCGGGTGACGCTGCCTGCTCGACATCGGTTGGCGGCTTCTCCACTGCGGCAACCTCCCCGCCCTGCTGACACCGCGAACTCTATACCTCGACTTGAGGGTCGTACGGCGGGTTGGGTATCCGACACGCCGGACGACCGGGGCCTGCCGAGTCAGCTCGCGAAGTCGTCCGGGCTCACCTGGTCGAGGAACTCGCGGAACTTCTCCACCTCGTCCTCCTGTTCGTCCGGGATCAGGATGCCGGCCTCGTCGAGCACCTTCTCCGCACACCGGATCGGTGCCCCGATGCGCAGCGCCAACGCGATCGCGTCACTGGGCCGGGCAGAGACCCGCACCTTCTCACCGATCACCAGATCGGCGTAGAAGACGTTCTCCCTGAGCTCGGTTATCTCCACCACCTGCAGCTCCGCGTCGAGCGCGGTCAGCAGGTCCTTGAGCAGGTCATGGGTCAACGGCCGGGCCGGTTTCATGCCCTGTTGTTCGAACGCGATCGCGGTCGCCTCCACCGCTCCGATCCAGATCGGCAGGTAACGCTCCCCGGCGGCCTCCTTGAGCAGCACGATCGGCTGGTTGGTCGGCAACTCGACCCGCACCCCGACCACGCTCACATCGCGCACCGCCGCCTCCGTCGCGCTTCGTCGCTGTAAAGCCACTCTCATTGCACGGTACACGGGCCGCTGCCCCACGGTCGCGTCAGCGAGCGGCGGTTCGCCGTCGGAGTCAGCCCCGCAGCGTCTCGCGCAGCCCCGCCTGTACCAGCACCGTGTGCAGCCGTACCGACAGCGCCGCGAGCTCCCTGACCACTTCCTCGGCGCGGGCGCGGGCCTGCGGATCGCGTTGCCGTACCAGCGGGTTGATCACCTGCTCGATCAGGCCGACCTCCCGGTCCGCGCCCGCCCGGTAGGACCGCATGTGCCGGGGCTGCAGACCGAACCGCGCCAGCTCGGTGGCGATCTTCGCCACCTCGACAGCGGTGCCGTCGTAGAACCCGCCACGGCGCATCGTGACCAGCCCGTACTGCTCCAGATCGCGCAGCTCCTCCTCGGTGAGCTGCGCCTGCTCCAGCAGCTCCGCGCGGGAGAGCCGGGCGTCCGCCGGGGCGGTCGAGAAGTCCTCGGCGGTCGGCAGCCGGTCCACCGCGGTCAGCGCCGGACCCCACCGCGGGGTACCGGGAGCCGGCTGCGGCAGCTCGCCCCGGTCGATCGCCTCCAACTGCTCGCGGATCACCCGCAGCGGCAGGTAGTGGTCCCGCTGTGCGGTCAGCACGAACCGCAGCCGGGCGACATCGTCCCAGGAGTACTTGCGGTAGCCGGCGGCGGTACGCCGCGGCTCGACCAGCCCTTCGGACTCCAGGAAGCGCAGCTTCGAGATCGACACGTCGGGGAACTCCGCGCGCAGCTGGGCGAGCACCTCACCGATGCTCATCGGCGCGTCGTGGGCAGCGGCCGCGGACGAGGCTCCCGACTGCGTCACTGCCGCATCCCCCTCCCGCGGTGCGCCGATCGCGACCGTCAGCCGGACCCGAACCCGCTGGTCAGGCCGCGCCCGTTACTCGGGTCGCGGCCCGGCGATGAAGACCAGCCGGAACTTGCCGATCTGCACCTCGTCGCCGCTGCTCAGGGTCGCGGTCTCCACCCGTTCCCGATTGACGTACGTACCATTGAGGCTACCGACATCTCGGACGGTGAAGGCGGAACTTTCCCGATGAAACTCGGCGTGGCGGCGGGAGACCGTCACGTCGTCCAGGAAGATGTCGCTGTCCGGGTGCCGGCCACTTGTCGTCACGTCATGGTCGAGCAGGAACCGGGCGCCGGCGTTGGGGCCACGGCGTACCACCAGCAGGGCGGTGCCGGGCGGCAGCGAGCCGGCGATGCGGCTCGGCACCACGTCGGTGTCGGAGCCCTCGCCGAGGATCTCGTCGAGTGCTCCCAGGTTCATCGTCGACGTGACGTCGAGCGGAGGGTACTCGTCGTCGGGGCGCGTCATCGGACCACCTCAAGGGTTGTATCGGTAAGCGTCCAGGTCATCGGACGCGGACGGGCAGTGACTGCAACCAGCAAGACGTACGCCTCCCGCGCCACTCAACGAGTCTTCGACGCCAACCCGTTCGCTTCTCAGTCGACCGGGCGAGCCTAGCCAGCGCTGAAACAAGGGGTCAACCAGGCGCGCTGACCTCGCTTCCGGCGTACTCCACGAACGCCCTCACGCGGTCTCGGTGAGCGCCGTGTACGCCGTCGCGTCGAGCAGGCCACCCAACGCCGCCGCATCAGCCGGCTCGATCTCGACCAGCCAACCTTTACCATACGGGTCGGTGTTGAGCAGTTCCGGCTTCTTCGACAGCTTGTCGTTCACGGCGGTCACGGTGCCGTCCAAGGGGGCGTAGATGTCCGAGACGCTCTTGGTGGACTCGACCTCACCAAACCGCTCCCCCGCGGTCACCGCGTCGCCTACCTCGGGGAGGTCGACGTACACGATGTCGCCCAAGGCGTCCTGTGCGTAGTCGGTGATGCCGATTCTCACCGCGGCACCGTCACCGGTGCGTACCCACTCGTGCTCCGCGGTGTACCGAAGCTCCTCAGGGATCACCACGCTGTCCTCTCTGGCGCGACGCGTACGCGTCGAGGTGGCTGTTACGACGTCGGGCGAGCGTACTCGGGTGGGTCCACCTGCCGCACCGCGGAGACGGTCACCTGATCCCGTTCGTGCACAGTGACCGTACCGTTGTCCTTCGAGACCTCGCTGACGACCCCTCCCGGGATCTCCAACGCGGTCCGCATGGTGCGAGGATCCCCGATCACGGTGACGGTGTAGGGCGCGGTCAACCGCTCCCCGTCCACCTCCAGATCCGCGCCGCTGTCCAGGAAGTACGTCGAGGCCACGATCCGCACCGCGGTGCCGTTGGCGCCCTCGATCTGCATCGCCTCGGCCCCGGCGCCGCGCAGCTCCTCCACCGCGTTGAGGATCTTGTCGGCCTTCAACGGCTTCGCGCCGGCCTGGAACCTGATCTCCAGCCCGGGGCCTTCGGCCACCAGGGTGCCGGCGAGGATTCCCAGCTCGTCGGCGCGCCGGCGGGCCTCCTCCAGCGCCGCGGCGCGCCCCTCCGCACCGGAGTTCAGCTGGCGCTTGCGGTCCTCCAGGGAGCCGATCTCGTCCCGTAGCCGCTCCTTGCGGCCGTCCAGGTCGTCCAGGATGCGTACCAGGTCCTCCTGCCGCGCCGAGGCCAGGGTGGAGTCGGTCTGGGTGCTGCGCAGCTGGACCGCGAGCCCGAACCCCAGCACCCCCACCAGCAGCCCGATCAGCACCCCGGCCCGGGCGTCGCGCCGCCGGGCGCGCGGCACGGGATCCTCCACCGGGGGTTCCTC